>NZ_MCIG01000003.1 GCF_001705035.1 Curtobacterium sp. UCD-KPL2560 | reverse complement strand
GGCCGGGACCGCCCGGCCGCCCGGCCGCCCGGCCGCCGGCGGCGGGGCGGCCGCGGCGCTGCTACGCGGCGCTTCGCACAAGCGGAAGCACCTCGCGCCACGCGATGACGTGGTGCGAGGTGCTTTCCGTTGTGCGCGCGCACGTCGCGCCGGAACCGCGCCGTGCCGGCCGCCCGCCTCGCCTGCGGCGGCGGTCGGGCGGCCGCGCCTGCCGCGGCGCTGCTACGCGGCGTTTCGCACAAGCGGAAGCACCTCGCGCCGCGAAGTGACGTGGTGCGAGGTGCTTTCCGTTGTGTGCGATCACGTCGCGCCGGGCCCGCCCGCGCCGGCGCGGCCGGCCGTCGGCCGGCGCGGCGCGGGCGTGCGCCGCGCCGCGGGCGCAGCGCTGCAGCCCCGGGGTCAGTCCTCGTCGAGGGCGCCGACGAGCTCCGGCGCGGTGAGCAGCCGCGGCTCGTCCTCGACGGCGGCGGGGTCCGCGATCACCTTCGACTCGTCGAGCAGCGACAACCGCCGGGCACTCGGCAGCACCTGGCGCTCGAGCGACCCCACGAACCGGTTGTAGTCGACGACGCTGCCGCGGATCGAGCGCCCGAGCTTGTCCACGTGCGCGGCCATCGTGGACAGCCGGCCGTGCAGCTCCCGCGACACCCGGAACAGCTCACGGGCCTCGGCGGTGACGACGTCCTGCTGCCACGAGAACGCGACGGTCTTCAGCACCGACCACAGCGTGACCGGCGACGCGAGCGCGATCCGCTTCCGGAACGCGTGGTCGAGCAGCCCCGGGTCGGCGGCCAGTGCGCTCGAGACGAGCGACTCCGAGGGGATGAACGCGATCGTCAGCTCGGGGGAGGCGTCGTAGCCCGACCAGTACTCGCGCGCGGCGAGGGCGTCGACGTGTGCCCGCAGCGCCTTGACGTGCTGAGCGACGAGCTGGTCGCGCCGCGCCCCCTCGGCTCCGCCCGCGGTCGCCGGGATCTCGGCCGCCTGCAGGTACGCGCTGAACGGCACCTTGGCGTCGACGGCGATGGTCTTGCCGCCCGGCAGGTGCACGACCATGTCCGGACGGGCCGCGCCCGCGGTGGTGGTGACCGACGACTGCACGTCGAAGTCGACGCGTTCGAGCAGCCCGGCGGCCTCGACGACGTTCCGAAGCTGCGTCTCGCCCCACACGCCGCGGGTGCTGTTCGAGGACAGGGCACTCGCGAGGGTGTCGGCAGTCGCGCGCAGGCGTTCCTCGGACTCGGCCGCCGACCGCAGCTGTGCGGACAGGGCGCCGTACTGCTCGCTCCGGGACTGCTCGAGCTCGGCGATCTTGGCGCGCATCACATCGAGGGTCTGCGCCACCGGGCTGAGGGCCGAGAGCACCTTCGACTCGTCCTGCTTCCGGGCCGCGTCGGCGCCGTGCATGCGCTGCACGAGGTGCTCCAACTCGGCCGCCCGACGTTCGAGCGAGTCGACCTGCCGGCGGTACTGCGCGTCCTGCGCGTCGAGGCGTTCCTCGCTGTCGGACCGGACCGTGGCGAGCTGCGCGCGCAGCGCGTCCGCGGTGGCGTGCGCGGCGGCGGCGTCGACGCCGGCCCGCGAGCGGGCCAGCGCGAAGGCCACGACCGCTCCGACGGCGATGCCGAGGACGAGACCGATGACCAACGCGAGGATCTGCATGACGCGACCCTGGCAGAGCCCACCGACACCGCGCCTCCCGGCACGCGAGACGGACCGACGGGTCGGTGACGGACGGGGGTGCGGTCCTGGGGACGCACCGTGTGCCGGACGGGAGGCGCGGAGCAGGCTGGCACCGCGCCTCCCGTCCGCCGTCCGGTCGGGAGCAGCGCGCACCCCGACCCCGACACGCACCCACCCGCAGGAGACCGTCATGCCGCTCGTCCGTATCGACCTCACCACCGGCCGCACCCCGGAGCAGGTCCGCGCCGTCGCCGACGCGATCCACGCCGCGATCGTCGACCAGTACGGCATCCCGCCGCGCGACCGGTTCCAGATCGTCACGGAGCACCCGGCGCAGCAGATCATCGCCGAGGACGCCGGCCTCGGCTTCGAGCGCACCGAGGGCGTCGTGATGGTGCAGGTCTTCACGCAGCGCGGCCGGAGCGCGGAGGCCAAGGCGGCCCTGTACGCCGCGGTGCACGAGCGACTCGTCGCGGTCGGCGTCGCCTCCGAGGACGTCTTCATCGGGTACGTCGAGAACGGTCCCGAGGACTGGTCCTTCGGGTTCGGGCGCGCGCAGTACCAGACCGGGGAAGTGGCGGTGCCGTCGGCCTGAGTCGGACGCTGAAGGCATCGCGTTCGAGGGTCTTTCAAACACAACATCCAGGATGTTGCAGGTCCTGTGGGGTGGCGGAGCGACGTGCTCCACCCACACGGGCAGGAAGGATCCTGATGCCGCGCATCACCAAGACCACCGCCGTCGTGGCGGTCGGCCTCGTCGCCGCCGGAGGCGCCCTCGTCCCGTCCGTCGCGTCGGCGGCTGACCACCCGACGGCGATCATCCAGTCCGTCGACGGCCAGAAGCCCTTCGACTACGTCGACCACAAGTACGTCTACGCCGCCGAGTCGGACCGCCCGTTCATCCTCGGGTGGGCGGCCGCCGCCACCACGATCCGGTTCGTCGAGGGCCAGAAGACGCTGTGCGAGGTCGCTGCACCGACCCAGCAGTCGGTCGGCTGCGCCCCGGCCGAGGCGCTCGGCCGCGGGCAGCACGACATCACCGCGGTCACGGTCCAGGACGGCACCGAGCAGCGCTGGGGCACGATCACGGTGCACGTCGCCGCAGCGAAGCCGACCGACCTGCGTGCCGAGGCCTCGGAGGGCAACGCGGTCGTGACCGGGACCACCGCCCCCGCCAACACGGTCCAGGCGCGGTCCGAGCTCGGCGCCGCGCTGCAGATCGGCACCGCGGACGCCGACGGGCACTTCTCCGTGGTGGTCCCGCGGACGAAGGCCGGCGAGCGTGTCCTCGTGCGCGCGGGCACGCCCTGGAACTGGAGCGGCTGGGCCACGGTGACGGTGACCGGGGATGCTGCCGCGCCGGAGCCGGTGGTGGCGGAGCCGTCGGACGGCAACGTCGACCCGGGCTTCACCCCGATCCCGGAGCCCGGCGCGGGTCAGGGTGAGGGCGAGCAGGCAGCTGACTCGCCCGTCCGCGTCACCGACGTGGCGGCGGACGGCTCCATCACGCTCACGGCGACGTCCCCGGAGACCCGCTTCCTCATCGGCGACGAGGAGGGCAACGGCTACGCGAACATCGTCGGCACGCCCGAGGGCAAGGCCACGACCCTGCGCAACATCCCGGCGTCGGTCCGGAAGCTCGTCGTGAAGTACATGTACTTCGACGAGCGCTTCACGATCACGATCCCCGGGCGCTGACCGTCACCCTGACGGACGCAGCGACGGACGCAGCGACGGACGGGAGGTGCGGTGCCGGCTGACACCGCGCCTCCCGTCCGGCGCTGTGGCGGCTGAACACACGGTCTGGCTCCGGGAAGGGATCGCACGCAGGGGCCTTTGATATGCAACATTCAGGATGTGCGGGTCAGGCGGGGCCTCGGAACGACGCGTTCCACCCGTCCAGACAGGAAGGACCTCGATGCCTCGCATCTCGAAGACCGCCGCGCTCGCCGCTGTCGGCCTCACCGCCGCGGGTGGCGCGCTCGTCCCGTCGGTCGCATCCGCCGCCGAGCACCCGGTGGCCTACATCCCGACCGTCGACGGGCAGCAGCCGGTCGACTACCAGGACCGCCAGTACGTCTTCACGCCCGACTCCGGGCGACCCGCCATCTCGGGGTGGGCGGCCGCAGCGACCACGATCCGCTTCGTCGAGGGTGACCAGACGCTGTGCGAGGTCGCCGTCCCCGCGCGCCAGGCCGTTGCCTGCACGCCGTCGGAGACCCTGAGCCCCGGCATGCACACCGTGACGACGGTGACCGTGCAGGACGGGACGGAACAGCGATGGCTCGACGTCAAGCTCTACATCTCCGAGCCCGCACCTGCCGAACTGCAGGCGATCGCGACCGACGACGGCGCGACCGTCTCCGGCACCACGAACCCGGACAACGAGGTCGAAGCGCGTGTGGAGCGGGGCGGAGCCTACGGACTGGTCACGCCCGACGCCGACGGGCGGTTCTCGCTGTCCCTGCGTGGTGTCCGGGCGGGTGACCGCGTGCTCGTCCGGTCCTTCCGGCCGTGGCACGGGAGCAAGTGGGTCACGGTGACGGTGACCGGGGATGCTGCCGCGCCGGAGCCGGTGGTGGCAGAGCCGTCGGACGGCAACGTCGACCCGGGCTTCACGCCGGGGCCGGGTGCCGCGCCGGAGCCGGTGGTGGCGCAGCCGTCGGACGGCAACGTCGACCCGGGCTTCACGCCGGGGCCGGGCGCCGCGCCGGAGCCGGTGGTGGCGCAGCCGTCGGACGGCAACGTCGACCCGGGCTTCACCCCGGTCCCGGGGCCCGGCGCGGGTCAGGGTGAGGGCGAGCAGGCAGCTGACTCGCCCGTCCGCGTCACCGACGTGGCGGCGGACGGCTCCATCACGCTCACGGCGACGTCCCCGGAGACCCGCTTCCTCATCGGCGACGAGGAGGGCAACGGCTACGCGAACATCGTCGGCACGCCCGAGGGCAAGGCCACGACCCTGCGCAACATCCCGGCGTCGGTCCGGAAGCTCGTCGTGAAGTACATGTACTTCGACGAGCGCTTCACGATCACGATCCCCGGGCGCTGACCGTCACCCTGACGGACGCAGCGTCGAACGCAGCGACGGTCGGGAGGCGCGGTGCCGGCCGGCACCGCGCCTCCCGTCCGGCGTCGACGCGCGACAGCGGACCGCAACGCGCGGGTCGCGTGCCCTGCCCCGCCCGCGGATCAGTCGGCGAAGATCATCGGCCGGTTCGACAGCCGCGGCTGCCGCGCCGGCCGCGGCTGGCCCGCCGGCGTCGGCTGCTCCGCGCGCGGTCGGACCGGCGAGATGTGCACCCGGGTGGCCGCACCGAGCGCCTCGACCGTGTCGCACCCGTGCTGCCCCGCGGCGTGCACGACGATCGCCGCGCAGGCCTCGGCGTCGGCGGCGGCGTCGTGGTGCTGGAAGCCCTCGTACCCCGCGGCCCGTGCCGCCATCGGGAGCCGGTACGAGTCGAGCGTGTAGGTCTTGCGCGCGACCGCCAGCGAGCACAGCGAGTGGTGCTCGGACAGCTCGGTCCCGGTCGCCGAGCAGCCGCCCGCGATCACGCCCATGTCGAACCGGGCGTTGTGCGCGACCAGGACGTCGCCCTCGGCGAAGGCCACGATGTCGCGGTACTGCTCGGCCCAGCCCTTCGCGCCCACGACGTCCTCGGCGACGATGCCGTGGATGCGCGTGTTCCACTCGAGGAAGGCGTCGTGCCCGACCGGCGGCTGGATGAACCAGGACGCTCGGTCGACGACGCGACCCCCGCGCACCTTGACCAGCCCCACGGAGCAGGCACTGGCGGGCGAGCTGTTGGCGGTCTCGAAGTCGATCGCGGTGAAGTTCAACGGCACGGCCCCGATCGTCGCACGGGGTCCCGACATCGTCCGCGCGCGACCTCGGCGTTGCGGCTGGGCGCCGGTAGCGTGCGGAGGTGACCACGCGCGCCGAACGCCCCCTCGTCCTCGTCCTGCCCGGAGCCGGGTACGGCCAGCAGGCGCCGCTCCTGTGGTGGACACGGTCGATCGCCGAGCAGCACGGTGCCGAGGTCGTCGCGCCGGCCTGGACGATCGACGCCGCGGCGAAGGTGGACCCGGTCGCGTTCGTCGAGGGTCAGGTGGAGCGCGCGCTCGACGGCCGCCGTCCCGACCTCGTCGTGGCCAAGTCGTTCGGCTCGTTCGCGCTGCCGTGGGCCGTCCGGCACGCGGTCGACGGCGTGTGGCTCACGCCGGTGCTCACCGACCCGGCGGTGGCAGCGGCGCTCGCCGCGGCCGGAGCGGGCTCGATCGCCGTCGGCGGCTCCGCCGACGCGCTGTGGACGCCGCACGCGGTCGGGACGACGCGTGCTGAACTGCACACCGTCGAGGGAGCCGACCACGCGCTCGAGGTGACCGGCGACTGGCGACGTTCGCAGCGCCTCCAGGCCGACGTCCTGGGACTGGTGGAGCGGCGGACCGCAGCGCTGTCGCGCTGACGGCGTCGGACGGGAGGCGCGGGTCGGCCCCGGCGGGCCGCCGCCGGTAGGCTGTCGTCCCGTGGCTCTCACCATCGGAATCGTCGGTCTCCCGAACGTCGGCAAGTCGACCCTGTTCAACGCCCTCACCAAGAACCAGGTCCTCGCCGCGAACTACCCGTTCGCAACGATCGAACCGAACGTCGGCGTGGTGAACCTGCCCGACCCGCGGCTCGACCAGCTCGCGACGCTCTTCGGGTCCGAGAAGACCGTGCCCGCTCCGGTGTCGTTCGTCGACATCGCCGGCATCGTCAAGGGTGCGAGCGAGGGGGAGGGACTCGGCAACAAGTTCCTCGCGAACATCCGTGAGGCCGACGCCATCGCCCAGGTCGTCCGCGGGTTCACCGACGACGACGTCGTGCACGTCGCGAACAAGGTCTCCCCGAAGGACGACCTCGAGGTCATCAACACCGAGCTGATCCTCGCCGACATGGAGACCATCGACAAGGCGCTCCCGCGCTACGAGAAGATGCTCAAGCTCAAGCAGGCCGAGCCCGTCGTGCTCGAGACCGCTCGCGAGGCACGGGCCGCGCTCGAGCAGGGCACCCTGCTGTCCGCGACCTCGATCGACCTGTCGCCGATCGCCGAGCTCGGGCTGCTGTCGGCCAAGCCGTTCATCTTCGTCTTCAACGTCGACGAGGCGATCCTCACCGACGCGTCACGCAAGGCCGAGCTCGCGGCCCTCGTGGCTCCGGCCCAGGCCGTGTTCCTCGACGCGCAGGTCGAGTCCGAGCTCATCGACCTCGACCCCGCCGACGCCGCCGAGCTGCTCGAGTCGACCGGCCAGACCGAGTCCGGCCTCGACCAGCTCGCGCGCATCGGCTTCGACACCCTCGGGCTGCAGACCTACCTGACGGCCGGGCCGAAGGAAGCGCGTGCGTGGACGATCGGCAAGGGCTGGAAGGCTCCGCAGGCCGCGGGCGTCATCCACACCGACTTCGAGAAGGGCTTCATCAAGGCCGAGGTCATCTCGTTCGACGACCTGATGGCGACCGGCTCGATCGCCGAGGCGCGTGCCGCGGGCAAGGCGCGCATCGAGGGCAAGGACTACGTCATGCAGGACGGCGACGTGGTGGAGTTCCGCTTCAACAACTGATCGTCGCAGTCGACATCGCCGGACCGGGCGGCGTCGAGCGACGGCGACGATCGGTGTCGGCTTGCCCGCCGGCCGCCGCGATCGGACGCGGCTCGGGCCGCTGACCGGAAGTCAGACTGCGTCGGCCTCGGCGAGGTCCCACACCGGCGGCACGTACGACCGCGTCCACCCCTCGCGGAGCCGGGTGACCGCACGGTCGAACGACTCGAGCAGGTCCATCTCCGGCCGCACCATCGACTGCAGCTGCAGTCCGTCGTACGTCGCGAGCAGCTGTTCGGCGCCGCGTGCGGGCTCCATCGTCCCCGGCTCGCGGCCGATCTCGACGTCGTGCTCGAGGGCGTGCTGCACGAAGGCGTGGAACCGACGCCACCGCACGTGCAGCATCGGCGCGAGCGGGTGGTGCGGTGTCGCGGCGATGTTGAGCGTCGAGGTCAGGAAGCGCATGAGCGACGGGTCGGCGACGTTCGCACTGACGATCGCGCGCAGGAAGACGACGGCGCCGCTGCGTTCGGCCACCGGCATCAGGCCGTTGGAACGTTCGGCGTTCCACTGGTCGATGGTGGCGAGGAGGAGCCCGTCCCAGGTGGGGAAGACGTCGTGGACCACGTCGAGCGGCTGGCCCGACTCGGTGGCGACGTGCTCGTAGGTGACCTCGTGGAGCGCGCGGACCCGGAGGACACGGATCATCGCGGCGACCACCTCGACCCGGAGCAGGGAGGACGTGTCGACGGTCGCGAGCGGTTGCATGGGTCCAGTCCACTCGGTGCGGGTCCGGGCGGACACCCCCAGTACTGGGAACCGCCGATACGCGCAGTCCGTACCCTTTGGCGGCTCGAACCTGAGGGAGACGGTGAGCGCGGGCGTTGAGTGGTTCCCATGAAGTACGTGGTGTACGGCGAGAACCGTGTGATGACCGGAACGGCGATCGCCGAGGCGGTGCTCGCCTACGCGGCGGCGCTGGGGGAGAACGGGACGACGGACATCGTCGAGGTCCCGACCGCGGATGCCGAAGGCTACGGCGTGACCGCGGAGATGCTCCTCGGGCCCGCATCGCAGATCATGGTCGAGGACGCTCCCGACGACGAGCTGGAGCCGGAGGACGAGGACCTCGTCAACGAGCTCGCCCGCCGGACGACCGCGGTCGGTGGCGGCCGCTTCGCCGACGCCGCGTCGTCACACTCGGACGAGCCCGAGGCCCGCCGCCTGCGGACCGACCCGCCGCAGGTCTGAGGCCCGTTCGACGCACCGGTCCACTCGGTCGGCAGTGCGGGTGACGGAGGGCTGACGACGAACCGCTGATCCGGTACGGTGTGGCGCACCAGAGGCGCCGGCGTCACGACATCGCCGGTACCCGCCGTTCCGACAGGAGCCACCCATGCCGCACGTCGTCGACTTCGTCACCGTCTCCACCGAGGGTCTCGAGTCCTCCCCGGTCGCGGATGCGCTCGCCGGGCTCCGCGCGAACGAGGCCCGGTACTTCCGGAACAAGTACGACCTCACGTTCACCACGCAGCCCGCAGCCGAGGTCCCGGAGCTCGTCGAGTACGTCGCGACGATCCTGCGCGAGGAGCGGGGCATCGTCGTCGCGTCCCCTGTGCTCGAGGCGACCCAGTTCGAGGTCGACGGGGTGCGCTGGACGTACGTGTTCCACGAGTCCGGGTTGTCCGTCAACGTGCTGTGGGCCATCGAATCGGGCGGCAAGCGCGCGGTGGGCTTCAAGCTGTCCGACGGGATGGAGGTGCCCGACGAGCTCGGCGCCTTCAAGTTCGCGCGGCAGCGGTCGAAGCTCGCCGGCACGATCCGCGGGTCCTACTTCGTCATCAAGGGCGAGTACTGACCGTCCGTCGTGCGGCCGGCTGGCCGCAGAACGCAGAGCCCGGACGGCGACTCGGCGCCCGGCACCTACCGTCAGTGGCACGAACTGCGGGAGGGCACGTGAAGTACATCCACTACGACGCCACCCTGATCCTGACGGGGGACCTGATCGCCGACGCCGTGGTCGACTACGCGGCGGCACTGGGCGCGAACGGCCGCACCGACGCGATCTCGGTGCCGTCGGTCGGTGACGACGGGACCGTGACGCGGACGCTGCTGCTGGTCGGTCCGTCGAGCGAGCTGACGGTCACGGTGGCGCCGGACGACGAACTCGAACCCGAGGATCCGGCGTTCATCCGACGGCTCCGGGACGCTGCGCGCCGAGCGGGCCCGGAACGACCGGTGAACGCCGATGAACGGCAGCACTTCCGCGGAGCGGACGACCCGCCGGCCGTGTGACCTCGCCGCGGTCGTGATCCGCGGGGTGCGACCGGGAACGACGAACGCCGCCGGCTCAGTGCCGACGGCGTTCGTCGTGGTGTCGGTCCTCTGATCAGTCGACCGACCGATCAGCCGATCAGCCGATCAAGCTGCGAGGGCGAGCTCGCCCCGGCGGACGGACCCGGCGAGCAGGATGGTCCTGCTCGCCTCGCCCCGCCAGGAGCGGCCCGGCACGGTCCAGCCGGACTCGCCGTCGACGTCCACGCGGGCGTCACGGGTGACGAAGGCGCGCAGGTCGTCGGCGGGGATGCGGACGAGGTACTCGCGCTGCGAGCGGTCGTCACGCACCGGGAACTCGGCGATGCGGTCGGGTGAGACGACGGGGGCCGCGAGTGCGGTCCCTGTGATGGTGATGCGGGTGTTCGTGGTGATGGTGTTCATGGTGCGGTACTTCCTGGTCGTTCGGCGCCCGTTCTGCCCGGTGTCGGCGCGGACGTCCCAGTCCGGCGCGACGCATCGGGTGCGGGCGCGCACGTCGTGTCTCGACGTGCAGCTCGTCCGTTCGGATCGAGCGGTGGTCTCGAGGGAATGCGGCCCAGGTGGGCCGGTTGCGAGACGGGTCGGTGTGCGCGAGTCAGATGGGTTCGCTGCAGTGCACCAGCGAGACACTGTACACGAGATCGGGCTCGACGTCCAGGGCCCGGACGGGAGGCGCGGTGCGGTCGGGCCCCGAGCCTCCCGTCCGGCGTTGGCTCAGTTCAGGACCGGGGTGTCCTCCGGCACGACGCCGTCGCCGTACAGGTCGGTCGCCAGGTCGCGGAGCGCGCGCAGCGCGACGCGCTGCGTGAGCGGCCCGTAGGAGATGCGGGCGACCCCCAGGGCTTCGTACTCGGCGGCGGGCAGGGCGCCCGGCAGGCCGATCACGGAGAGCTTGCCGCGACCGAGCCCGTCGACGAGTCGTTCGACGACGTCGCGCTGGATCGCACCCGGGACGAACACGAGGGCTGCACCGTTGTCGAGGAACGCCTTGCCGCGGGCGATGGCGTCCTCGATGCTCTCGTCGATCGGCCGGTCGCCGCCGCGCGCGATGGCGTCGGTGCGGGCGTTGAGCTGGAACGCGATGCCCTCGGCCTCGGCAGCCGCGGTGATCGCCGCGACCCGGGCGACGGCCTCGTCGAAGGGACGGAGACGGTCCTCGACGTTCGCACCGACGACGCCCGCTGCGATGGCGCGCCGGATCGTCTCAGCCGGGTCCTCGTAGCCGTCGTCGAGGTCGGCGGTGACGGGCAGGTCGGTCGCCGCGACGACCGTCGCCGCTCCGGCCAGGGCGACGTCGAGGGGCATGCCGCCGTCCTCGTAGCCGTGCGACGCTGCGATCGAGTGCCCGGCGGTCGCGATCGCCTTCGTGTGCGGCAGGTCGCTCACGACCTTGGCGCTGATCGCGTCCCACACGTTCACGACGCGCAGGATCTCGGGGGCCTCGTGCAGCTGCTGGAGGGTGGTGGCCTTGTCGGCGGTGCTCGTGGTCATGCAGCCGAGAGTAGGCCGACGCACGGCCCTGCGGAGCGGTCCCGGGCGGGTTGTGGACGACCGTCCCGCGTCCACAGGGCCGATGGGTGCAGACGCGACCACCTGTGCGACGCGGGATGACGGCCGGAGTCGCACCGCGCCTCCCGGCCGATGCATGCTGGGACGCATGGCGGACGACGAGCAGGACCCGGTCGGGACGCTCCGCGGGGTGCGGACGAGCATCAAGTGGACGCGGTACGCACCCGAGGTGCTGCCGCTGTTCGTCGCCGAGATGGACCACGACGTCGCGCCGGCGATCCGGCAGGCGCTCGTCGAGCGGGTGCAGCAGTCGGACCTGGGCTACCTTGACGGACCGGGACCGCTCGCGCCCGCGTTCGCGCGGTTCGCAGCGGAACGGTGGGGGTGGCAGGTCGACCCGGCACGGGTCCACCTGGCGACGGACGTCAGCGTCGGGATCGTGGAGACGCTGCGGCTCGCGCTGCCCGACGGCGGCCGCGTCGCGATCACGCCGCCGGTGTACCCGCCGTTCTTCGAACTCGTCGAGGAGGCACGGTGTCAGGTCGAGGAGGTGCCGCTCGCCGAGCAGTGGGGCGTCTACCGACTCGACCTCGACGGCCTCGAGCGGGCCTTCGCCGACGGTGTCCGGGTGTTCCTGCTCTGCAACCCGCACAACCCGATGGGACTCGTGCACGACCGCGCCGACCTCGAGGCGCTCGCCGCCCTCGCCGCGCGCTACGACGTCCTGGTCATCAGCGACGAGATCCACGCGCCGCTCACCCACCCCGGCGTCCGGTTCACCCCGTTCGCGATGGTGGCCGAGGCCGCCGGTGCGCGCAGCGTCTGCGTGACGAGCGCGAGCAAGGGGTGGAATCTCGCCGGCGTGAAGTGCTCGGTCATCGTCGCCGGAGACGACCGCACCGCCGCCCTGCTCGAGACGCTGTGGGAGGAGGTCGCCTGCCGCACGAGCATCCTCGGGCTGCACGCGAACCTCGCGGCGTTCAGCCTGGCGACGGACTGGCTCGACGAGGTGGTCGGGCGGATCGTCGCGAACGAACGGCTGCTCGGTACCCTGCTCGCCGAGCACCTGCCCGGCGTCGTCTACACCCGTCCGCGCGCCGGCTACCTGGCGTGGCTCGACTTCCGGGGGATCGGGCTCGGCGACGACCCGGCCGTGCCGCTGCGCGAGAACGCCTACGTGGCGCTGAACTCGGGGCTCGGGTTCGGCGCGCAGGGGCGGGGGTTCGCCCGGCTCAACCTCGCCTGCTCGCCGGAGACGCTGCGCGAGGCCGTGCACCGGATCGCGGCGGCGTACCCGTCGGGGGCGCAGGAGGGGCTGGTCTGGCACGTGGCGTGACCAGCGGCCGTGGCCGTGGCCGTGGCCGTGGCCGACGGGCCGGGATCCCGCGCTGCGACGCGGCGTGCGGACGGCGTGGCAGCGGCGTGGGAGCCTTGGCGTCAGCAGAGCACCCCGGGGCGATCGGATCCGTCGCGCCGAGCTGCACGTGCGGAGGACCGACAGGAGGGGACCGACGTGACCGGACACACCGGACGTGACTGGCGACCCGTCTTCGCCGTGCTGGCGGACGACGACCGTCGGCGGGTGTACGCCCAGGTCGCCCTCGGCGCGGTGTCGTCGCCTGCGGGGGACGGGGAGGGCGGTCAGCTCCCGGCCCGGACCCGACGTGCACTGCGGGCGCTGCAGCGCGTGGGACTCGTGACCGTCACCGACGACGGCGGGTACGTCGCGGGACCGGAGGTGTTCGCCGCCGCGCTGGCGGCCGGATCGTCAGCGCGACCGCAGGGCGTCGAGCGCTTCCTCGAGGACGGCCGGATCGCGCAGTACCCGGCATCGCCCGCGGACCGTCGAGCCGTGCTGCAGTGGGTCGTGGAGCAGGCGCTCACCCCGGAGGAGGTCCTCGACGAACGCGCCGTCACCGAGCGACTCCGGCGGTTCCACGAGGATCCCGTGACGCTCCGGCGGTACCTGGTCGACTTCGGCCTCGTCGTGCGCGACGCCGACGGCAGCGCCTACTCCCGGACGCGCACGGCCGGCTGAGGGAACGGGGACGGGGTCAGGCGTCGACGTACTGGTTGCGACCGACCACCTGGATCCGCAGGTCGTCGTCACGGTCCATCGCGAGGAACTCGCGGGCGACGAAGGCGACGGACGGCCACCGCACCACCTCGGTGACGAGGGTCCCCTCGATGAACACCTGCCACGCGCCGCGCTCTCGGACGGCCTGCACCTGGTACGTCGCCATGCCGCGAGCGTACCGGCTCACCCCAGACGCTTCTCGTACCAGCGCACCACCGGGACGGACCCGTCCGGCTTCCGCCAGTCGGCGGGTCGGCGTCCGGTCAGCTGCCACCCACGCCGCTCGTACAGCCGCCACGCTCCGGGCGTCTCCTCGGTGACGTCGAGCCGGAGGACCTGCAGGCCGCGGGCCGGCCCGGCGAGGACACCGGCCGTCGCCTCGACCGTCGCCATCAGGGCGTCGGCGACCCCGCGTCCGCGGTGGTCCGGGTGGACGAGCAGGCGGGTGACCAGCGGCGGTGCGTCCGGATCGGGAGCAGCGAGCCCCACGTGGCCGACCGGGACGTCGCCGACCAGCGCCGTCCACGCCGCGAGGAACCCGGGCGGCGACAGCCATCGCTCGGGGTCGATGGGCCAGTGCGCCGGGTACCCGCCCTCGTGTGTCCGCCGGAGCACCTCGACGAGGGGCACGAGGTCGGCGTCCTGACGCGAGCGGATGTCCATCGCGCCCGACGCTACCGCCGGTCCGGTCACGCCAGGTCGAGCACCATGTGCACGTCCGCCCGGACGTACGGGCTCGGTGCCACCTCGTCGTGCCCGAGGTGCCGGAACCCGAACGCCTCGTACAGGTGCACGGCGCTCGCGAGCTGGCTGTTGCTCTCCAGGACGACGCGTCGAGCACCGAGCTCCCGTGCCCGGTCGAGCGCGACCGCGATGAGCTTCCGGCCGGTGCCGTGCCCTTGGTGCGCGGGGGAGACCGCCATCTTCACGAGCTCGAAGACCCGGTCGCCGACCGGCATCAGGCCGATGCACCCGATCACCTCGTCGTCCAGACGGGCGACGAACACGGCGCCCCCGGGCTCGACGATGCGGCCGGCCGGGTCGCCCAGGATCGCGCGGTCCTCGTCCTCGAGCGTGAAGTACCGCTCGATCCAGGCCTCGTTGAGGGTGCGGAACGCATCGGCATCGGCGGGCGTCGCGAGTTCGACGATGGCCAGGGCCGAGGCCGGGTCGGAAGCGGGTGCGGGTGCGGGTGCGCCAGCGGCAGCAGCGGTGTCGGGCATGCGTCCATCCTCGGACGATCGATGCATGCACGTCCAATACCGATCACGGTGGATCAGTACGCTGCGTGCATGGATGTGGACCTGCGCCAGCTCCGGGCGTTCCTCGCGGTGGCCGACGAACTGCACTTCAGTCGGGCCGCCGAACGGCTCCGCATCGCACAACCGGCGTTGTCGCAGCAGATCCGCCGCACCGAGCGCGACCTCGGCGTCGACCTGTTCGTCCGGACGTCGCGCAGCGTCGCGCTCACCCCCGCCGGGCGGGTGCTGCAGGGTCGTGCGCGCTCACTGCTCGAGCAGGCGGAACGGGACCTCGACGAGGTCGTCCGGGTCGGCCGTGGCGAGGTCGGTCGGCTCGACGTCGGGTTCGTCGTCTCGGCGCTGCCCCTCGGACCGGTCGAACGCGTCCAGGTGTTCCGGCAGCGCTTCCCCCTGGTGCGGGTGGAGCTCACCGAGGGCTACTCGTCGACGCTCCTCGCCCGGATCGTCCGCGGCGAGCTCGACCTGGCCGTCGTGCGCGACCCCGACCCGGACCCGGCCGTGCGGCTCCTGCCGTTCCGCACCGAGCGGTTCGTCGCGGCGGTCCCGCGTGGGCACCGGCTCGCCGGCCGGGCGAGCATCGCCGGGACCGAGCTCGTCGACGAGCCGTTCGTGTTCTTCCCGCCCATCGCCGGTGCGGTGGCGACGGAGCGCAACCTGGCTCCCGTCGTCGTGGACGGACGCCGCCCCCAGGTGGTCCAGGAGGCCACGACCTGGGCCACCGTGCTGCACCTGGTCGGGGTGGGGCTCGGGGTGACGGTGGCACCGGAGAGCGCGACGCTCGCGGCCCCGGACACGGTCGTGCTGCTGCCGCTGGACGGCGACCACCGGAGCGAGCTGCACTGGGCGGTGCGTGCCGACGACGACCGCGAGATCCTGCGGAACTTCATCGCCGCGACCGAGCGCTGACGGCGCAGGCCGGCAGCGATCCCCGGCCCGGCATCGAGCCCCGGCCCGGCAGCGAGCCTCGACGATGCGACGGAGCCCTGACGATGCGACCGAGCCCCGTCCCGACGACCGACCGCGCTGCCACTCAACCGAGCGGCAGCACCGCCGCCCGCTGGTCCCCGAGCTCGTCCTCGTGCCACGGCCGTGCCCCACGGAGCGTCACCCCGAGCTGCACGAGCACGAACCCCACGTGCGGTTCGACGTCCGGGTCCCACGCCCCCTCGACCCCGAGCCCGAACGCGCCGAGTTCGTCGTCCGCCTCGTCCCGAACCGACAGTCGCCACCGTCCGTCGCCGAGCTCCTCGACGACGGCCCAACGAGCGGTCGCGAACCGGCTCACGCGGTCTTCGACACGTCCGCGGTGAAGTTCTGCACCCGGCGCAGCAGCGCTTCGCCACGCATCGCGATGGTCGCCGGCGGGTTCAGGTGCGGCGGGGCGGTGCGGATGAGCATCGAGCACCCGAGGTCCTCGCAGATGTACGAGCCGATCGTGTTGCCGTTGCGTCCGGACTCGCCCGCGCGTGCCGCCGAGAACAGGCGGACCTGTGTCGCGGGCTGCGGGGAGTGGCAGAAGGAGCACATCGCGGCGATCCCCGGGCGGAGCGACCCACCGGCGGAGCGCACGACGATCCCGACGGGACGGTCGTCGACCCACGACACGATGTAGCCGCGGCGGGCGGCCTGCGGGTCGCGCCAGCCGAGGAACTCGCGTTCGTCCCAGAGCATCTCGTGCAGGCCGGGGATCGGCAGCTGCTCGAGTTCCTCCGGGGTGGCGTTCACGAACGACGAACGGATGTCTGCTTCGGTCAGTGGCTTCACGGTGCGTTCACCCTATGCCTCACCTCCGACGGTGGCCGCTACTCCAGTCTGGAGGCGCGGATCGCCCCGAGTGCGCTCGTCCCGTCCGCCACGAGCACCGCCCGACGCAGCGCGTCCCGCCCGACGCGGCGTGCGGCCGCGTCGTCCGCCGCGAACTCGACGAGGACGCGCGTCGAGCGCGCCATGGCGCGCGCGCCGGGCACCCACGGGACCGCACGTTCGATCGACTCGGCGACCGCGACCGCGACCGCGTGGCGCTGGGTCAGGTGCGCGCGTTCGTGGGCGACCACGGCCTCCAGTTCGTCGGTCCGCAGCAGGTCCGCGAGCCCGGTGCTGACGAGCACCCCGCCCTCCCGGCCGGGGACGGCACAGGCCAGTGCGTGGTCCGCCTCGACGACGGCGACGGGGGTGCCGTCGATCTCACGGTGCGGTGCTGCCCCGGCCCGCATCGCCTCGCGCACGGCGACCTGGTCGGCGCCCGGCCGGACCCGCACCGCGACGACGAAGGCGAGCACGGCGAGGAGCGCGACGCCGATGTTCAGGCCGTGCGTGGGGGAGTCGTCCAGCCGGAACGGGTCGGTGAGCGGTCGGTCGGCGAGCACCACGAACGCGATGCCGAGCACGAAGCCGACGACCCCGAGCACGACCGCGAGCGACCACGACACCAGTGCGGTGCGCGGGTGGCTGATCGTCCACGCCGAACGGGTCAGCACCCGGGGGGCGACCACCACGACGACGAGAGCGGACACGACGAGCGCGACCCCGGCGACGACCACTGGCGGTGCCCGGTCAGGAACGCGCTCGCGCGTCGAGGGCCCGGCGGAGGACGTCGAGGTCGTCCGAGGCGAGCGAGCCGGTGAACTGGAGCAGGGCGGCCTCGCGGTCGGAGGCGGCGGCGAGCGCGTTCGACATGAGCGACGCGGTCTGCTGCTCACGGGTGTGCACGGCGCGGAAGGTCAGGGGTGCGTCGTCGTGCTCCTGCCGGTCCACCTGGCCCTTGCGGCCGAGCCGGTCGAGCACGGTGAGGACGGTCGTCAGTGCCGGCCGCGGCTCGGGGAACGCGTCCAGCACCTGTCGCGCGGTCATCCCCGTGTCCGCCGACCACAGCGTCTCGAGCACCGCCTGTTCGAGCTGCCCGCGGGGGCGCGATCGCTGTCCTGCCATCCCCGCATTCTACGAGTCGTCGAACGTCCTCCGCAGCCCGGATCCGTCACATGCCGGAAACGCGGCATCGCTATGCTCGTCCCGGACAACTGAACACCGGCCGATCACCCGCCGCGGGAGAGTCGAGCGCACGCGCCCGGCACCGAAGGAGCAACCTCCCCGTCAATCTCTCAGGTCCCAGACCGCAGCGGACAGGCCACTCTGAAAAGCAGCCACGGGTCCCCCACCGGGACCGGCCCGTGTCTCGCCCACGGTGAAAGCCGCCGGACCTCACGGGCCGCGGTGAAACTCTCAGGCCCATGACAGAGGGGGAGTTCCGCCCGACGACGGCCGTCGGGACCTGCCGATGCCAGGAGAACTCCGTCATGCGTTCGTCCCCCCTCGAACCCGCGCACGAAGCAGCGGGCGCAAGCTTCACCGACTTCGCCGGGTACCGGATGCCCGTGCGGTACTCGTCCGACCTCGCCGAGCACCACGCCGTGCGCACCGCGGCCGGTGTCTTCGACCTGTCGCACATGGCCGAGGTCGGCGTGACCGGTTCCGACGCCGTCCCGTTCCTCGACCACGCGCTCGCCGGGACCTTCGGCGCGATGCCGGTCGGTCGGGCGAAGTACTCGCTCCTGCTCGCCGAGGACGGCGGCATCCTCGACGACCTCGTCGTCTACCGCACCGACGAGGACGTCTTCCTGGTCGTGGCGAACGCTGCCAACCGCGAGGTCGCCGTCGCCGCGCTGACCGAACGCGCCGCCGGCTTCGACGTCGTGGTGTCGGACGACTCGGACACCACCGCGCTCGTCGCGATCCAGGGCCCCGCCGCCGCGGGCACGCTCGACGCCCTGGTCGTGGCCGACCGCCTGCAGCCCGAGACCCCGCTCGACGAGCTCCGCTACTACCGCGTGCTGCACGCCACGTTCGACGGCAGCGAGGTGCTCGTCGCCCGCACCGGCTACACCGGCGAGGACGGCTTCGAGCTCTACGTCGCCCCGGACGTCGCGGTCGCGCTGTGGGACGCGCTGCTCGAGACCGGCGCCGACCGCGGTGTCGTCCCGGCCGGTCTCGCCGCGCGCGACACCCTGCGGCTCGAGGCCGGCATGCCCCTCTACGGGCACGAACTGAGCACCGAGGTCCGTCCGGCGCAGGCCGGGCTCGGCCGGGTGGTCGCGACCGAGGGATCGTTCGTCGGCGATGCCGGTGTCGTGCCGGCCGACGACGCCCGCGTGCTCGTCGGCCTCGTCACCGAGGGCCGGCGCGCACCCCGGGCCGGTTACGACGTCCAGCTCGACGGTGCCGTGGTCGGCACCGTGACGAGCGGGGCGCTGTCGCCGACGCTCGGGCACCCCGTCGCGATGGCCTTCGTCGACCCGGCGGCGCTCGCCGCGGTCTCGGACGCCGACGGGGGACGAGTCCTCCACATCGACGTCCGCGGCACCGCCGTCCCCAGCACCGTCGTCCCGTTCCCCTTCTACCGCCGCACCCCGAGAGGCTGAGCCCCGTGACCGACCAGACCGCACTCCAGTACACCGCCGACCACGAGTGGCTCCTCGTCGAGGGCGACACCGTCACCGTCGGCATCACCGACCACGCCGCCGAGCAGCTCGGCGACGTCGTCTACGTCGAGCTCCCCGCCGTCGGCACCACGACGACCGCCGGCCAGCAGATCGGCGAGATCGAGTCGACCAAGAGCGTCGGCGAGCTGTTCGCGCCGATCGAGGGCCAGGTCGTCGCGATCAACGACGCCGTGGTCGACGCACCCGACACCGTCAACCAGGACCCGTTCGGCACCGGCTGGCTCGTCAAGCTCAAGGTGGACGGCACCTCGTTCCCCGAGGACCTCATGGACCACGACGCGTACCGGGCGTCCATCGCATGACGACCCTCGACGCGAACCAGCAGCCCACGGTCACGCGGGACGAGAACCTGCAGACCACCTTCGCCGACCGGCACATCGGCACCACGCCGGCCGACCAGCGCACCATGCTCGAGGTCGTCGGGCAGCCGTCGCTCGACGCCCTCGTCCGCGCGGCGATCCCGGAGTCGATCCACGCCGCCCCGGTCGAGCGCTCCTCGATCCCGGCCGCCGTCGGCGAGACCGAGGCGCTCGCCGAGCTGCGCGCCAAGGCATCCCGCAACACCGTCCGCCGCGCGATGATCGGTCTCGGCTACCACGGCACCCACACGCCCGCGGTGATCCAGCGCAACGTGCTCGAGAACCCGAGCTGGTACACGGCCTACACGCCGTACCAGCCCGAGATCTCGCAGGGCCGGCTCGAGGCGCTCATCAACTTCCAGACGATGGTCTCCGACCTCACGGGCATGGCGACCGCCGGCGCGTCGATGCTCGACGAGGGCACGGCCGTCGTCGAGGGCATGCTCCTGGCCCGTCGTGCGTCCAAGGTGACGGGCGACGCGTTCCTCGTGGACGCCGACCTCCTGCCGCAGACCCGCGCGCTCCTCGACCACCGCGCCGACGCCGTCGGCATCGAGCTCCGCGGGTTCGACGCGGTGTCCGGTCCGTCCGACGAGCAGCTCGACGGCGCGTTCGGTGTCGTCCTGCAGTACCCGGGCGCCTCGGGCCGTGTCGTCGACCCGAGCGCCACCATCGAGCGCGTCCACGCGGGCGGCGGGATCGCCGTCGTCGCGGCCGACCTGCTCGCGATGACGCTGCTCGCCAGCCCCGGCGACCTCGGCGCCGACGTCGCCGTCGGCACGAGCCAGCGCTTCGGCGTCCCGCTCGGTTTCGGCGGCCCGCACGCCGGGTACCTCGCCGTCCGTGCCGGTCTCGAGCGCCAGCTGCCCGGTCGCCTGGTCGGTGTCTCGTTCGACGCCGACGGACAGATGGCCTACCGCCTGAGCCTCCAGACCCGCGAGCAGCACATCCGCCGCGAGAAGGCGACGAGCAACATCTGCACCGCGCAGGTCCTGCTCGCCGTGATGGCCTCGATGTACGCGGTCTACCACGGCCCCGAGGGGCTGCGGTTCATCGCGGACCGCGTCGCCCGGACGACGGGCGCCCTCGCCGGGGCGGCACGCGACGCCGGACTCGCCGTCGAGCACGACGCGTTCTTCGACACGCTGGTGCTCCGCGCCGAGGGCCGTGCGGGCGCGCTCGTCGACGCCGCCCGCGACGCCGGCTACCTGCTGCACCAGGTCGACGCCGACACGTTCCAGGTGTCGGTCGACGAGACCACCACGCCGGACGACGTGAGCGCGCTCGCCCACGTGTTCGGGGCCGTGGACGCGACCGTCCCGGCGACCGAGCGCGCCGTGCGCGACGCGACCACGGGCCTCCCGTCCGGCCTGCTGCGCAGCAGCGACTACCTGACGCACCCCGTGTTCAGCGCGCACCGCAGCGAGACCCGCATGATGCGGTACCTGAAGCACCTGTCGGACAAGGACTACGCGCTCGACCGCGGCATGATCCCGCTCGGCAGCTGCACGATGAAGCTCAACGCGGCGACCGAGATGGCGGCCGTGACCTGGCCGGAGTTCGCGAACGTGCACCCGTTCGCGCCCGCCGACGACGTCACGGGGTACCTCGACATGATCGGCGACCTGGAGACCTGGCTCGCCGAGGTCACCGGGTACGACACCGTGTCCCTGCAGCCGAACGCCGGCAGCCAGGGCGAGCTCGCCGGCCTCCTGGCGATCCGCGGGTACCACCTGGCGAACGGTGACACCGAGCGCACGGTGTGCCTGATCCCGTCGAGCGCGCACGGCACGAACGCGGCGTCGGCGGTCCTCGCCGGCATGCGCGTCGTGGTGGTCGCGTGCGACGAGAACGGCAACGTCGACCTCGACGACCTCCGCGCGAAGACCGCGCAGCACGGCGCCCAGCTCGCCGCGCTCATGGTCACGTACCCGTCCACGCACGGGGTGTACGAGCACGACATCCGCGACATCTGCGACGCCGTGCACGACGCCGGCGGCCAGGTCTACGTCGACGGCGCGAACCTCAACGCGCTCCTCGGGCACGCCCGCTTCGGGGACTTCGGCGGCGACGTGTCGCACCTCAACCTGCACAAGACCTTCTGCATCCCGCACGGCGGTGGCGGTCCGGGTGTCGGTCCGGTCGCGGCGAAGGCGCACCTCGCGCCGTTCCTCCCCGCGCACCCGATGGCCCAGCAGGCGGACCGTCGGCCGGGCTCCTCCTCCGCCGACGTCACGGTCGAGGGTCGGCTCGCGCACGCGGGTGGCCCGGTCAGCGCGGCACCGTACGGCAGCCCGAGCATCCTGCCGATCACGTGGACGTACGTGCGGATGATGGGGCTCGAGGGCCTCACCCGGGCGACCGAGGCAGCGGTGCTCGGGGCGAACTACGTCGCGGCGCGGCTGCGCGACGCCTTCCCCGTCCTGTACACCGGCGACTCGGGGCTCGTCGCGCACGAGTGCATCCTCGACCTCCGGCCCCTGCGGGACACCACGGGCATCACGGTCGACGACGTCGCGAAGCGCCTCGTCGACCACGGCTTCCACGCGCCGACGATGTCCTTCCCCGTCGCGGGCACGCTCATGGTCGAACCGACCGAGAGCGAGGACCTCGCCGAGCTCGACCGCTTCGTCGACGCCATGCTCGCGATCCGTGCCGAGGCCGCAGCGGTCGAGCGGGGCGAGTGGCCGGCCGACGACAACCCGCTGGTCAACGCGCCGCACACCGCGGCGTCGGCGATCACGGGGGAGTGGACGCACCCCTACACGCGCGAGCAGGCCGTCTACCCGACGCCCGGGATCGTCGCCCGGAAGTACTGGCCGCCGGTGCGCCGGATCGACCAGGCGTACGGCGACCGCAACCTCGTGTGCGCCTGCCCGCCGATCGAGGCCTTCGCCTGATCGCGTCACACACCCCCGGAAGGGGGTAACGTGAGCCCCGTCCGGTCCTGCCGGGCGGGGCTCGCTGCGTCGGTGGCGCTGTCGGTGGCGCTGTCGGTGGCAGACCAGCGCGGCTGGCCGCACACAGGGTCCGAAGGTGGTCCCGGACGGTCCCAGGGGGGCCTCGAGGGTCGGAGCGCTCCACCACATCGAGGTGGCCGGCTGCTTGCACAAGGCTGTCGAGCAGTGCAACAAGTTCGTTGCAGAAGCAACGAATCCGCTCTACGAGCCGTAGAGCGCACGGAACTTGCATCCTGCCGCAAGGATCGTGCAACTTGGTTTCCGGTTTGTAACCGATGGCCGCAGGGTTTGGTCGGCGGTCGCGCCACTGCCTACAGTGCAAGGACAAGCGCGCCCGGTAGCACCTCTGTGCCTGGCGCGTCCCATGCACCAGGAGGAACCTTGATCAAGAAGCGCGCTGGGCTCTCAGCCCTCGCCGTGCTCGGGGCCACAGCACTCGCCCTGACCGGCTGCTCGACCAACAGCAGCAGCAGCAACGGCGGTGACTCGGGCTCGACGAACGCGTCCGGGATCGTCACCACCAACGGCAGCGAACCCCAGAACCCGCTCATCCCCTCGAACTCCACCGAGACCGGTGGCGGCAAGATCATCACGTCGATCTTCGAGGGCCTCGTCTCGTACGACGCCAAGGGCAAGCCGGTCAACGAGGTCGCGAAGAGCATCACCACCGATGACTCCAAGACCTACGACATCAAGCTCAACACCAACTACACCTTCACCAACGGCGAGAAGGTCACGGCGGAGTCCTTCACGAAGGCGTGGAACTGGGCTTCCCAGTTCTCGAACGCGCAGGGCGCGAACTACTTCTTCGAGAACATCCAGGGCTACGACGCCGAGAAGGACTCGGAGCTCACCGGCCTCAAGGTCAAGAGCGACTCCGAGTTCACGGTGACGCTGAACTCCCCGCAGTCGGACTTCCCGCTGTCGCTCGGCTACTCGGCCTTCATGCCGCTGCCGTCGGAGTTCTACAAGGACACCAAGGCCTTCGGCGAGAACCCGATCGGCAACGGTCCCTACAAGCTGGCGAACGACAAGGCGTGGACGCACAACCAGTCCATCAAGCTCGTCACCAACAAGGACTACGAGGGCAAGCGCAAGCCGAAGAACGGTGGTCTGACGATCACGTTCTACACCACGCAGGACACCGCCTACGCGGACGTCCAGGGTGGCAACCTCGACATCCTGGACGCGATCCCGGACGCCGCCTTCAAGACCTACAAGTCGGACTTCCCCGACTCGAACGTCAACCAGGCCGCAGCGATCTTCCAGGGCTTCTACCTGCCCTACTACCTCGACCACTGGAAGGGTGAAGAGGGCAAGCTGCGTCGCGAGGCGATCTCGATGGCGATCAACCGCAAGCAGATCACCGACAAGATCTTCGACGGCACGCGCACCCCGGCCAAGGACTTCACGTCCCCGGTCATCGCCGGCTGGTCGGACGACCTCAAGGGCTCGGACGTCCTCGACTACGACAAGTCGAAGGCGAAGGACCTCTGGGACCAGGCCAACAAGATCTCGCCGTACGACGAGACCCTGACCATCGCCTACAACGCCGACGGTGGCCACGAGGCATGGGTGACCGCGGTCACGAACTCCATCGCGAGCACGCTCGGCATCAAGGCCGAGGGCAAGGCGATCCCGACGTTCCAGGAAGCCCTGGACGCGCAGAAGAACGACAAGCTCACGGGCGGTAGCCGCACCGGTTGGCAGGCCGACTACCCGTCGCTGTACAACTTCCTCGGCCCGACCATGGGCAAGGGCTCGTCGAGCAACTACGCGCGCTACGACTCGCCGGAGTACAACGCGCTGCTCGCCAAGGGCCGCTCGGCGTCCTCCGTCGAGGAGGGCAACAAGTACTTCGACCAGGCCCAGGAGCTGCTGTTCCAGGACCTGCCGGAGATCCCGCTCTGGTACGCCAACGTGACCGGTGTCTGGTCCGCTGACAACGTGTCGAACGTCAAGTTCGGCTGGGACTCGGTGCCGCTGTACTACGACGTCGAGGTCAAGAAGTAACACCCGTCTCCTCGGAGACACACCGCGAGCAGGTATCCTGCTCCGCGGCCACCGGACGGGGGTCCGGGGACCACACGGTCCTCGGGCCCCCGTACCACGGCGGTCACACCTTCCCCCACAACCGCGGGCGCCGCCGCCCGCACCGGACACCCGTGCCGACCCGCGGACCGTCCACCCCTCACGACATGAACCTGAACGACATGCGCGCCGCACAGGACCGGGCGATCTGATGCTCTGGTACCTCGGCAAGCGCCTCCTGCAACTCATCCCCGTGTTCTTCGGGGCCACGTTCCTCATCTACTTCATGGTCTTCTCGCTGCCCGGCGACCCGATCGCCGCGCTGTTCGGCGACCGCCAGCCGACGCCGCAGGTGATCGAGCAGCTCCGGCAGCAGTACAACCTGGACAAGCCGTTCATCGTCCAGTACCTGCTCTGGATCGGCGGGGTCTTCAAGGGCGACCTCGGCGTGACCTACTCGGGCCTGCCGGTCTCGCAGCAGCTCGCGTCGGCCTTCCCGATCACGGCACGCCTCGCGATCCTCGCGCTCGTCTTCGAGGCCGTCGCCGGCATCGTCGTCGGCGTGATCGCGGGCCTCAAGAAGGGCAAGTGGTTCGACGCCACGGCCCTCGTCGTGTCCCTGCTGCTCATCTCGGTCCCGACCTTCGTCGTCGGCTTCCTGCTGCAGTACGTGTTCGGCATCCAGCTCGGGCTGTTCCGCGTGACCGTCTCCGGACAGGCACCGTGGTCGGAGCTCGTCCTGCCGGCGATCGTGCTGGCGTCGGTGTCGTTCGCGTACATCGTCCGCCTGACCCGCGCGAGCGTCGCCGAGAACATGAGCGCCGACTTCGTGCGGACCGCGACGGCCAAGGGGCTCCCGCGCCGCCGGGTCGTCGGGGTGCACATCTTCCGCAACTCGCTCATCCCCGTGGTGACCTACCTGGGTGTCGACATCGGCAACCTGATGGTCGGCGCGGTCGTCACCGAGGGCATCTTCAACATCAACGGTGTCGGTGGCACGGTGTTCCGGGCCGTCAAGCTCGGCGAGGGCCCCACGGTCGTGTCGTTCGTCGCCGTGATGGTCATCATCTTCATGCTCGCCAACCTCCTGGTCGACCTGCTCTACGCCGTCCTGGACCCGAGGATCCGCTATGCCAAGTAACGCCGAGTCCCGTTCCGCGACGCACTACGTCGCGCCGATCGAGGAGACGCCGCTGCAGGCGGTCGACCAGGTCAACGAGGACGAGAAGACCCGTTCCACCTGGACGGACGCATGGGACTCCATGCGCACCCGTCCGACGTTCTGGATCTCGTCCGTCCTCATCCTGCTCGTGCTGGTCGTCGCGATCTTCCCCGGGCTGTTCACCCACGTCGACCCGCGTGCGGCGAACCTCGACTTCAGTGACGAGGGTCCCCGTCCGGGCCACCCGCTCGGGTACACCCGCCAGGGCTACGACGTGTACGCCCGTGTCATCTGGGGTGCGCAGAACTCGATCATCGTCGGCCTCGTGGCGACGGTCCTCGTGTCGATCGTCGGCATCGTGGTCGGCGCCCTCGCCGGGTTCTACGGCGGCTGGCTCGACACGATCGTGTCCCGCATCGGCGACATCTTCTTCTCGATCCCGACCATCCTCGGCGCGATCGTGATCATGTCGGTCATCCCCGCCCGCAACGCGATCACCGTCGCGCTCGTGCTCGCCGCGTTCGCGTGGCCGCAGATCGCGCGCATCATGCGTGGTGCCGTGCTCAGCGCGAAGCAGTCCGACTACGTGACCGCCTCGGCGGCGCTCGGCGTCGGCCGCTTCACCACGCTCGTGCGCCACGTCATCCCGAACGCGCTCGCACCGGTCATCGTCGTCGCGACGGTCTCGCTCGGCACGTTCATCGTGGCCGAGGCGACCCTGTCGTTCCTCGGTATCGGTCTGCCGCCGTCGGCGCTCAGCTGGGGCCTCGACATCGGCACCGCGCAGACGTCGATCCGCACCAACCCGGCGACGATCTTCTGGCCCTCGGCCGCCCTGTCCATCACCGTGCTCGCGTTCCTGCTCCTCGGCGACGTGGTCCGTGACGCGCTCGACCCGAAGGCGAGGGCCCGTCGATGACCGAGACGCTCACCGATCCCACCACCGACCGCCGCCGCACCCCCGGCACCCCGCTCCTCGAGGTCTCCGGCCTCCAGGTGGGGTTCCGGACCCAGAGCGGTCTCGTCCAGGCCGTCCGCGGCGTGGACTTCACCCTCGACCAGGGCGAACGCCTCGCCATCGTCGGCGAGTCGGGCTCCGGCAAGTCGACCAGCGCGCAGGCGATCATCAAGCTGCTCGCCGGCACCGGTGAGGTCACCGGCGGGTCGATCAAGTTCAACGGGCGCGAGCTCGTCGGGCTCAGCGACAAGGAGATGTCGGAGATCCGCGGGAAGGAGATCGGCTACGTCCCGCAGGACCCGATGTCGAACCTCAACCCGCTGTGGTCCATCGGTTTCCAGGTCGAGGAGGCCATCAAGGCCAACGGCATGGCGACCGGCAAGCACGCCATCCGTGCCCGCGCGGTCGAGGTGCTGCAGGA
The DNA here is from genome assembly GCF_001705035.1 of Curtobacterium sp. UCD-KPL2560. GTDB lineage: Bacteria > Actinomycetota > Actinomycetes > Actinomycetales > Microbacteriaceae > Curtobacterium. Next base: position 72,756 of record NZ_MCIG01000003.1, on the reverse strand, counting down.
GGCCGGCCTCGGCGACGCCGCGACCCGGCTCAAGCAGTTCCCGCACGAGTTCTCCGGCGGCATGCGGCAGCGCGTGCTCATCGGCATCGGTCTGTCGAGCCGCCCGCAGCTGCTCATCGCCGACGAGCCGACCTCGGCGCTCGACGTCACGGTCCAGCGCGTCATCCTCGACCACCTCGAGACCCTGACGCGCGACTTCGGGACCTCGGTCCTGTTCATCACGCACGACCTCGGCCTCGCGGCCGAGCGCGCCGAGAAGCTCGTCGTGATGTACAAGGGCCAGGTCGTCGAGTCGGGTCCGTCCAAGGAGATCCTGGCGAACCCGCAGCACCCGTACACGCAGCGCCTCGTCGCGGCGGCACCGTCGCTCGCGAGCCGTCGCATCCAGTCGAAGGTGCAGCACCAGCGCATCGACATCGCCGACGCGGGGAGCGAGGACGACGAGCTCATCGCCCGCGCCCACGAGCGCGAGCAGCGTCCCGCCGAGGACCTCATCGTGGTGAAGAACCTCGAGAAGGTCTACAAGCTGCGCGGCAAGAACCTGCAGAGCCGCGAGCTGAAGGCCGTCGACGACGTCTCGTTCTCGATCCCGAAGGGCACCACCACGGCGCTCGTCGGCGAGTCCGGTTCGGGCAAGTCGACCGTCGCGAAGCTCGTCCTGCAGCTCGAGTCGATCACGTCCGGGTCGGTCACCTTCGACGGCACGGACATCGGCGCGCTGAAGGGCAAGGAGCTCTTCGACTTCCGCCGTCGCGTGCAGCCGGTGTTCCAGGACCCGTACGGCTCCCTGGACCCGATGTACAACGTCGGCAACACGATCGCGGAGCCGCTGGCGACGCACAAGGTCGGCGACAAGGCAAGCCGCCGGGCCCGCGTGCTCGAGCTGCTCGACCAGGTCGCGCTGCCGAAGTCGATGGTGAACCGCTACCCGAACGAGCTCTCGGGCGGTCAGCGGCAGCGCATCGCCGTGGCCCGTGCGCTCGCGCTCAAGCCCGAGGTCATCGTGCTCGACGAGGCCGTCTCGGCGCTCGACGTGCTCGTGCAGGGGCAGATCCTCGACCTGCTCACCGAGCTGCAGACCGAGCTCGGCCTGACGTACCTGTTCATCACGCACGACCTCGCGGTCGTCCGCCTCGTCGCGGACAACGTGTGCGTCATGCGCAAGGGACAGATCGTCGAGAAGGCGACCACCGACGAGGTCTTCGCCTCGCCGCAGGAGCAGTACACGAAGGACCTGCTCGCCGCCATCCCCGGCGCCGGGTTCGAGTTCGGGCGCTGATCCCGCTGCCCCACCCCGAGGCCGGACGTCCCGTCGTCCTCCGCGCTGGTCGCGGAGGTGCGGTGGCGTCCGGCCTCGTCGTGGTGCTGGGGGTGCTCCTGCTGGCCGACGCCGCGGCGCGCGGGAGCTGGGACGTGGTCCTCGTCGCCCTCGGTCCCGTCGCGGCCGCCGTGTGGGTCACCTGGGTCGCCACGGTCCGGCCGTGCATCCGGTTCGACGACGACGCGGTCACGGTCGTGAACCCGCTCCGGACGACCCGTGTGCCGTGGCCGGCGGTCCGGGCGGTCCGACAGCGCTGGCAGGTCCTCGTCGACACGGTCGACGGGCGGACGGTCACCTGCCGCGGTGGACCCGCGCTGCCCCGCCGTCGTCCCGGCGCCGGGGGACCGGCGGACGCACCGGCGGTGCGGCCGCTGCTCGACCGCCTCGCGGAGCCACGGAGGGTCGCCGGATCGGTCGGTCCGGACGCTCCGGTCGAGACGACCTGGGACCGCGTGCCGGTCGTGCTCGGCGCGGTCGTCGGCGGCCTGCTCGTGGTGTCGATCGTGACCGCGACGGTGACCGCGCTCGCCTGACGGCGCGGTCGGCCTGCAGGCGCGTCGGCTCGGTCGTGCCCGTCACGCCCGGTGGCGGGATCGGTCGGGAGGCGCGCGGCGGCTCCGACTTGACCGTCACGCCCGGTGGGGGACCGGCCTGGAGGCGCGCGGCGCCTCGGTCGTGCCCGTCACGCCCGGTGGTCACCGGACGGGAGGCACGTGGCGGCTCCGCCCCGCGCGTCCCGGTCCAGCGACCCCGGTCGGCCCCGCCGGGGGAGTCCCGACGCGGACGTCAGAGCTGCGCGGCCGCCATCGAGGCGGCCACACCGAGCACGATCATCGCGAGCACCGACCACCCGTGCGCCCGGTGCGTGATCGGCTGCGCGACGACGGTCGCCGGGGGTGGGCCGTCCTTGGCGACCACGGCCGGGACCAGCGCGCGCACCTCGGCAGCCGCAGCCTCGACGTCCACCGGTGTCGCGCCTCCCGGCCGACCGTCGTGCCGGACCGCGAGCCGGGCCGTGGGCCGGGTCGCCAGCCAGGTCCGCCGCACGCCCTCGCTCGACACGACCTCGATGCCGTACTTCGTCCGGACCTCCTGCACGCGCGGCCAGGCGTAGGTGCTCGTCCGGCGCACGTCGACGACGACCAGTGTGTCCGGGCGGAGCTCGAACCGCGGACGCCAGAGCACGGCCCAGGCGACGAGCGCGATGAACAGGCTCGGGACGGGGGCGAGCCAGGGGTGGTCGCCGGTGACCAGCGCGAGCGGGACGAGCACGACCGCGACGACCCAGAGGACGATCGCGAGCTGCCGCATGCCGGGGGCGATGATCGTGGTCACCGCGTCATCGTACGGGAGCGCAGCGGCGGGACCGCTGCGGCGGGTGCGCTCCGCTCGGGGTGCCCGTGAGTGCCTCCCCGGGGACGTCCGGGGAGCGGATGTGACACACCGGCGCGTACCCTCGGACGACCTGGTTCCCCGGGGAGGCTGACCCTCGTGGTCGGTTCGTGCAGACCATGTTCCGCGCACCCCCGTCCGGGTGTCAACGGTCGACGCAGAACCTTCAGGAAGGGTCGTTCTCCGGGCGCCCCGGGTCAGCCGACGAGCTGTTCGACCTGCTCGCGGATGGTCGCGGCACGAGGGAAGCGGAGCCCGACCAGCCCGACGTGCCGCCAGCGCACCACGCCGTCCGCGTCGACCACGAACACCGACCGGCGCAGACCGATCCCGGGCGCCTGCACGCCGTAGGCGCGGACGACGTCGCCCGAGGTGTCGCTGAGGAGCGGGAACGTCAGCGAGGCACCGCGGGCGAACGCCTCGTGGGAGTCGAGCGCCTGCGGGCTGATGCCCCACACCACGGCACCGAGCTCGACGAAGTCGTCGAGTTCCTCCTGGTACGAGCACAGCTGCGCGGTGCACCGCGGGGTGGCGTCACCGGGGTAGAAGGCGAGCACGACCGGTCGCCCGATCGCGGCGGCGAGGGCGTACTCCCCGTCGATCCGGGTGCCGGCAAGCAGGGTCGTGCCGGGGAGGGTGAAGTCGGGTGCCCGGTCGCCGACCTCGGGGATGCTCATGCGCTCACCGTAGGGGCACGGTGCGCCGCGCGGGGACGACGCGCGGCCGCGGACGTGGGACGGGCCCGGACGCGGGGTGCGTCCGGGCCCGTCGAGGGGTGGTGCGGTGTTGCGCGAGCGCTGTCGCTCGTGCGGTGTTACTTGGTGAAGCCGACCTTGGTCCAGTCGATGTTCTGGGCCCCCGCGAACGCGCCGTAGTTGGCGAGCTTCGGGTTCTGGGCCACGAGTGCGGGCTTGGCGGTGATCGGCATGGAGTGCCCGATCGCCCAGACCTTCTCGTCGATCTGGTTCCAGATCTTGTTGGCCTTGGTGGTGTCCGGCTCGGCGATGGCCTTCTTCACGAGCGCGTCGATGGTGGAGTCACCGATGCGGCCGTAGTTCTGGCCGGTGTCGCCGGTCGTGTAGATCGATGCGCTGCTCGAGTGGAAGCCGGTGCCGCCCCAGACGAAGATCGTCATGTCGTAGTTGCCCGGCGTGACGTACTGCTCGAAGAAGTCGTCGACCGCCACCGACTTGAGCTTCAGCTGGATGCCGACGTCCTTGAGCTGCTGCTGCATGACCTCGGAGAGCTTCTGCGACGACGTCGCGCCCGACGGGATCGTGATCGACAGCGAGAGGGTCTTGCCGTCCTTCTTGCGGTAGGTGCCGTCGGTCTTCCACCCGTCGTCGTCGAGGATCTTCTTCGCCTTCTCGACGTCGAAGGTCCCGTTCGGGTCGGTGTTCGACTGGTAGCCGTCGTCCGTCGACAGGAACAGGTGGTTGTCGAGCGTGCCGAGCTTGTAGGGGAGGGTCCCGCCGATGACCTGCGCCAGTGCCTCGCGGTTGACGGAGTGCTGGATCGCGAGTCGGAGCTGCTTGTCCTTCAGGATGCCCTTCGACGAGAAGTCGACGTGCGTGTACTGCGCTGAGGTGGACGCGTAGATCTTCGAGTCCTTCGCGTCCTTGACGCGGTCGAACCGCTCGGACGTCGTCGTCAGGACCGAGTCGATCTCCTTGTTCAGGTAGGCATCCACGTCGGCGTTGCCGTCGAGCGCGCGGAAGATGACCTGGTCCAGCTTCGGCTTCTCGCCCCACCAGTTGCTGTCCGGCACGATCGTCACGGTCTGGGCGGTCTCGTCGAGCTTCCCGACCTTGTACGGACCGGACGACACGGGGACGTTGCCCTTGTACGCCTCGTTGAACTTCTCCGGGGTGTCCGTCTGGCTGGCCGGGTAGAGCGGGCTGAACAGCGACTTCCAGTCGGAGAAGGGCTTGGAGAACACGACCTTCACGTCACGCTCGTCCGAGCCCTGGGACACCGATGCGATGTCCTCGTAGCCCGTGGTCGAGCCGACGAGGTACTCCTTGTTCGACCCGTTCAGGGCCTTCCACTCGTTCTCGAAGTCCTTCCACGTGATCGCGGAACCGTCGTTCCACTTCGCGTCCGGGTTGATCGTGTACTCGATCGTGAGCGGGTCGTCGCTCGTGGCCTCGGCCTTCGAGACGTAGTCGGTGTCGAGTTCGGGGGCGCCCTTGCCGTCGATCGTGTACACGAACGGCATCGTCGCCTGTTCGATCGTCGCCGCGTCGACCAGTGCGCCGTCGACCTGGTTGTAGTTCCACTGGGTGATCCACTGCGAGATCGGGAGTCGCAGTGTGCCGCCCTGCTCCAGGTCGGAGACGGGGTGCTCGTTGATCTGCGCCGTGGTGGGCAGCGTCTTCTTGCCCGAGTCGTCCGAGGCGCCGCCGGACCCACCGTTGGATCCGCTCGAGCAACCGGTGGCGACGAGCGCGAAGCCGGCGAGTGCCGCCGTCAACGCGAGGACGTTCCTGTGCTTCATGTTCTTCCCCTCGTGAAGTTGGGGATCACTGTACGACCCCTGGGCGGGGGTGGTCGACCGGTTCTGTTGCACATGCCAATTCGTTACGCGGCGGGTCGGTGCACGACATCTGCCCGAAACAATCGGGGTCGTATGGTGTTCCGCATGACCCGCTTCCTGGCGCGTCGACTCGTGTACTACGTCGTGCTCGTGTTCCTCGCCACATCGTTGACGTACTTCCTCTCGTCGGCGACGTTCAGCCCCCGTTCCGTCTACGCCGAACGCAACCCGGCCCCGCCCGCTGCGACCATCGACCGGAAGCTCGACGACATCGGCGTGAACGACAAGACGCCGATCGTGGTCCGCTACGGACACTGGCTCGGCGACGCCGTGCAGGGCAACCTCGGTCAGACGATCCAGGACCGTCCCGTCGCCGACCAGTTCTGGCCGCGACTCGGGGTGAGCCTGCGGCTGCTGCTCGTGGGCACGATCGTCGGCATCCTGCTCGGGGTGCTCCTCGGGGTCTGGAACGCGATCCGGCAGTACCGGGTGTCCGACCGGGTGAGCGCGGTCGTGTCGATCGTCCTCATCTCGACGCCCGTGTTCCTGACGGCGGTGTTCCTGAAGATCGGAGCGACGAAGCTCAACCAGGACACCGGGACGCAGATCATCAACTTCACCGGTGAGGCGACGCCCGGGCTGTCCGGGAGCTGGGCCGAGCTCCTCCTCGACCGCGGCGTGCACCTGCTGCTGCCGACGATCTCGATCGCACTCGGCCTCATCGCGATCTACAGCCGGTACCAGCGCGCGACGATGCTCGACGTCCTCGGGTCGGACTTCCTCCGCACCGCGCGGGCGAAGGGCCTGACGAAGCGCCAGGCGACCTTCAAGCACGGGCTCCGGACGGCGTTGTTGCCGATGACGACACTGTTCGCGTACGGCTTCCTCGGCATCCTGACCGGCGCGATCTTCACCGAGAAGATCTTCGGGTGGAACGGTCTCGGGGCGTGGTTCATCGACTCGGTGAACAACAACGACGTCAACGCCGTCACGGCCTACTCGCTGTTCGCCTCGGTGATGGTGCTCATCGCCGGGTTCCTGGCCGACACCCTCACGGCTGTCCTCGACCCGCGCGTCCGGAGGAACTGACATGACCGACACCCGCATCGAGCCCGTCGACGGGACGACCGTCGGACGTGCGGACACGCCCCTCCCCGGCACCCCGGAGCCCGGCCGCAAGCAGCGCAGCCGCTTGGCGCAGACGATCGCCCGCGTCTTCATGAACCGCGGTGCCGGCGTCGGCGCCGTCGTGATCGTGCTGCTCTTCGCCTTCGCGTTCATCGGTCCGCTGGTGAGCCCCTACGGCTACGCCCAGATCGACTACACCGCGTTCTCGCAGCCGCCGAGCGGCGCCCACTGGTTCGGGACCAACGGCATCGGGCAGGACGTCTTCGCGCAGACCGCCCGGGGCATGCAGAAGAGCCTGCTCATCGGCCTGCTCGTCGCGGTGTTCTCGACCGCCATCGCCGCGCTCGCCGGAGCAGCCGCAGGCTACTTCGGAGGCTGGACCGACCGCATCGTGATGTTCTTCGTCGACATGCTGCTCGTGCTGCCGTCGTTCCTCATCATCGCGATCATCAGCCCGCGCATCCAGAACGCCGGGTGGATCGTGCTCGTCGTGCTCATCGCCGGCTTCGGATGGATGATCACCGCCAGGGTGGTCCGGTCGATGACCCTGTCGGTGAAGGAGCGCGAGTTCGTCCGGGCAGCCCGCTACATGGGCATCGGTCCGTTCCGGATCATCTTCCGGCACATCCTGCCGAACGTCGCGTCGTTCCTCATCATCGACGGGACGATCCAGGTCGGCGCCGCGGTGCTGTCCGAGACGAGCCTGAGCTACTTCGGCTTCGGCGTGCAGCCGCCGGACGTCTCGCTCGGCACGCTCATCGCGCAGAACCAGGACGCAGCACTGACCAGCCCGTGGCTGTTCTTCTTCGCCGCCGGCGCGCTCGTGGTCTTCGCGATCGCGGCGAACCTGCTCGGCGACGGCCTGCGCGACGCCCTCGACCCGACCTCGGCGACCGGCAAGCGGCAGAAGCGCACGGGCCGCAAGCGGGACCAGAACCAGGCCGCGGTCGACGCGGCGACGATCACCACGCAGGCGGGGGCCGGCGCATGAGCACCACCACGACCACCACCGACACGGTCCTCCGGGTCCGCGACCTCGACGTCCGCTTCCCGACCCCGCGCGGCGTCGTGCACGCCGTCCGCGGTGTCGACCTCGAGCTGCGCCGGGGCGAGGTCCTCGGCATCGTGGGGGAGTCCGGCTCGGGCAAGTCCGTCACGAGCATGGCGATCCTCGGGCTGCTGCCGGAGACCACGAAGGTCACCGGCTCGATCGAGCTCGAGGGCGAGGAACTCCTCGGCCGCAGCGACAAGCAGATGAGCCGGCTCCGCGGCGCGAAGGTCGCGATGGTCTTCCAGGACCCGCTGTCGGCGTTCACGCCCGTCTACACGATCGGTGAGCAGATCGCCGAGACCGTCCGTCTGCACCGCGGGGCGTCCAAGCAGGAGGCCCGTGACCGTGCGATCGAGCTGCTCCGGCTCGTCGGCATCCCGCAGGCCGACCAGCGCGTCGACGCCTTCCCGCACGAGTTCTCGGGCGGCATGCGCCAGCGCGCGATGATCGCGATGGCGATGGCGAACGACCCCGACGTCATCCTCGCCGACGAGCCGACGACCGCCCTCGACGTGACGATCCAGGCGCAGATCATCGACGTGCTCCGGACCGCCCAGCGCGAGACCGGCGCGGCGCTCGTCTTCGTCAGTCACGACCTCGGCGTCATCGCCGGGATCGCCGACCGCATCGCCGTGATGTACGCCGGACGCATCGTCGAGACCGCCACGGCCGAGGAGCTCTTCGCGCGGCCCCGGATGCCGTACACGATCGGGCTCATCGGCGCGCTGCCCCGGCTCGACGAGTCGAGCGGCGACCCGCTCGTGCCGATCCCGGGCTCGCCGCCGTCGCTGATCGGTCTGACCGACGCCTGCCCGTTCGCCGACCGCTGCCCGCTCGCCGCCGCGGTGTGCCGGGGTTCCGAGCCGCCGCTCGCCGCGGTCGACGTGGCCGCCGGCGTCCCCGGCGAGGAGCCCGTCGACACGGCTGCTCCGCACGCGGTCGCATGCCACCGGACCGACGAGGTCGCGGCGGCCCACGCGGACGCCGGTGCGATCTTCCACCTGCCCGAGGCCGTCGACACCGGCGCCGCACGGACCGCGACCGACCGGGCCGACCGGCCCGCCGTCGTGCAGGTCGAGGGCCTGACGAAGACGTTCCCGCTGCTCAAGGGCGCGTTGTTCAAGCGGAAGGTCGGCGAGGTCTTCGCGGTCGACGGGGTGGACCTCGACATCCGGCAGGGCGAGACGCTCGGCCTCGTGGGGGAGTCCGGGTCGGGCAAGTCGACGACGCTGCACCAGCTCATGGACCTCGAACGACCCGAGCACGGCACCGTCGAGCTGTTCGGGCAGCCCGTGGTCGCGTCGAAGCAGCTCCGGCAGCGCATCTCGATGGTGTTCCAGGACCCGGCCGCGAGCCTCGACCCGCGCATGTCGGTGTACGACGTCGTCGCCGAGCCGCTCCGCGCGGTCGGGGCGTCCGCCGACCGCATCGCCGCACGGGTGCCCGAGCTCCTCGGGCTGGTCGGCCTGCGCGCCGCCGAGGCTGATCGCTTCCCGCACGAGTTCTCGGGCGGCCAGCGGCAGCGCATCTCGATCGCGCGGGCACTCGCCACCGAGCCGGAGCTCATCGTGCTCGACGAGCCGGTCTCCGCGCTGGACGTCTCGATCCAGGCGGGCGTGCTCAACCTGCTCGCCGACCTCAAGGCGCGGCTCGGGCTGTCGTACCTGTTCGTGTCGCACGACCTGTCGGTGATCCGGCACGTGGCCGACCGCGTCAGCGTGATGTACCTCGGCCGCACGGTCGAGGAAGGATCCGTCGACGAGGTCTTCGAGCGGCCGATGCACCCGTACACGGCGGCGCTCATGTCGGCGGTGCCGGTGCCGGACCCCGCGGTCGAGCGCGCGCGGCGGACCATCCTGCTGCCCGGTGACCCGCCGAGCCCGACCGAGCGTCCGACGGGCTGCCGGTTCCGGTCGCGCTGCCCGCTCTACGCGATGCTGCCCGAGGCCGAGCAGGCCCGGTGCCGCGACGAGGTCCCGGACAAGGAGCCGCGCCGCGGCGAGGCCGTCGACCACCGCGCGGCGTGCCACTACCCCGAGAAGGTCCCGCAGCTCGTGGCCTGACCCACCGGACGCGACCCACGGGCGGTCGCGACCCACGGACGGACGGGAGGCGCGGTGCGGGCCCGCACCGCGCCTCCCGTCCGTCCCGCGGTCCCGTCCACCGCACGGATGGAGCAGCACCCGTCGGGTCCCGTCCGCCCACCCGACGGTTCCTGCTCCATCCCCGGACGCTGGCCGCGCAGGCCGGCCGGCGCTACCGGAACAGCTGCGGGAACGCGTGCGCGACGTACGGGTACCCGACGAACACCGCGGCGTCGAGCAGGCAGTGCGTGATGACCAGGGGGAGCAGCCGCCCCCACCGTGTGTAGATCCACCCGAACACCACGCCCATCACCGCGTTCCCCACGAACGCACCGAAGCCCTGGTACAGGTGGTAGCTCCCGCGCAGGACCGCCGTCGACAGCACGACCTGCCAGCGACCCCAGCCGAGCCCGCCGAGCCGCTCGTACAGGTAGCCGACGACGATGACCTCCTCCTGCAGCCCGGACCGGACGGCCGAGAGCAGCAGGACCGGGACCGTCCACCAGTACGAGTCGAGCGCCGCCGGGTCCACATCGACCGTGATGCCGAGCGCGCGGCCCGTGAAGTAGAGCGCGAGCCCGGGGACCCCGATGCCGAGTGCGATGAGCGCCGCGCCGCCGAGGTCGGGGCGCACACGGAACCGGTCGATCCCGAGTCGGGACAGGTGCGGCCGGGTCGTGCTCCAGAGGAGGTAGCACACGAGCGCGACCGGGGCGAGGTCGACCGCGACGCCCAGGAGCTGCCGCGCGAGGTCGACGTACTGCACGGTCGTGGTCGACTGGTTGAGCGCCGTGGACTGCTCGCCGAGCGGGGTCGTCTGCGACAGGTCGTCGATGATCTGCAGGACCGAGTACAGCGCGCTGGCACCCAGCGAGAGCATGAGGACGATCGTGATCTCGACCCACGTTCGCCGTCGGCTCATGCGCTGTACTCCTCACAGTTGCGAACTACCGGTAGACTGGCGTGTCGGGCGTTCTGCCCGCGGGTGTGGCGCCGGAAGGCTGCAGCCCCGACCCTCTCCAAAAGATCTTGAAGGATGTCCTGTATGGCGCTCGCCACCCGGTCCGACCTGCGCAACGTCGCCATCGTGGCACACGTCGACCACGGCAAGACCACCCTCGTCGACGCGATGCTCACGCAGACCAACTCGTTCGACGCCCACTTCGAGGGCGAAGACCGCATGATGGACTCGAACGACCTCGAGCGCGAGAAGGGCATCACCATCCTCGCGAAGAACACCTCGGTGCTCTACAACGGGGTGCACGCGAAGGAGTTCGGCGACGGCGGCCCGATCACGATCAACGTGATCGACACCCCCGGCCACGCCGACTTCGGTGGTGAGGTCGAGCGCGGCCTCTCCATGGTCGACGGTGTCGTGCTGCTCGTCGACGCGTCCGAGGGCCCGCTGCCCCAGACGCGCTTCGTGCTCCGCAAGGCGCTCGCCGCCAAGCTCCCGGTGATCCTGCTCGTCAACAAGACGGACCGCCCGGACTCCCGCATCGACGAGGTCGTCTCCGAGTCGCAGGACCTGCTGCTCGGCCTGGCGTCGGACCTCGCGGACGAGGTCGACGACCTCGACCTCGACGCGATCCTCGACGTGCCGGTGGTCTACGCCTCCGGTCGCGCCGGCGCCGCGTCGCGCAACAAGCCCGAGGACGGCACCCTGCCGGACAACGACGACCTCGAGCCGCTGTTCGAGGCGATCCTGCAGCACGTCCCGGCCCCGAAGTACGACGACGAGCACCCCCTGCAGGCGCACGTCACGAACCTCGACGCCTCGCCGTTCCTCGGCCGCCTCGCGCTGCTGCGCATCTTCCACGGCACGATGAAGAAGGGCCAGACCGTGGCCTGGGTGAAGCACGACGGCACCGTCGCGAACGCCCGCATCACCGAGCTGCTCATCACGAAGGCGCTCGACCGCTACCCGGCCGAGTCCGCGGGCCCCGGTGACATCGTCGCCGTCGCCGGCTTCGACACCATCACCATCGGTGAGACCCTGAGCGACCCCGAGGACGTCCGCCCGCTGCCGACCATCACGGTCGACGACCCGGCGATCTCGATGACGATCGGCACGAACACCAGCCCGCTCGTCGGCAAGGTGAAGGGCCACAAGCTCACCGCCCGCATGGTCAAGGAGCGCCTCGACCGCGAGCTCGTCGGCAACGTCTCGCTCAAGGTCCTCGACATCGGTCGTCCGGACGCCTGGGAGGTGCAGGGCCGCGGTGAGCTGGCGCTGGCCATCCTGGTCGAGCAGATGCGCCGCGAGGGCTTCGAGCTCACCGTGGGCAAGCCGCAGGTCGTCACGCGTCGTGACGAGAACGGCAAGCTCCAGGAGCCCTACGAGCACATGACGATCGACACGCCGGAGGAGCACCTCGGCGCGATCACGCAGCTCATGGCCGCGCGCAAGGGTCGCATGGAGAACATGACGAACCACGGCACCGGCTGGATCCGCATGGAGTTCATCGTGCCGTCGCGTGGTCTCATCGGCTTCCGCACGTCGTTCCTCACCGAGACCCGCGGCACCGGCATCGCCAACGCGATCTCGCACGGCTACGACGACTGGGCCGGCCCGATCCAGACCCGCATCAACGGCTCGATCGTGTCCGACCGCTCGGGTGTCGTCACGCCGTTCGCCATCACGAACCTCCAGGAGCGGATGACGTTCTTCGTCAACCCGACCGAGGAGGTCTACGAGGGCATGGTCATCGGCGAGAACTCGCGCGCCGACGACATGGACGTGAACATCACCAAGGAGAAGAAGCTCACGAACATGCGTTCGGCGAACGCCGACTCCTTCGAGTCGATGACGCCGTCGCGCCAGCTCTCCCTCGAGGAGTGCCTGGAGTTCGCGCGCGAGGACGAGTGCGTCGAGGTCACCCCCGACGCCGTCCGCATCCGCAAGGTCGAGCTCGACGCGCAGGCACGCCAGCGCGCCTACGCCCGCCTCAAGCGCCAGGACGCGTAGCGGCAGGTCGCGTCAGCGACACGGCAGCAGCCGGGAGGCACGCCCTCCGTCCGACGGCCCGGTCACCTCGTCGAGGTGGCCGGGCCGTCGGCGTCCCCGCCCCCGGTGGTGTCGCCGTCGGTGGTCCTGCCGTCGGTGTCCGGGGTTACGGTGGACGGGTGACCCTCGATCTGCTCTCGCTGTACCAGGACCTGCACGCCCACCCGGAGCTCGGCTTCCAGGAGCACCGGACGGCCGGCGTCGTGGCCGACCGCCTCGCCGAGATCGGCGGGCTCGAGGTCACGACGGGCGTCGGCGGCACGGGCGTCGTCGGCGTGCTGTCGAACGGTGACGGCCCGGTCGTCTGGCTCCGTGCCGACATGGACGGCCTGCCCGTGCAGGAGCGCACCGGGCTGGCCTACGCGAGCGAGCACACCGGTCGCGACGACGAGGGCAACGACGTTCCGACCATGCACGCCTGCGGCCACGACATCCACGTGACGTGGCTGCTCGGCGCGCTCGAGCGGCTCGTCGCCACCCGTGCGGACTGGCACGGCACCGTCGTCGCGGTCTTCCAGCCCGCAGAAGAGGTCATCTCCGGTGCCCGCGCCATGATCGAGGACGGGCTCGTCGACCGCTTCCCGACGCCCGACGTCGTGCTCGGGCAGCACTCCGCGCCGGCCCCGGTGGGCGTCGTCGCGGTCGGCTCCGGCCCGGTGATGGCGTCGAGCGACCGCCTGACGATCACGTTCAACGGCCGTGGCGCGCACGGCTCGGCACCGCAGGCGTCCCTCGACCCGATCGTCACCGCGGCCAGCGCCGTCGTGCGTCTGCAGACCGTCGTCTCGCGCGAGGTGTCCCCGTCGGACGCCGGGGTGGTCACCGTCGGCAGCTTCCACGCCGGCACCCGGCCGAACATCATCCCGGACCAGGCCGTCATCGAGATCTCGACCCGGGCCCGCAACGAGGAGACCCGCGAGCGCATCATCGCCTCGATCGAGCGGATCGTGCGCGCCGAGAGCGACGCCGGCGGTCTGCCCGCCCCGACGATCGAGCGTGCCCCGGGCGCCGAGGTCACCGTGAACGACGCCGACGCCGCCGCACGCGTGCTCGCGTCCCTGCACGGGGTGGTCCCGGACGCGCGCGACCTCGAGACCGGGCTGGCGATGGCGTCGGAGGACGTCGGCCAGCTCGCCACCGCCGCCGGTGCGCCGCTCGTGTACTGGTTCACGGGCATCACCGACCCCGAGCTGTTCCGGAGCGGCGCCGACGTCCCGAGCAACCACTCGCCGTTCTACGCGCCGCAGGCCGAGACGGCGATCCCGGTCGGGGTCGACGCCCTCGTGGCGGCGACCCGCGCGCACCTGTCCTGACCGACCGCTGCGTCCGCGCCCGGCCGGCGCGTGGCGACCACGGGGCGGACCGGCGGCTTCCCAGGGAACGCACGCCGGGCCTCCCGGCAGTCGTCCTAGGGTGACCGCATGCGAACGTCACGGACCCTGATCGCCGCCGTCACGGCGGGCATCGCCCTCGCCGGCCTGACCGGCTGCTCCGCCGACGCCGTGCAGCAGGCGACCGACCTCGGCTCCTCCGTCGCGTCGAACGTGAGCGAGACCGTCCAGGGCATCGACGGCAAGGCGATCCAGGACGGCATGTCCTCGGTGGCCGGCGGCATCGACGGCGCGCTCGACACGGCGCTCAAGGGCACGGGCGTCACCTCGGACGGCAAGGTGCCCGACGGGTTCCCGACCGCCCAGGTCCCGCTCGTCGACGGCACGGTGCTCGGCGGCGGTTCCGGTCCCGACGGGTCCGGGTGGGTCGCGCAGGTCCGTGTCGCCTCGGTCGACGACTTCACGGTGGCCGCGCAACGCCTCGCGGACGCCGGCTACACCGAGTCGGCGAAGCGGGCGGACGCGTCGAGCGCGTTCGGCATGTTCCGCGGCGACGCGTACCGGGTGGTCCTGACGTTCTCACAGACCGGCGACGGCGTCACGGCGACGTACATCGTGACGCCGCGCTAGCGAAGTAGCCTGGGGGACGATGTCCAAGGTCTCCGCCACGCGCCCCGAGCGCGTCCTCTTCGTGCACGCCCACCCCGACGACGAGACCCTCGTGTCGGGCGGCACCATCGCGACGCTGCTCGAACTCGGCGCCGAGGTCACCGTCCTGACCGCCACGCGCGGGGAACGGGGCGAGGTGCTCGTCCCCGAACTCGCGTCGATCGTCGGCGACGGTGCCCGCGTGGCCGCGCACCGCGAGACCGAGATCGCCGCGGCCCTCGCCGCCCTCGGCGGGCCGGCGCACCTGTGGCTCGGCGGACCGGGTGCCCGACCGACCGACCTGCCGCACCGGCGGTACAGCGACTCGGGCATGCAGTGGGGCCCGGACGGTCGCGCCGTCGCGGCCGACGACGCACCGGCCGACTCGCTCACCGCCGCCGACCTCGGCGAGGTCGTCGACGACGTGCGTGCCGCCATCCGGTCGACGGGCGCCGACGCGGTCGTGAGCTACGCCGACGACGGCGGGTACGGGCACCCCGACCACGTGCGGGTGCACAACGCGGCGCGGTACGCGGCCCGTGCCGAGGAGGTCCCGTTCTCGATGATCGTCGACCCCGGGTCCGCCGAGGTCGACCTGACCGTCGACGTCCTGCCCGTGCGGGCGAAGGTGCGTGCGGCGCTCGAGCAGTACCGGTCGCAGGTCACCGTCGACCCGGCCGACCCGGAGCACCCCCGCGCGCTCAGCTGGGTGATGCCGCACGGCGAGCGGCAGCACGCCCCCGCGGTCGAGGCGTACCGGCACGACGCCGACCCCGTGCCGCAGGCTCCGCAGACCTTCGCCGAGATGTCCGGGCAGGGGAAGGCCGCCGCGGTGGTCGTCGCCGCGGTGCTCGGACTCGTCGAGGGTGCACTCGGCACCGTGACCCACCAGCAGACCCTCGGCGGGTTCCCGGTCGGCGCCGTCATCACGACGCTCATGGTGGTCGGGTTGCTCGTCGGGCTGCGCCTGCTCTACCGGTCGCGGGCGATGGTCGCCGCGGCCGGGATCGCGGTCATGGTCGCGACCCAGGTGCTCTCGTCGGTCGCCGGACCGTCCTCGCCCCTGGTCCCGCAGAACCTCGCCGGCTACGTGTGGACGTTCGCGCCGGCGGTCATCGCCGCGTTCACGCTCGCGTGGCCGGACCTGGCCGGACTCCGAGCGGCGCGGTCAGGGCCCCCGGCGGCCCGCGGGTAGACTCGGGTTCGCTCAGTCCGAAGGGAGCACCCGCACCGTGACCTACGTGATCGCCCAGCCCTGTGTCGACGTCAAGGACCGCGCCTGCATCGACGAATGCCCGGTCGACTGCATCTACGAGGGTGACCGGTCGCTCTACATCCACCCCGACGAGTGCGTGGACTGCGGGGCCTGCGAGCCCGTCTGCCCCGTCGAGGCGATCTACTACGAGGACGACCTGCCCGACCAGTGGGCCGACTACTACAAGGCCAACGTCGAGTTCTTCGACGAGGTCGGCTCGCCCGGTGGCGCCGCCAAGGTCGGCGTGATCCACAAGGACCACCCCGTGGTCCTCGCCGAGCCCCCGCGCGGCTGAGCCCGGGGCAGCACGTGGCGCTCGACCTCCCCGACTTCCCCTGGGACCAGCTCGTCCCGTTCAAGCAGCGCGCCGCGGCGTACGAGGGCGGCATCGTCGACCTCAGCGTCGGCTCACCCGTCGACCCGACGCCCGCGGTGGTGCGGACGGCCCTCGCCGAGGCCACCGACGCGCACGCGTACCCGCAGGTCGCCGGCACCCCGGCCCTGCGCGAGGCGATCGCCGACTGGTACGGACGCCGGCAGGGGATCACCCTGACGCCGGAGCAGGTCCTGCCGACGATCGGCTCGAAGGAGTTCATCGCCGGGCTCGCGCTGTGGCTCGGCATCGGCCCGGGCGACGCCGTGGTGTTCCCCGAGGCCGCCTACCCGACCTACGAACTCGGCGCCGCACTCGTCCGCGCCGAGGCACTGGCGTCCGACGACCCCGCCGCGTGGCCGGCGACGACGAAGCTCGTGTGGCTGAACTCGCCCGGCAACCCCGACGGCCGCGTCCTGTCGGTCGAGCAGCTCCGCGCCGCGGTCACCCGGGCCCGCGAGCTCGGCGCCGTCGTGGTCGGGGACGAGTGCTACGCCGAACTCGGGTGGGAACCGCCGTACGACACCGCCCCGACCCCGTCGATCCTCGACCCGCGGGTCGTCGGCGACTCGGTCGACGGCGTCCTGGCCGTCTACTCGCTGTCGAAGCAGTCGAACCTCGCGGGCTACCGTGCCGCGTTCGTCGCCGGGGACGCCGCACTGCTCGCCGAGGTCCTGGCGGTCCGGAAGCACACCGGGATGATGCCGCCGCTGCCCGTGCAGCAGGCCATGGTGGTCGCCCTCGCCGACGAGACGCACGTGCAGCAGCAGAAGGCGCGCTACCGGAACCGCCGGAACATGCTCCGACGGGCACTCGACGAGGCGGGCTTCCGCATCGACCACAGCGAGGCCGGCCTGTACCTGTGGGCCACGCGCGGTGAGCCCGCGCTCGACACGGTCGGGTGGCTCGCCGACCGCGGCATCCTCGTCGCCCCGGGCACGTTCTACGGTCCTGCGGGCGCGGAGCACGTGCGCATCGCGCTCACGGCGACCGACGACCGGATCGCGGCTGCCGCGCAGCGGCTGGCGAGCACGCGGCGACTGTCCGCGTCCTGACGGGCGTGGGCCGCGCCTCCCGGCCGGTCCGCGGGCTCCGCACCGCCGGGCGTTCCGTGCACAATCCGCGGTTCCCACCAAATCCCGGGTCCCGGGTGGTGCACGACCGACAGTCGCCGCGATTAGGCTGTCGTCGTGACTGACACTGCCAACGACGCTCAGAAGACGGCCACACCGCCCACCACGCCTGTCCCCGTGAGCCCGGGCGCCGCCGAGTCGACGGAGACCGCGACGCTGACGTTCCCGGGGGGAACGGCGGAGTTCCCGATCCTGCCGAGCGTCGACGGAGCGTCGGCGATCGACATCTCGTCGCTCAAGAAGCAGACGGGGCTGAACACGCTCGACTACGGCTTCGTCAACACCGGGGCCACCCGCAGCGCCATCACGTACATCGACGGCGACGAGGGCATCCTGCGGTACCGCGGGTACCCGATCGACCAGGTCGCCTCCGGCTGCACGTACCTCGAGGTCGCCTGGCTGCTCATCTACGGTGAGCTCCCCACGGCCGACGAGCTCGCGTCGTTCGACGCGCGGATCCGTCGCCACACGCTGCTGCACGAGGACCTCCGTCGCCTGTTCGACGCGCTCCCGCACTCGGCCCACCCGATGTCGGTGCTGTCCAGCGCGGTCAGTGCGCTGTCGACGTACTACGAGGACGACATGGACGTCGACGACCCCGAGAAGGTCGAGCTGCAGACCGTCCGGCTCCTCGCCAAGCTCCCCGTCATCGCGGCGTACGCGCACAAGAAGGCGATCGGGCAGGCCTTCCTGTACCCGGACAACTCGCTGTCGTTCGTCGACAACTTCCTCCGCCTGAACTTCGGCACCATGGCCGAGACCTACGTGCCGAACCCGGTGCTGTCGAAGGCGCTCGAGCGGCTGCTCATCCTGCACGAGGACCACGAGCAGAACGCCTCGACCTCGACCGTGCGGCTCGTCGGCTCGACGAAGGCCAACATGTTCGCGTCGATCTCGGCGGGCATCAACGCGCTGTACGGGCCGCTGCACGGCGGCGCGAACGAGGCCGTGCTCGAGATGCTCCAGCAGATCAAGGACTCGGGCGAGCCGGTGTCACGCTTCGTCGAGCGGGTGAAGAACAAGGAGCGCGGGGTGAAGCTCATGGGCTTCGGGCACCGCGTCTACAAGAACTACGACCCGCGCGCGAAGCTCGTCAAGGAGTCCGCGCACGAGGTGCTCCAGTCGCTCGGCGTGCAGGACGACCTGCTCGACATCGCGATGGAGCTGGAGCAGATCGCGCTCGAGGACGAGTACTTCGTCAGCCGCCGGCTCTACCCGAACGTCGACTTCTACACCGGCATCATCTACCGGGCGATGGGCTTCCCGCCGCGGATGTTCACCGTGCTGTTCGCCATCGGGCGGCTGCCCGGCTGGATCGCGCAGTGGCGTGAGCTGAACAACGACCCGCAGAACAAGATCGGGCGCCCGCAGCAGCTGTACGTGGGGCACCCGGAGCGGGACCTGCCGGCGCGCTGACGCCGCGGCGCCCGCCTTCCCGACAGAAGAGGCCCGCTCGCGTCCCGCGAGCGGGCCTCTTCTGTCACGCTCGGCGCTGCGTGCTGACGCCTCGTGCCCGCTGGGCGCTGCGCGCGCGGCGTGTCCTGCCCGCTCGGCGACGCGAGCGGCGTCGGACGGGAGGCGCGGTGCGGGCTGGCACCGCGCCTCCCGTCCGGCGCCCCGGCCGTTCCTTCCCGTGCCGCGTGGGATGCTCGCCCGGCGCGCGTGGGATGCTCGGTCGAACCGGGCGTACCTGGTCGTTCCGATGGACCAGGTACGCCCGATTCGGCCAGGCACGCCCCGTTCCAGGCGCGGATGCCGAGCGGCTACGCGTGCAGGGCGGTGTTGAGCTGGATGCCGTCGCCCTTGCGCTGCAGGGCCTCGACCGCGCCCGTGAGCGAGTTGCGGCGGAACAGCACGTTCGGGACGCCTGAGAGCTCGGCAGCCTTCACGGTGCGGGCGGTCCCGTCGGGTGCCGGGGCGGCTCCGACGAGCACGACCTTGGTGCCGGCCGTGACGTAGAGCCCCGCCTCGACCACGGAGTCGTCGCCGAGCGAGATCCCGAGACCGGCGTTCGCGCCGAGCAGGGCCCGCTCACCGAGGGACACCCGGTGCGTGCCGCCGCCGGACAGCGTGCCCATGATCGACGCCCCGCCACCGATGTCCGTGCCGTTCCCCACGACGACGCCCTGGCTGATCCGGCCCTCGACCATCGCGTCACCGAGGGTGCCCGCGTTGAAGTTGACGAAGCCCTCGTGCATGACGGTCGTGCCCGGGGCGAGGTGCGCGCCGAGGCGGACCCGCGAGGCGTCGGCGATCCGGACCCGTTCGGGCACCACGTAGTCGAGCAGGCGGGGGAACTTGTCGACCGCGTGCACCGCGATGCCCGCGCGCTGCAGCACCGGGCGGAGCCGGACGAGCGCGTCGGGGTGGACCGGTCCGGCGTTCGTCCACGCGACGATCGGCAGGTGCGCGAAGACGCCGTCGAGGTTGACGGTGTTCGGGCGGACGTGCAGGTGGCTGAGCAGGTGCAGTCGGAGGTACGCGTCGGGCGTGCTCGCCGGGGCGTCGTCGATGGCGACGGCGGTCGTCACGACCTCGGTGCGGACCTCGCGGCGCGGGTCCTCGCCCACGTGCGCGAGGAGGTCGGCGGGGACGGCGGCGTCGGAGGGCAGGACACCGAGGTGCGTCTCCGGGTACCAGGTGTCGAGGGTGGTGCCGTCGGCGGCGATCGTCGCCAGGCCGTGGCCCCAGGCGTGGGTGGGCTGCGCGGTGGAGGTCGTCTCGGTCACCGGACAAGGGTAGCGAGCGCCCGCGAGGGGCGACCGTCCGGGCGGTCCGGAGGACGGCACCGGCGTCGCGGACTGCGGGGCCTGCGGTGCTCCACAGGTTCGCCACCGTCCACGGGACCGGCAGGGCTCGGCCGGTAGGCTGCCCGCATGCCGGAGCTGCTCGACCTCACCGCCTCGTCCATCGACATCACGCGTGCCATCTGCGACATCGAGTCGGTGTCCGGGAACGAAGGCCGCCTGGCCGACGCGATCGAGGCGACCCTCGCGCCGCTGGAGCACCTCGACGTGGTCCGCGACGGTGACGCGATCGTGGCCAGGACGCAGCTCGGGCGCGACCGCCGGGTCGTCATCGCCGGGCACATCGACACCGTGCCGCTGAACGGCAACCTGCCGACCGAGTTCCGCACCACCGACGACGGCACCGAGATCCTCTGGGGCCGCGGCACCGTCGACATGAAGGCCGGGGTCGGTGTGCAGCTCAAGCTCGCGCACGACCTCGTCGCACCGTCGGTCGACGTCACGTGGGTCTTCTAC
Organism: Curtobacterium sp. UCD-KPL2560; assembly: GCF_001705035.1. Lineage (GTDB taxonomy): Bacteria > Actinomycetota > Actinomycetes > Actinomycetales > Microbacteriaceae > Curtobacterium. The sequence goes on along the minus strand of NZ_MCIG01000003.1, from coordinate 52,234 downwards.
GACCACGAGGAGGTGAGCGACTCCCTGAACGGCCTCGGTCGGCTCGCCCGCACCCGACCGGAACTCCTCGCCGGCGACTTCGCGATCCTGGGGGAGCCCTCGGGCGCCCAGATCGAGGGCGGCTGCAACGGCAACCTCCGGGCCGAGGTCCGGACGTTCGGCAAGCGCTCGCACAGCGCCCGGAGCTGGATCGGCGACAACGCGATCCACAAGACCGCGCCGATCCTCGCGACGCTCGCCGCGTACGAGCCCCGGACCGTGACGGTGGACGGGCTCGAGTACCGCGAGGGCCTCAACGCGGTCGGCATCTCTGGCGGCATCGCCGGCAACGTCATCCCCGACGAGGCGATGGTCCACGTCAACTACCGCTTCGCGCCCTCGCGCAGCGCCGACGAGGCCGTCGCGCACATCCGGGAGCTCTTCGACGGGTACGACGTGCAGATCGTCGACCTCGCCGCCGGCGCCCGCCCCGGACTCGACGCTCCGCTGGCCCAGGACTTCGTCGCGGCCGTCGGCGGCCCGGCCCCGCGCCCGAAGTACGGCTGGACGGACGTCGCCCGGTTCTCGGCGCTCGGCGTCCCCGCCGTGAACTACGGCCCGGGTGAGCCGGTCTTCGCGCACCACGACGACGAGCAGGTCCCCGTCGACCAGATCACCGCGGTCGAGGACGGTCTGCGGCGGTGGCTGACGGCGTGACCACCGGTCCCGCGCCGGTCGTCGCGGGACCCCGGAGCAGTGCGCGCTGGCGTGCCCGCTACCGCGCCGTGCCCTGGTGGGTGCGCATCACCGTCGTCTACGTCGCCGCCCGGCTCGTCACCGGCGCCATGCTGCTCGCCTTCGCGCGCGTGCAGACCGCCAACTCGTTCACGCCCGCGCACCCGTCGTACCTGTCCTTCGCGTCCATCTGGGACGGTGCCTGGTACCGGGTGATCGCGACGGGCGGCTACCCGTCCGTGCTGCCCGTCGACGCCGTCGGCCACGTGACGGAGAACGCGTGGGCGTTCATGCCCGCGTACCCGTTCCTGGTCCGCGGGCTCATGCTCCTGACCGGTGCGTCGTTCGAGGCCGTCGCGGTCACGGTGTCGCTCGTCGCCGGATGGGGTGCCGCCCTGGTCTTCCGGCGGCTCGTGGGCCGGTTCCTCGACGACCCGCGGGCCACCTTCGCGACGGTGCTGTTCTGCGTCGCCCCGGTGTCCGCGGTCTTCCAGGTCGCCTACGCCGAGGCGATGGGCCTGTTCCTGCTCGTCGTCGCGCTGTTGCTCATGGTCGACCGGCGCTGGTGGACGATGCTGCCCGTCGTGCTCCTGCTCGGCATGACGCGGCCCACGGGACTCGCCTTCGCGCTCGCGGTCGGGCTCTTCGTGGTCGTGTGGGCCGTCCGTCCCGCCTGGGTCCGCGAGGACGCTCGTCCGACGGTCCGGGGCGCGCTGCCACCGCTCGTCGTTGCCGTGGTGTCCGGCCTGGTCGGGCTGGCGTGGCCGGCGATCGCCTGGGCCGTCACCGGCGTCCCGAAGGCGTACACCGACACCGAGCTCGCCTGGCGGTCGTCGTACATCGGGTGGGGTGACCTCGTGCCCTTCGCGCCGTGGGTGCAGGGCTTCGGCTGGTGGTTCCGGCAGCCGGTGGGCGGGGTCCTGCTCGCGCTCGTGCTCGTCGGGTTCGCGGTCTTCGTGTTCCAGCCCGCCGCGCGGCGCATCGGTCTGGAGCTGCGGCTGTGGGCCGTGGCGTACCTGGTCTACCTGCTCGCGGTGTTCTTCCCGCAGTCGAGCACGTGGCGCATCCTGCTGCCGATCGCGCCCCTGCTCGGGATCGTCGCGCTGCCGCGGTCGCGGGTGTACCGGGTCCTCCTCGTGGCGGTCTGCCTCGGGCTGCAGTGGACCTGGTTGTACTACTGCTGGTGGGTCGACGGCTACGACTGGACCCCGCCGTGATCGGCCGCCCCCGCCGCTGAGTCCGACGACGCCCCGCCGGGGAGCACCGCGCCGTCCGGCCCGGTGCCGTCCGAGCCGGTGCCGTCCGAGCCGGCGCCGTCCGACCCCGCGCCGACCGAGCCGGTGCCGTCCAGCCCGGCGCCGTCGGGCTTCCACGCGGCCGCGGCGGTGACCATCGCGTTCACGGTGGCGATGAACGGCACCGCGAAGAACGCGCCGACCACGCCGGCGATGGTCGTGCCCGCGGTCACGCCGAGCACGACGCCGAGCGGGTGCACCTTCACGGCGCTGCCGGTGAGGAACGGGTGCAGGACGTGGCTCTCCAGCTGCTGCACGACCACGACGATGCCGAGCATCACCAGCGCCGGCACCCAGCCGCTGAAGACGAGCGCGATCACGACGGCCACCGTGCCGCCGACGATCGCACCGACGACGGGGACGAACGCACCGAGGAACACCACGACACCGATCGGGATCGCGAGCGGGAGCTGCAGGGCGAGCGCACCGATCACGATGCCGAGCGCGTCCGTGACCGCGACCACGAGCTGCACGCGGATGAAGCTCGTCAGGGTCTTCCACCCGGCGTTCCCGGCCACGTCGATGCGGGCACGGGCGCGACGGGGGAACAGCCGGACGACCCACGCCCAGATGCGCTTCCCGTCGATGAGCACGAACAGCGTCGTGAAGACCACGATGAACAGCCCCTCGAGCGCGTGCACGACGCCGAGTCCCGCGGCCTGGAACCCGGAGAGGATCGACGAGGCGTGCTTCTCGATGAAGTCGGTGCCCTGCGAGATCCACTTGTCGACCTGCGACGACGTGATGCCGAACGGCTCGGTGTTCAGCAGCGACTGGAGCGAGTCCGCGGTGTGGTGCAGTCGACGCTCGAGCGACGGCAGGTCGTACCGGATCTGCGCGGTGACGACGAGCGCGAGGACGGCGATCACGACGGCGACCGCGAGGAAGCACGAGAGCACCGCGAGCCACTTCGGCCACCGGTGCCGCTGCAGGAACGCTGACATCGGCGCGAGCAACGCGCAGAGCAGCAGCCCGATGCAGAACGGCACGACGATGTCCTGCAGGAGCACCACGAACGCGACGACGACGGCCAGCGCGGCGAGCACGACGAGGAACCGCCACGAGAAGGCGCCCGCGATGCGCATGCCCGCCGGGACGGCCTCGACGGCGGGGTCGAGGGGGCGTGCACTGCGCGTGGAGCGGATGAACGGCATCCGCGCAGCGTACGCACGGGAGCCGAACGACAGCGGCGATCCGACACCCCCAACCTGGGCGGTTTCGCAGTTCGCCCCTCGATACGGGATAATGGCCAGGCATGTACTGCGCGAAAGGGGACATCTGATGGCAGCGATGAAGCCGAGGACCGGTGACGGGCCGATGGAGGCTGTCAAGGAGGGTCGACTCATCGTCGTGCGGGTTCCGCTCGAAGGTGGAGGCCGCCTGGTGGTCTCGGTCAACGACGCCGAGGCCAAGGAACTCCACGACGCACTCGCCGAGGTCGTCTCGGCATAGTCCGTCGAAGCACCACGTCGACAGGCCCGGAGCGCGTACGCTCCGGGCCTGTCGTCGTCTGTGGGAGTCCGGGCGGCAGCCGCGCACGAGCAAGCAGCCGCACACGAGCAAGCAGCCGCGCACGAGCAAGCGGCGGCGCTCGAGGAAGCGGCCGCTGCGCGCGAGGAAACGCCCGCTGCGCTCGATGAAGCGGCCGTGCTCAGGTGCAGACCGCTACGCGGACACCTTCGTCATCTGCAGCAGCCCGTCCCCCGCGGGGGAGAGCGCACTCCGCACGGCACCCGAGGTCGACACCTCGGTGAGCAGTAGCCGGAAGTCCGTCGTCGCCCGGTCCCGGCGCACCGGGTCGGCCACACGACCGCGCCACAGTGCGTGCGGGACGAGCACGGTGCCGCCGACACGGGCGAGCCGGAGCCCGTGCTCGACGTACTCGATCACGTGCTCGGGGTCGGCGTCCACGAGCACGACGTCGTAGGACGCCTCGTTCATGCGCGGGAGCACCTGGTTCGCCCGACCGGGGATGAGCCGGATCCGGGCGGGGGCGGTGCCGGCGGCGATGTACGCGTCGCGGGCGTACTGCTGGTGGTCCACCTCGACGTCGATCGTGGTGAGGGTCGCGTCCGGGGCCCCGGCGAGCAGGTACAGCCCGGAGACGCCGAGCCCGGTGCCGATCTCGATCATCGCCGTCGCACGCGAGGCAGCGGACACCACGGCGATCTGGGCGCCGATGGCGGGGGAGATCGCCTCGACCCCGAGTTCCAGGGAGTGCTCACGCGCCCGGGCGATCACCTCGGGCTCCGAGACGAGGTCCTCGGTGAACTTCCAGTTCGACTCTTTCTCTGACACGCACACTCCGTTCGGAGGACAACTCTACGGGTGCGGCGCAGTGGGACGGGTTACGCTCGTTTGCGTGTCCATCGACTTCAACAAGATCCTGATCATCGGGATCATCGCGGTGCTGCTCCTCGGCCCGCAGCGGTTGCCGATGTACGCGCAGAAGCTCGCGGAGTTCGTCAAGGCGGTCCGTCGGTTCGCGGACACCGCGAAGGACCGGATGCGCGAGGAGATGGGCCCCGAGTTCGACGACGTCGACTGGCAGAAGCTCGACCCGCGCCAGTACGACCCGCGGCGGATCATCCGCGACGCGCTGCTCGACTCCGGCGGCACGACCGCGGGTGGGATGGCGGCGGTCGAGACCGCGCAGGTCACCGCGTCGCGCGTCCGCGCGACGGCACCCGTCGTGCCGCTCGCCGCGGGCGAGCCCGCCCCCTTCGACGCCGAGGCGACCTGACCCTTCCGACTCACCGCCGACGGGCCCGCCTGTGTTCCGACGAGCGGCCCACGTCCGCTACGTGCCCCGCTGACGGACGGGAGGCGCGGTGCSGGCCSGCACCGCGCCTCCCGTCCGTCAGTCCCTGGTCGCGACGACCGTGAACGTCGTCGGCATGCGGTCGCGGTCCGCCGCGGGCCAGACCCACGAGCCGTGGCCGTCCTCCTCCATGCGCGGGCTGAAGCGCCACGGGAGCGTCCGGCCCTCGTCGAGGAGCCGCAGTCGGAGGCCGGCCCCGAGCAGCGCGTTCACGACCTCGGACAGCGGGTGTGGCCACTCGTACGTGCGGGTGTTCGCGACGGTGCCCTCGCCGGCGTAGGTGCCCGCGCCCTCCCACTGCTGCGCGGTGCTGTCCGGGAAGTACCGGTACCGCGTGACGAGCTCGGAGGCGGCCTCGTCGACCGCGTACAGCGCCGGGTGGCCGTCGCGGATGAAGAACACGCCGCCGGGGCGCAGGAGCGCGGCGACCTGCGCCGCCCAACGGTCGAGGTCGTCGAGCCAGCAGATCGTGCCGATGCTCGTGTAGACGACGTCGAAGTCGCCCGTGACGGCCGCGCGGGCGTCGAGCACGTCGGACTCCACCCACGTGACGTCGAGCCCGAGCCGCTCCGCGAGCGCCGCACCGGAGGCGAGCGCGGGCGCGGAGAAGTCGACCCCGGTGACACGGGCGCCCTCGCGCGCGAGCGAGACCGTGTCGGTGCCGATGTGGCACTGCAGGTGGCAGACGTCGAGGCCGTCCAGCGAGCCGGACGGCAGCCAGCGCGCCAGCACCGGCAGGTCGTCGCGCACGACGTCGGAGCGGTGGCCGGGGTCGTCCAGCGCTGCGACGTCGTAGGCGCCCTCGTGGATCGGTACCCGGTCGTCCCAGTTCGCTCGGTTGGCGTCGCGGGCGGCGTCCCAGTCGACGGTGACGTGGTCGGTGTTGCTCATGCCGCCACGGTAGCGGGGGACGGGAGCGGTCCGCGAGCCGTGCTCAGGAGAGCGTCAACCCGAGCTTCCGCCCCGCGAGGCCGCGCCCCATCGTGGTGATCGTCTCCGCGACCTCCCGGAGCGCGCGGGCCGCGGGGTCCTCCGGGGCGCCGAGGACGACCGGCACACCGGTGTCCCCGCCCTCCCGGAGCGGCACCGACAGCGGCACGCGGCCGAGCACCGGCACCGGGACGTCCTGCCCGCGCGACAGACGTGCCGCGGTCTCGTCGCCGCCGCCCTCGCCGAACAGGTGCAGGACGCTGCCGTCGGGCTGCACGAGCCCGGCCATGTTCTCGACCACGCCGATCACCCGCTGCCCGGTCTGACGCGCGACGACGCCGCTCCGCTCGGCGACGTCCGCCGCGGCGGCCTGCGGGGTGGTGACGACGATGACCCCGGCGTGCGGGAGCAGCTGCCCGACCGAGATCGCGACGTCGCCGGTCCCGGGCGGCAGGTCGAGCAGGAGCACGTCGAGGTCGCCGAACCACACGTCGGTGAGGAACTGGGCGACCGTGCGGTGCAGCATCGGTCCGCGCCAGGACACCGCGGTCGAGACGTCGTCGACGAACATGCCGATCGAGACGACCTTCACGTCGTGCGCGACCGGCGGCAGGATCATGCTGTCGACCCGGGTCGGTCGGGGTGCGACGCCGTCCGCGTCGGTCAGGCCCATCAGCCCGGGGACGCTGAAGCCGTGCACGTCGACGTCGACCACACCGACCCGCTGTCCGGCGGCGGCGAGGGCCACCGCGAGGTTCACGGTGACGGTGGACTTGCCGACCCCGCCCTTGCCGCTCGTCACGGCGATCACCCGGGTCAGCGAGTCCGGGGTGAACTGCACGCCGCGCGGGCGGTCGCCCCGCAGCCGTTCGGTGAGCGCTGCGCGCTGCGCGGGCGACATGACGGAGACGTCGACGTCGACGGCGGCGACGCCGTCGACCGAACCGGCGGCCGCGCGCACGTCCCGCTCGATCGTGTCGGCGGCCGGGCACCCGACGATCGTGAGCTGCAGGTCGACGCGCACCGTGCCTCCCGGCTGCACGTCGACACCGCGGATCATGTCGAGCTCGGTGACGGGTCGGCGTATCTCGGGGTCGAGGACGCGGCCGAGCGCAGCGAGGACCGCCGCGCCCAGCCGTTCGTCGTCCTCGTGCCGGTCGGCGGGGTCAGCCACGACCGGTCCGGCCGGCCTCGTCGGCCTCGGCCCTGCCGTGCACCGCTGCGTCGTCGGCGTCGCGCCGGTCGAGTTCCTCGAGCAGCGACCGGATCTCGGCGCGGATGAAGTCCTTCGACGCCATGTCGCGCATGGCGAGCCGGAGGGCGACGACCTCGCGGGCGAGGTACTCGGTGTCGGCGAGGTTGCGCTCGGCGCGCTGCCGGTCCTGCTCGAACTGCACGCGGTCGCGGTCGTCCTGGCGGTTCTGCGCGAGCAGGATGAGCGGCGCGGCGTACGAGGCCTGGAGCGACAGCACGAGGGTCAGCGCGGTGAAGCCGATCGCCGCCGAGTCGAACTGCCACTTCGGCGGTGCGACCGTGTTGTAGATCATCCAGACGGCACAGAACACCGTCAGGCCGACGAGGAACCAGGGTGTTCCCATTGCACGTGCAATGCCCTCGGTCGCGCGACCGAAGGTGTCCCCGCGGCCACGTCGGCGGGTCGGGAGCACGCGCGTGCGCATGCCCTTTGGCGAGTCGAGCCGCACCTGTCGTGCGTCATCCGTTCGGGCCACGGGTGGTCCTCCTTCCCGTCGTCACGGGCGTCTTGCGCGGGCGTTGGCGGAGTCGCGAGGGGGAGTCCCCCTCGCCCCGACTTCGCCAGTCGTCCGGCAGGACGTGGTCGAGGACATCGTCGATCGTCACCACCCCGACCAGACGGTGGGCGTCGTCGACCACGGGGACGGACACGAGGTTGTAGGTCGCCATGACGCGCGTGACCTCGGCGGCGCTGGCGTCGACCCGCACCGGTTCGGTCTGCTGGTCGATGAGCGTGCCGAGCCGTTCGTTCGGCGGGTACCGGAGCATCCGCTGGAAGTGCACGAGGCCCAGGAACCGGCCGGTCGGCGGCTCGTACGGCGGCAGCGTGACGCACACGCTCGCACCGAGCGCCGGAGCGAGCTCGTGCCGACGGATGAGTGCGAGTCCCTCGGCCACGGTCGCGTCGGCCGAGACGATCACCGGCTCGGTCGTCATGAGACCACCCGCGGTGTCCGGCTCGTACTCGAGCAGCATGCGGACGTCCTGCGCCTCCTCGGGCTCCATGAGCTGGAGGAGGGCTTCGCTGCGGTCGTCCGGGAACTGGGCGAGCACGTCGGCGGCGTCGTCGGGCTGCATCTGGTCGAGCACGTCCGCGGCGCGGGCGTCCTCGAGGCGGGTCAGGATGGCGATGCGCTCCTGGTCGGGCATCTCCTCGAGCACGTCGGCGAGCCGGTCGTCGGGCAGCTCCTCGGCCACCTCGAACCGGCGCTCCTCGGGCAGGTCGAGCAGGGTCGACGCGAGGTCGGCCGGGACCAGGTCGGAGTACGCCGCGATGACGTGCTCGGCGGACTGGGCCTCACCGGGGAGCTCGTCCTCGGTGACCTCGTTCCAGGTCGAGAACGTCGTCGGACCCTTGCCGAACGGCGACGGGGTCGTCTTCGGCTTGCGGAGGAAGAGCTGCGAGACCTCCCAGTCGCCCTGCCCGCGGTCCTCGATCGCGACGTCCTCGATCGTGGCGCGGATGCGCTCCTTCTTGATGAGGACCTTGCGGCCGAGCATCTCGGCGATGACACGGACCTCGCCGCCGCGCTGCTCGAAGCGACGCATGTTCACCAGACCGGTCGTGATGACCTGTCCGGCGCCGATGGAGGTGATGCGGCCGATGCTCACGAAGATCCGACGCTTGCCGGGGACCTCGACGATCAGGCCGACCACATGGGGAGGGTCGACGCGACGGTAGACGACCAGGACGTCCCGGACGCGACCCACGCGGTCGCCCGCGGGGTCGAAGACGGAGCACCCGGCGAGGCGGGCGACGAAGACCTTCGTGGCGCTCACCCGGCCAGCGTAGCCGCTCGTGCCGGGGAGCCGCGGCAGCGGCGGGGGACGGGCCTGAGGAGACGCAGATGCGGCTGCGGTGGTGGCCGGGGTCCTGCGCTCGTCCGGGTGTCTCCCGGGAGGTGCACGTGCGATCGCAAGGTGCCCGGTGGATGATGGCTGGGTGAGCAACCAGAGCCCGTTCGCCGGACGCACCGCCCAGGCCTTCCCGACGCTCCCGCGCGGAGACGTCCTCGGCACCTACGACAGCTACCCCGACGCCCAGCGCGTCGTCGCGAAGCTCGCCGAGGCGGACTTCCCGGTGGCGAAGATCGCGATCGTCGGCAACGACCTCAAGACGGTCGAGCGCGTCACCGGCAAGATGACCTACGGTCGTGCCGCCATCGCCGGCGCGCTGTCGGGCCTCTGGCTCGGGTTCTTCCTCGGCATCGTGCTGACGCTGTTCTCGCCGAGCGCGGGCGGCCTCATCTTCGCCGCCGCGATCATCGGTGCGGCGTTCGGCATGCTCTACGGCATCGTCTCGTTCGCGATCACGAAGCGGCAGCGCGACTTCACGAGCGTGCACCAGGTGCTCGCCACGAACTACCAGATCGTCGTGGACCCGCAGCTGACGGGGCAGGCGCAGCGGATCCTCGGGCAGCACGGCGCGACGCCGTCCACGCACTGGAACGAGGCGCCGTCCGGTCCGCAGGGCACCCAGCCCCGCCCCCTGCAGGGGCAGCAGCCCTGGCGTCCGGGCCCGTCCCAGGGATCGCCCTACGGCGGGCACGCCACACCCCACCAGCCGGGAGGCGCGCAGCAGCCCGGGACGTCGGCCAGCGGCCAGCAGACGGGAGCGCCCCAGGGCGGGGCGCCCGGCCAGGACGCGCCACGGTACGGGACGAACGACGGCCCGCGGTACGGCACGAACGACGGCCCGCGGTACGGCACGAACGACGGCCCGCGGTACGGCACGAACGACGGCCCGCGCTACGGCGAGACCGCCGGGACCGCGCCTGCTCGCCAGCCCGCCGACCCGCGCGGTCCGCAGTCCCGACCCGACGAGCCGCCGCAGTACGGGGAGCGCGTCACCGGACCGGCGCCGACCGAGCCCGCACGTCCCGAGGACGGCGACGGCGCAGCCGACCAGGAGCGTCGGGGCTAGAGCACCTTCGAGTAGCAGATCGACCGGGCGGCACCGACGTACGGGCCGAACTGGGCGATGCGCGAGAAGCCCTCGCGCTCGTAGAAGCCGATCGCGCGCTTCTGCTCGTCGCCGGTCTCGAGCACGAGGGCCGGCGAACCGAGGTCGATCGCGGCTTCCTCGAGGCGCCGCAGGATCGCCGTCGAGACGCCGGCGCCGCGGGACTCCGGCCGCACGTACATGCGCTTCACCTCGGCGACGCCGTCCTGCACGATGCGCAGGCCACCGCAGCCGAGGGGCGTGCCGTCCTCGTCCCGGGCGAGGAAGAAGACCGCGATCGAGTCGGCGGTCGGCTTCTCACCCGGTTCGGTGTCCCCGCCGTACGCACGGTCGATCTCGAGACGCTGCGCGGCCCGGAGGCGCTGGGCGTCGGGGGAGTCGAAGTGCTCCACGTCGATGGTGATCGTGGGGCGGTCGGAGGGCGTCGTGTCGGTGGGGGCCTCGGGCGTGGTCACGCCTTCAACCTAGCGGCCGGAGCGGGCGATCCACCCCTCCACTTCCGAGGGGGTCCGGGGGATGCCCACGGACAGGTTCTCGGCGCCGTCCTCGGTCACCAGGACGTCGTCCTCGATGCGGACGCCGATCCCGCGGAACTCCTCCGGCACGGTCAGGTCGTCCTGCTGGAAGTACAGGCCGGGCTCGATCGTGAACACCATGCCGGCCTGCACCACGCCGTCGAGGTACATCTCACGACGGGCCTTGGCGCAGTCGTGCACGTCGAGGCCGAGGTGGTGGCTCGTGCCGTGCACCATGTACCGGCGGTGGAACTGGTTGTCCGGGCGCAGCGACTCCTCCGCGGTGCCGGGCAGGAAGCCCCACTCGGCGGTCTTCCGCGCGATGACCTCCATCGCGGTGGCGTGCACCTCGCGGAAGGTGATGCCGGGCTGCACGATCGCGAACGCGGTGTCGGCCGCCTCGAGCACGGCCTCGTAGACCATGCGCTGCACGTCGGTGAAGGTGCCCGAGACCGGGAGGGTCCGGGTGATGTCGGCCGTGTAGAACGAGTCGACCTCGACCCCGGCGTCGATGAGGATGAGGTCGCCGGGCTGCACGGCACCGTCGTTGCGGGTCCAGTGCAGGATGCAGGCGTGGTGCCCCGAGGCGGCGATGGTGTCGTAGCCGACCGTGTTGCCGTCGGCGCGGGCACGGCGGTTGAAGGTGCCCTCGACGATGCGCTCGCCGCGGGGGTGCGCGAGGACGGCGTCGAAGTCGGCGATGACGTCGTCGAACCCGTGCTTCGTCGCGGCGACGGCAGCGCGGAGCTCCTGCACCTCGTAGCGGTCCTTCACCAGGCGCAGCTCGGACAGGTCGCGGGCGAGCACGTCGTCGGTCGCGGGGACGCCGTCGGTCTCGGGCGCACCGCCGACCGCGGTGCCGAAGCGGGTGTCGAGCGACCGGGTGAGTTCCTCGTCGGCGTCGCGGACGACGAGCACGGCCGGGTCGAGGTCGTCGACCACGGCGTCGAACGCTCCGAGGTCGGCGGTCGCGATGCCGAGGTCGGCGGCGACGTCCTCGAGCGAGGGACGCGGGCCGACCCAGAACTCGCCGATCTCCGGGTTGGCGTAGAACTCGTCGGAGTCACGCCCCGCGGTCGCGCGGAAGTACAGCGTCGCGTCGTGGCCGGAGCCGGACGGCGTCATCACGAGCACCGAGCCGACCACGGTGTCGGTGCCCCAGCCGGTGAGGTGCGCGAACGTGGAGTGCGGGCGGAACGGGTAGTCGCAGTCGTTCGACCGGACCTTGGCGCGGCCGGCGGGGACCACGATCGTGCGGCCGGGGTGCAGCTCGGAGATCCGGGCACGGCGCTCGGCGGCGAAGGGGGCCTGCTCACGGGGCTCCGGCAGCGGCCGCTCGCGCTCGGCCCACTGCGAGGCGATGTGGTCCTTGAAGGTCGAGGAACCGGGGGTGGTGGAACGGTTGCTCGTCGCGCGGGGAGTCGTGTCGGCCATGTGCCCCATCATCGCACCGACCTGGACTGACGGCCTGAGCGGCTGTTCACCTGTCGGTACGATGGGCCGGTGCCCGATCCGTTCATCGACCTGCACACGCACTCGAGCGTGTCCGACGGCACCGAGCCGCCCGCCGACCTCGTCGCCGCGGCCGCCGCGGCGGGCCTCGACGGTGTCGCCCTGACCGACCACGACACCACCGCCGGTTGGGACGAGGCGATCGCCGCCGTCGCCGACCGTCCGATGACCCTGGTCCCGGGCCTCGAGCTGAGCACGCGCGTCGGGTACCGGAGCGTGCACGTCCTCGGCTACCTCGTCGACCCGACCGACCCGGACCTCGTCGCCGAGACCACCCGCATCCGCGAGGGTCGGCTCGCCCGTGCCCGCCGCATGGTCGACCGCATCGGCCGCGATCACCCGATCACCTGGGAGGACGTGCTCGCGCAGTCGAGCGAGGGTGCCACGATCGGTCGGCCGCACATCGCCGACGCCCTCGTCGCCCGCGGCCTGGAACCCGACCGGAGCGCGGCCTTCCGCGGGATACTGCACCCGGCCTCGGGCTACTACGAACCGCACGACGCGCCGTCGCCCCTGCGCGGCGTCGAGCTCATCCGCGGGGCCGGTGGCGTCCCCGTCATCGCGCACCCCGCCGCCTCGTCCCGCGGGATCGTGATCGACGAGCCGATGCTCCGCGAGCTCGTCGACGCCGGACTCGGCGGCCTCGAGGTCGACCACCGCGAGAACCAGTCGCACGGCAAGCGCACGCTGCTCGACTGGGCACGGCGCTCCGGCCTGTTCGTCACCGGGTCGAGCGACTACCACGGCACCGGCAAGCCCAACCGCCTCGGGGAGCACCGCACCGCGCGGGTGGCCTTCGACGCGATCGTCGCGCAGGCGACGGGCAGCGCCCCGGTGCACGGACCCGGCTCCCGCCTGGCCTGACCCGCTCTGCGGCCGGCTCGTCGGCGTCGGTGGTCGTCGCCGATGGAGCAGCAGACGTCGGGTCGACGCTCGGTACGCGACGTCGTCTGCTCCGTCGAGGAGCGTGCCGGCAGGCGGAGACGACGAAGGCCCCGTCGCGTCAGCGACGGGGCCCTCGGACGGGAGGCGCTACTCGCCCTCGCCGGCTGCCTGCGGTGCCGAGCTGGTCGCCTCGGCGGAACCCCCGCTGCGACGGCGACGACGGCGGCGACGCTTCGCGGCGCCGTCCGTCGTGCCGTCGGTCGACGACGCGTCCACCGCGGGCTGCGCGGTCTCGGTGGTGGTGGTCCCGGCGTCGGCCGACCCGGCGGCGCGAGCCGACGTGCCGGACTGCTCCGTGCCTCCAGACCGGTTGCGGCTGCGGCTGCGCGAGCCGCTGCGCTCACCGGTGGGGCGGTCGCCGGTGCGCTTGTCGGCGGTGCGTCGCTCGGTCCCCGCCGTGGCGGCGTGGCTCGACGCGCCGGGCAGACGACCCTTGGTGCCGGCCGGGATGTCGAGGTCGCTGAACAGGTGCGGCGACGACGAGTAGGTCTCGACGGGCTCGGGGATGCCGAACTCGAGCGCCTTGTCGATCAGCGTCCACTTGTGCAGGTCGTCCCAGTCGACGAACGTGACCGCGATGCCGGTCTTGCCGGCACGGCCGGTGCGGCCCGCACGGTGCAGGTACGTGTCGGGGTCGTCCGGGATCGTGTGGTTGATCACGTGCGTGACGTCGTCCACGTCGATGCCGCGGGCTGCGACGTCGGTCGCGATGAGCACGTCGCGCTTGCCGGCCTTGAACGCCGCCATCGCGCGCTCGCGCTGCTCCTGGTTGAGGTCACCGTGGACGGCGGCGGCGTTGAAGCCGCGGTCCTTGAGCTCCTCGACGATGCGGGCCGCCGCGCGCTTGGTGCGCGTGAAGATCACGGTCTTGCCGCGACCCTCGGCCTGCAGGATGCGGGCGATGACCTCGTCCTTGTCGAGCGAGTGCGCGCGGTAGATGACGTGCTTGATGTTCGCCTGCGTCAGGCCCTCGTCGGGGTCCGTCGCGCGGATGTGCACCGGGCGGGTCATGAAGCGGCGGGCGAGCGCGACGATCGGCGCGGGCATGGTCGCGGAGAACAGCATGGTGTGCCGGACGGCCGGGATCGCCTGGAAGATGCGCTCGATGTCGGAGAGGAAGCCCAGGTCGAGCATGCGGTCGGCCTCGTCGAGGACGACCTCCTGCACGTGGGAGAGGTCGAGCATGCGCTGGCGCTGCAGGTCGATGAGGCGGCCGGGCGTGCCGACCACGATCTGGGCGCCGGCCTTGAGCTGCTCGATCTGCCCCTCGTACGCCTTGCCGCCGTAGATCGAGACGACCTTGGTCGGGCGGTTCGAGGTCGCGAGTTCGAGGTCCTCGGTCACCTGCACCGCGAGTTCACGCGTGGGGACGACGACGAGTGCCTTGACACCGTGCTCGGGGTCGGGGCCGAGGCGCTGCACGAGCGGCAGGCCGAAGCCGAAGGTCTTGCCGGTACCGGTCTTGGCCTGGCCGATGATGTCCTGGCCGGAGAGGGCGAGCGGGATCGTCTGCTGCTGGATCGGGAAGGGCTCGCTGATGCCCTTCGTCGCGAGCGCGTCGACGATGTCCTGCTCGATGGAGAGGTCTGCGAAAGTCAATGGATCACCTTGGTCCTGGTGGGAGTCGCGGTCAGTCTACCGGCGGGGCGGGGCACCGCTGCCCGGCCGGTATGCTCGGGGCGTGGTGTCGTGGTGGAACCGGAAGCGCGCGGCGGAGCTCGCCGCCTCGTGGCTGGCGTCGCGGAACCCGCGGAACGCCTCGACGGTGGAGCGTCTGCAGCTCGACGACGTGAGCCCCGAGCTCGACGTCTACCTGGGCCAGGCCGCGTACCTGCAGCTGTCGCTGTACGAGACGATGGGCCGCGCCGGCGTCGCCGCCCCGACCATGTCCGGCCGCCTCGTGACGGGCGTGCTCGCGACCGCGGCCCTCGACCGGCACCGCACCATCGTCGCCGAGATCGAACGCGGCGGGGGTGACCCTGCCGAGCTGATGGAACCCCACCGCGAGGCGATCGACCGGTTCCTGCTGCGCACGAGCGGTGCCGACTGGTACGAGTCGATGCTCACCGGCTACGTCACGGCGGGCATCCTCAACGACCTGTTCAGCAGCCTGCTCCGCTCGCTGCCGACCGACGTGCGGCAGCGGCTGCGCACGGTGTTCGACGGCCGCGAGGAGCGCGCCGTCGTCGACGAGCTCGCGGCGCACATCGAGCAGGACCCGCGCGTGGGCTCCCGGCTGGCGATGTGGGGGCGACGGCTCGTGGGCGACACGCTGCTCGTGGCGCGGTCGGCACTGGCGTCGCACGCCCGCGAGGACCAGGAACGGCTCGAGCCGGTGTGGACCGAGCTCATCGCGGCGCACACCCGGCGGATGGACGCGCTGGGCCTGACGGCGTGACCGCAGCGCACCGCGCATCGCAGGACCTCGTCCGCGGTGCCGCGACCTGGCGTCGTGCGGTCCTCGGCGGTGCGTCCGCATGGGCGTTCTCGCGCGTGCTCGTGACGACGGTCGCGATGGTGTCGCAGTGGGCGGCGACGGGCTTGTTCCTGGGCGGGCGACCGTTCGTCGACCTGCTCGCGCAGTGGGACTCGGTGCACCTGGCCGAGATCGCCCGGCACGGCTACGACGCGGACTCGACGAACACGGCGTTCTTCCCGGGGTACCCGCTCGCTGCGCGCGCGGTGGCCACGCTCCTCGGCCCGTGGAGCCCGGACCCGGTCGCGCTGGCGCTCGCGGTCGTGGCGGGCATCGGGGGACTGGTCGCCAGCGTGCTGCTCTGGCGCCTGGTCGACACGAGCTCCGGGGTCCGTGCGGCCGAGGTCGCGACCGCGCTCTTCGTGCTCGGGCCGTACGCCGTCTTCCTGCACGCGTCGTACGCGGAGTCGTGCTTCGCAGCCGCCGCGATCGGAGCGTGGTACGCCGCGACGCGGGACCGGTGGCTGCTCGCAGGCGTCCTGACGGCGGTCGCGGGCGCGATCCGACCGAACGGCCTCTTCCTGCTCGCTGCCATCGTCGTCCTCTACGTCGTCCGGCGTCGCGCGGCCGGGCGTCGGCTCGTCGCGTGGCCGGCGCTGGGACTCGCCACGGGTGTGGCCGGCTTCCTCGGCTACATGCTGTACCTGTGGACGTCGACCGGCCGGTGGGACACCTGGTCGCGGGCGCAGGGATCCGGGTGGGGACGGCGGATCCAAGCGCCGTGGGACACGTTCTCGTACACGGTGCAGTCCGTCGCGCACCACGAAATGCCGTCCGCCCAGCCGCAGTTCCTGCTGGACATCGTCTTCGCGGGGCTGCTGCTCGCCGCGATCGCGTACTTCCTCGTCCACCGGTCGTGGGCGGAGGCCGTGTTCCTCGTGATCACGGCGGTGTCGCTCATGACGAGCTCCACCTACGTCTCGCTCGCGCGGAACACGCTGCCGCTGTTCCCGATCTGGGTGGCGCTCGGCGCCGCGTCGGTGCGGCACGCCACCGGACGGCGCGTGGCGCTCGTCGTGCTGGTGGTGGGCGTCGCGCTGTGCGTCGCGAACACGCACCAGTTCACGCTCGGGGAGTGGGCCGACTGAGGCGCGGCCGTGCGGGTCGGACGCGCTCGGCGTCCGGTCCGGACGTGCGTGGCGCTCGCCCGGGGTGTCGGCGTCGTCAGGCGCGGGAGCGCGCGCTGGGTCGGGGTGCTCGCGTCGTCAGGCGCGGGAGGGCGCGCTGGGGCTGCAGATCAGGCGCGGGAGCGCTCGAAGAACGCTTCGTCCGCCCGGGCGCGGCGCGTGCCGAGCACCCACTCCGTCACGACGGCGACCACGCCGGCGCCGATGAGGGCGACGACCCAGATCCAGGTGCCGTCGTAGCGCCACCCGGCCCAGGTCAGGGCCTCCCAGGCGACCGCGGCGACGACGCCGCCGACGACCGGCCCGAGCAGCGCACCGCGCGTCGAGCGCCACGGCACGACGACGTGCGCGACGGCACCGAGGACGATGCCGCCGAGCACGGCGAACAGGAGTTCCACGTCAGGCGACGAACCCGATGCGGCGCGACTCCTCGGCTCCGACCTCGACGTAGGCGAGGGCGGCGACGGGGACGATGAAGCGACGGCCCTTGTCGTCCTTGAGGGCGAGGTGGGTCGACTGCGACTCGAGGGCCTGGGCCACGGCCTGCTCGATCTCCTCGGCGCTCTGGGCGGTCTCGAACGCGATCTCGCGCGGGCTGTTGATGATGCCGATCTTGATGTCCACGAGCACAGCGTATCCGAGCGGGTCCGGGCGGCACCGGCCGTTCGCCCCAGGCGCACGGGGGAGTGCGCGGCCGGCCCGTCCGCCCCTGTCGGCCGTGGTCGGTACCGTGTCCGCGTGCCCCGGACCCTGCTGACGCCCACCACGGACGACGTGGGCGTCGCGCGCGCACTCACGGTGGACCCCACGCAGGACGCCGTGCTCGCACTGCCGGACGGACGGCACGCCGCGGTCATCGGGGCGCCGGGCACCGGCAAGACCACGACGCTCGCCCGGCTCGTCGCCGACCGGCTCGGCCGCCCCGACGCGATCTCGGTCGACGGACACGCGACGGTGCTGGCGCTGACCTCGGCGCGGACCGCCGCGACCGCGCTGCGCGACCGACTCGCGGCCACCGTGGGACGGGTGGTGCCCGGCGCGCTCGCCCGCACGGTCAACTCGCTCGCGTTCCAGGTCGTCGCGCACGCCGCGTTCGTGCAGGGACTCGAGCCGCCGACGCTCCTCACCGGCGGCGAGCAGGACCGCATCATCGCCGACCTGCTGGACGGGCACGAGGCCGACGGGGCGGGGCCCGACTGGCCGGCGCCGATCACGGCCGTGGTCCGCGAACGCGCGGGGTTCCGCACGGCCCTCCGCGACGTGATGATGCGTGCGGTGGCCGCGGGGGTGGAGCCCGAGGACATGCGCGAGCTCGCCGACGAACGCGGACGCCCCGAGTGGCGCGCGGTCGGCGACTTCGTCGACGAGTACCGCGCCACCCTGTCGGCGTTCCGGTCGACGAGCCTCGACGCCGCCGAACTCGTCGCCTACGCCACCGCCGCGGTGCTCCGGGGCGAGGTGCCCCCGAGCGTGGCGGCGCTCCGACTGCTCGTCGTCGACGACACCCAGGAGCTCGTCGAGGGCGAGGTCGCGCTCCTCGGGGCGCTGGCCCGTTCCGGGGTGCAGGTCGTGGCGTTCGGCGACCCCGACATCGCCTCCTCGGCCTTCCGCGGGGCGGAACCGGACGTGCTCGGCCGACTCGCGGTCCGGCTCGGTGTCGACCGGGTCGACGAGATCGTGCTGGGCACCGTGCACCGACACCCCGCGCCGGTCCGCGCGCTCGTCGAGTCGGTCACCGGCCGGATCGGCGCGGCGGCGGCCGGCCGACAGCGCACCGCGACGGCGTCGACGACCGACGCACGGTCCGACGCGGTCGTGCACCTCGAGGCACCGAGCCGCTCCGCCCTCGTCACCGCGATCGCCCGTCGCCTGCGTGAGCACCGCCTCCTGGACGGCGTCCCCTGGCACCGGATGACGGTGGTGACCCGCAGCGGCGCGGCGATCCCCGAGCTCGTGCGGGCGCTGTCCGTGGCCGAGGTCCCCGCGACCGCCGGGGCCGCGCCGGTCCGACCGCGCGACGACTCCGCGGCGCGCGCCCTGCTCGACGCCGCGGCCGTCGCGCTCGACGTCCTGCCGCTCGACCCGGCACTCGCGACCGCGTTCGCGACCGGCCCCCTCGGCGGGCTCGACACGCTCGCGATGCGGCGGCTGCGGCTCGCCCTGCGCCGCGAGGAGCTCGCCGGTGGTGGCACGCGGACCTCGGACGAGCTGCTCGTCGAGGCGCTCGGGGCACCCGAACGCCTGGCCACGGTCGACGCCGGCTTCGCACGACGCGCCACGCGGCTCGCACGCAGCCTGGTGCAGGCCCGGGCCGACGCCGCGGCCGACGCGAGCATCGAGGAGATCCTCTGGGGGCTGTGGGAGCGCAGCGGCCTCGCCAGCGCCTGGGGTGCGCAGTCCGCAGCGGGCGGCGTCGGCGCGGGCGAGGCCGACCGCCACCTGGACGCCGTCGTCGGGCTGTTCACCGCGGCGAAGCGGTTCGTGGAACGGACCCCGGACGCCCCGGCGCGGGTGTTCGTCGACGACCTGCTCGGCGCCGACCTGCCCGAGGACTCGATCGGTCCGGACCGGACCGCGGGCCGTGTGCGAGTGCTGACCCCGTCTGCGACGATCGGGCTCGAGTGCGACGTCGTCGTGGTGCTCGGGCTGCAGGACGGCGTCTGGCCGAACACGCGCGTGCGCGGCAGCCTGCTCGACCCGGACGGCCTGGTCCGCGCCGCGTCCGGGGTCGAGCACGGCACGACCGACGACCGGGCCGCGGTGGTGGCCGACGAACTGCGCCTGTTCGCCCGGTCGGTGTCACGGGCGACGACCCAGGTCGTCATCGGCACCGTGGCGAACGACGACGAGGCCCCCTCGCCGTTCGTCCGGCTCGTCCCCGTGCCCCCGGACCGCGCCGCCACGGTGCACCCGCTCTCGCTGCGCGGTCTCGCCGGGTCGCTCCGCCGGCGCGTGGTGACCTCGGGTGACCACGAGGCCGCCTCCGCGCTCGCGCGCCTGGCCGCCGAAGGCGTCCCCGGGGCGTCGCCGGACGAGTGGTACGGCCTGCTCGATCCCTCGACCGACGACCCGCTCGTCGACCTCGACGCCGCACCCGCGCCCCTGCACGACGAGGGCGAGCCCGTCGCACCGGCGGTGTCGGTGTCGCCGTCCCGCATCGGCACCTTCGAAGAGTGCCCGGTGCACTGGTTCGCGCAGACCTTCGGCGGCGGTGCCCCGAGCCCCGCGATGGGCATCGGGACGATCGTGCACGAGGCGATGGAGCACGCGACCGAGGTGGACGTCGAGTCGCTGTGGCAGCGGGTCGAGGCACGGTGGGACGAGCTGACGTTCGAGTCGGCGTGGGTGGCCGACCGCGAGCGTGCCCGCACGCGTCGGATGATCGAGGGCCTGAGCGACTACCTCCGCACGTTCGCGGGTGCCGGTCGCCGGCTCCTCGGCGCCGAGACGTCGTTCGCGCTCGTCACGGGTCCGGCGCGCATGCGGGGGAGCATCGACCGGATCGAGGTGGACCCGGACGGCCGAGTCAGCGTGGTCGACCTGAAGACGGGACGCTCGATGCCGAGCGAGAAGAACGACATGCCCGACCACCCGCAGCTCGGCGCGTACCAGCTCGCGGTCGAGGACGGCGCGGTGGAGGGCGTCCCGGCCGGCTCCCGGATGGCCGACGCCCGCCTGGTGTTCGTGCAGAACCCGCGCGGTGGGCACGCGTACTCGGAGCGGACCCAGCACGCCTTCGACGAGGAGACCCGCGAGGCCTACCGCGAGCGCCTGCACACCGTCGCCCGCGGCATGGCCGGCCGGACCTTCGTCGCACGGGTGGACGACCACTGCACGAAGGCGCGGACCGGCGTCGAGTGCCGCATCCACGTCGTCGGGGAGGTGACCTGGTGAGCGGCGGCACGGACACGACCACGACCACGGGCGCGGACCCGACCGCGACGGCGCGCACGACCGGGCCGATCGGGGCGGACGCGGTCGCGGACGCCCTCGGCCGACCACGACCGACGGCCCAGCAGCGGGCCGTGATCGAATCGCCGCTCGCACCGGCGCTCGTGGTCGCCGGGGCGGGGAGCGGGAAGACCGAGACCATGGCGTCCCGGGTCGTCTGGCTGCTCGCGAACGGCCACGTCCGGCCCGCCGAGGTCCTCGGTCTGACCTTCACCCGCAAGGCGGCGGGCGAGCTGTCGGTCCGCATCAACGAGCGGATCCGCGCGCTCGAGGACGTCGGCCTGCTCGAGGCCGGCGACGCGTTCGAGGCGCCGACGGTCTCGACCTACAACGCCTTCGCGAACGCGGTCTTCCGCGAGAACGCCCTGCTGGTCGGCCGCGACGGCGAGTCCCAGGTCCTCACCGAGCCGTCCGCCTGGCAGCTCGCGCGTCGGGTCGTCGTGGGCGCGCGGGACGACCGGCTCGCCGGGCTCGACCGTGACGTCGACACCGTGACCGCCGCCGTCGTCGCCCTGGCCGGCGCGGTCTCCGAGCACCTCGTCGACCCCGGGGACCTGCGCCGGTTCGCGGTCGACTTCCGCGGGTTGCTCGAACTGCCCGGGAACGCCCGGGGCAACCCGTACAAGGCCGTCACCGACGCGGTCGCCGCGGTGGGCTCGCTCGAGCCCCTGGTGGACCTCGTCGAGGAGTTCCGACGGCAGAAGGTCGACCGCGGCTTCGTGGAGTTCTCCGACCAGATCGCCCTCGCGCTCGCCGCGGCGGAGTCGGCGCCGCGCGTGGTGGACGAGCTCCGCGGTCGGTTCCGCGTCGTGCTGCTCGACGAGTACCAGGACACCTCGGTCGTGCAGACCCGGTTCCTCGCGCGGCTGTTCCGCGACCACCCGGTGATGGCGGTCGGCGACCCGCACCAGTCCATCTACGGGTTCCGCGGTGCGAGTGCCGCGAACCTCGCCCGGTTCCCCCGCGACTTCGGGGGTGACGGAGCCGCCCCGGTGACCTTCGCGCTGTCCACCAGCTGGCGCAACCCGGTGGACGTCCTCGCCGCCGCGAACGCCGTCGTCGATCCGCTCTCGGCAGCGTCCGAGGTCGCCGTCGAGCGGCTCGCACCCCGACCAGGTGCCGATGCGGGGACCGTCCGGGCGGTGTTCCCGGAGACCCTGCCCGAGGAGGCCGACGCGGTCGCCCGCTGGTTCGCCGACCGGCGCGCTGCCGACCCCGAGGGCTCGATGGCCCTGTTGCTGCGATCGCGGAAGGACCTGTCGTCCTTCACCGCGGCGCTGGCGGAGCACCGCGTCCCGTTCCACGTGCTCGGGACCGGCGGGCTGCTGCAGCGGCCGGAGATCGTCGACCTCGTCGCGACCCTGCGCGTCCTGCACGACCCCGCGGCCGGCAACGACCTCATCCGCCTGCTCGCGGGAGCGCGGTGGCGCGTGGGTGCGGCCGACATCGCGGCGCTCCACGGACTGGCCCGCTGGCTGTTCGGTCGCGACCACACGCACCAGCGACTGGACGACGACGTCACCGCCGCCTTCCGGGCGTCGGTCGCCGCGGGGGAGCACGGGTCGATCGTCGACGCGCTCGACTTCGTCGCCACCGCCCCCGACGAGCACGGTGCGCTCGCCGACATCAGCCCGGTCGGCCGGGCACGGATGCGGGCCCTCGGGCAGGAGCTCGCCTCGTTGCGGTCCCGCGCCGCGGGTGACCTGGTGGACTTCGTGACCCTCGTCGTGCAGGAGACCGGGCTCGACGTCGAGGTCGCCGCGCACGAGCAGGGGAGCGGGGCGTTCCTCGACGCCTTCGTCGACGAGCTCGCCGGGTTCGTCACGACGGACGACCGCGCCGACCTCGGGGCGTTCCTCGGCTGGATCGACGCGGCCGCGCGACGGGACGACATGGGCCCGCGGTCCGAGGAACCCGAGTCCGGCACGGTCCAGATCCTGACGATCCACGGGTCGAAGGGACTCGAGTGGGACGCGGTCGCCGTCCCGCGACTGGTCGAGGGCTCCCTGCCCGCACGGCCCCAGGAGGGTTCGTCGGGCTGGTTGGGCTTCGGCCGCCTGCCCTACGCGTTCCGGGGCGACGCCGAGGAGCTGCCGCGGCTCGAGTGGCGCGGGCAGGAGTCGCAGAAGGCGGTCGTCGACGCGATCGATGCCTACCGCGAGGAGGTCGGTGCCCGCAACGAGGACGAGGAACGCCGACTCACCTACGTCGCCCTGACGCGCGCCAGGCACGACCTGCTCGTGTCCGGGTCGTCCTGGGCGGGCGGGGTCCGTCCGACCGCCCCCAGCCGGTACCTGCGCGACCTGGTCGAGGCCGGGGTCATCGACGCCGGAGCGGTCCCGGACGGCACGGAGCACGAGGAGAACCCCCTCGGCGGCGACGGTGCCACCCAGGACTGGCCGCATGTGCCGTTCGGCCAGCGCGGGGCCCGGGTCGCCGCGGCGGCCGACCGGGTGCGGAACGCCAACCCGGGAGCGTCCGGGCGGTTCGCGGCCGACATCGACCTGCTCCTCGCCGAACGTCGCGCGCAACGGTCGGCCCGGCACACCGTGGCCGTGCCGCACCGCGTGCCGGCGTCGGGCTTCAAGGACTACCTGACGCAGCCCGACGCGGTCGCCGAGCGGCTGCGGCGGCCGATGCCGGAGCGGCCGTACCGGGCGACGCGACTCGGCACGCTGTTCCACCAGTGGGTCGAGCAGCGTGCCCGGAGCGGTGGCTCGCTCGAGACGCTGGACCTGTGGGACGGCGAGCGCGACCTCGACGCCGACGAGCTCGTGGACGCGTCGACCGAAGCGCCGGTCACGGACGACGACGCCCGCCGACTGGCGGCGTTCCAGGACACCTTCGCCCGGTCCCGCTGGGCAGGCCTCGTTCCGGTCGAGGTCGAGCGCGAGATCCACATCCCGTTCCTCGGACACAGCGTCGTCTGCAAGCTCGACGCGGTGTACGAGGTGGACGGCCGCGCCGAGGTCGTCGACTGGAAGACGGGGAAGGCCCCGAAGGACGCCGACGACCTCGCGGCGCGGCAACTGCAGCTCGCGCTCTACCGGGTGGCGTACGCGGAGTTCACCGGGCGACCGATCGACGAGGTCGACGCGGTGTTCTACTTCGTCGCGGACGACCTCGAGGTCCGACCCACCGGGCTGCTCGACCGGCGGGGGCTCGAGCGCGCGTGGCGCGCGTCGCTCGGCTGATCACGGGTGCAGGACCCGGACCCGGTCCAGGACCAGAACCCGGACGGGAGGCGCGGGGCGGCCCCGCCACGTGCCTCCCGTCCGTCACGTGGTCGGGACCGGGCTGCGCTGTCGCGCTACCGGCCGTCGCGTCGGACGGGCGGCGCGCCGCCGGCCGCCGGCGCAGGGCCGCAGGCACGGTGACGGCGGATCAGCCGTGGCCGCGGTCCAGCCGTGGCCGCGGTCCAGCCGTAGCGGCGGTTCAGCCGTGCCTGCGCTCGGTCGACGACAGCAGCTGCTCGACCTCGCCGATCTCCATCGTCTCGGGCGACACCGACTGCAGCGGTGCGGCACTGGGCGTCTGCACGGCGTCGACGAGCCGGTGCATCATGGCGACCGCGTCGTCGACGACCTCGGTGCTCTTCGCCTGCACGCCGTGGAGGAGCCACTGCGCGGTCTCGAGCTCGTGGTGCACCCGGGCCCGCTGCGCGAGCTGTCGGTCGCGTCCGCCACCACCGGCCTCGTACGCGGCGAGGACCGTGTCGAAGGTGTCGCGGCGGCCGGCCAGGACCCACGCGAGGTCCTTCGCCGGGTCGCCGAGGCGCAGCTCTCCCCACTCGAGGACGCCGCTCACGGCGTCACCGTCGGCGAGGACGACCCCGGCACCGAAGGCGCCGTGCACGACCGTCGGCGTGAACTGCCAGAGCTGCTGGTCGCGGGCGGCGCCCTCCCAGCGCTCCTTGAGCGCGGCCGGGACCAGCTTGGTCGCGACGGCCCGGTCCATCACGGACACGGCGGAGCGCAGGACCTCGAACGGGGTGAGCGAGGGCAGCCCGGCGTCGGTGACGAAGCTCGTGGGAAGCTGGTGCACGGCGGCGACGGCACGGCCGACCGACGCCGCGAGCTCGGGCCGCTCGGCGAGGTCGCGGAGCGTCGGGTGGGCTCCCGGCAGGTATGTGGTGACGATGGCCCGCGTCGACCCGACCGGCGCCTGGCCGCGGTACTCGGCCACGGCGAACGGCAGGCGCGTGCGGATGCCGGCGCTCAGCGCCCGGATCGCGACGAGGTCGGCCGACTGTCGTGCCTCGGCGCGCTGGTTGCGCGGGCGACGGATCGCCGAGAGCGTGCCGTCCGCCTCGCGCAGGACGGCGGACTCGTAGTCGCCGGACGCAGCCGAGCCGAGGGTGCGTGTCCCCGTGACGACCATGCCGGGCACGGCCGTCGTCGCCAACGCGGCTAGAGTGAACTGGGATCCCGCCATGCCCCTCAGGGTAGGTCCGCCGTCGGTGCGAGCGCGTGCGCCACGCTGGCCTGTGCAAGCCCGAGGACCGTCCACAGGCTCCCGCCGAACACCCGACCAGACCCCGAGGAGCCCCCTGTCGTGACCGACGAGTTCGCCGCCCGGCTGCCGCTGTCCCGCAACGAACTCGACCGCGACGCGGAGTACCGCTCCACCCCGGACCTCGAGCAGGTCCTGCGCGCCGACCCGTCGACGCGCTGGCTGCCCGTCCACGGCGCCGAGCTGCTGCGCGCCCCCGACGGTGCCCTGCGCTTCGTCGACGCGGACGCCGTCCCGGAGGGCACCGTGACGCTGTACCTCGGCCGCGCCGTGGCCGACGCACCCGACGCCCCGGCGGGGACCCGGTTCGTGGCGGCCCTCGTCGACGCGGCCACGGCGACCGCGATCGAGCCCGACGAGGACGCGTGGAGCAGCCTCCGGATGTTCGGGACCGAGCTCTCGGCGCGCGACCAGGGCCTCGCCGTCGAGGCCGTGGCGATGGCGAACTGGCACGCCGTGCACGGGTTCTCCCCGCGCACCGGTTCGCCGACCGCCGTCGTGACCGGCGGGTGGGTGCGCCGCGACCCCGAGGGCCACGAGCACTTCCCACGGACCGACGCCGCGATCATCGTGGGCGTCACGGACGCCGACGACCGCATCCTGCTCGGCTCGAACGCCGCGTGGGACGCGAACCGCTACTCGCTGCTCGCCGGCTTCGTGGAGCCGGGGGAGTCGCTCGAGGACGCCGTCCGTCGCGAGGTCTGGGAGGAGTCCGGGGTCCACGTGGAGGAGCCCGAGTACCTCGGCTCGCAGCCGTGGCCGTTCCCGGCGTCGCTCATGGTCGGGTTCCGCGCCCGCGCGGTGGACGGCGACCCCTCGACCGCCCGACCGGACGGCGTCGAGATCCTCGACGTCCGCTGGTTCTCCCGCGACGAGATCCGGGAGCGCGCCGGCGACACCCTGCTGCTGCCCGGCCGCACGTCGATCGCCCGCGCCGTCATCGAGGAGTGGTACGGCGGGCCGCTGGACCTGCCGTGAACGACGGACGGGACGGCACCGCCGCGGTCGCCGGTGCTCCGCGGCCGCCCTCGCCGGACGAGCTGCTCGACGCGCTCGACGCCGAACAGCGGACCGTCGCGCGGACGCTCCTCGGACCGGTCGCCGTGCTCGCCGGGGCCGGGACCGGCAAGACCCGCGCGATCACCCACCGGATCGCCTACGGCGTCGCGACCGGGACGTACTCGCCGAACCACGTCCTCGCGCTGACCTTCACGACCCGGGCGGCGGGGGAACTCCGGTCCCGGCTGCGCGCGCTCGGCGCCGGGACGGTCCAGGCGCGGACCTTCCACGCCGCGGCGATGTCGCAGCTCAGCTACTTCTGGCCGGACACCGTCGGTGGCCACGCACCCCGCATCGTCGAGTCCAAGGGCCGGGTGATCGCGCACGCGGCCGACGCCGTCGGTCTGCACGTGGACACCCCCGTGCTCCGCGACCTGGCGGGTGAGGTCGAGTGGCGCAAGGTGCAGATGCTCTCGTACGAGGAGTACGAGGCCGCCGCCGTCGACCGTGTGATGCCCCGGGACACCCCACCCCGTCGGGTCGTCGACCTGATGCGGGCCTACGAACAGCTGAAGGACGACCGGCGGCAGCTCGACTTCGAGGACGTCCTGCTCGCGACGCTCGGCATGGTCGAGTCCGAGCCGCGGGTCGCGTCGTACGTGCGGCAGCAGTACCGCTTCTTCGTGGTCGACGAGTACCAGGACGTCTCCCCGGTGCAGCACGACCTGCTCCGGGCGTGGCTCGGCGGCCGGGACGACCTGTGCGTGGTCGGCGACGCGAGCCAGACCATCTACTCGTTCGCCGGGGCGTCGAGCCGGTACCTGCTCGGCTTCGGCGCCGAGTTCCCCCGCGGCACGGTGCTGCGCCTCGAGCGCAACTACCGGTCGACCCGCGAGGTCGTGCACGCCGCGAACACCCTCATGCGCGGCCAGCCCGGTGCGCTCGACCTGGTGGCGCAGACGACCGAGCCCGGACCGGAGCCCGAGGTCCTGGCGTGCGTGCACGACGGCGACGAGGCACAGACCGTGGCCCGGCGGATCACCGAGGTCGTCGGCGCCGGGGCGGCGTACGGCGACTGCGCGGTGCTGTTCCGCGTCGGTGCCCAGTCCGCCGCGCTCGAGTCGGCCCTCGGCCGAGCGGGCATCCCGTACCGGGTGCAGGGCGGCACCCGGTTCTTCGAGCGCCCCGAGGTCAAGCTCGCCGTGCACCACATGCGGGGCGAGGCCGTCCGGCAGACCGACGACGAGCTCACCCGACGCGTCGGGCTCGTGCTGCAGCTCAGCGGCTGGACGCCGACCCCGCCCGAGGGCATCGGAGCCGTGCGCGCACAGTGGGAAGCGCTGCAGGCGATCATGGGGCTCGCCGAGTCCGCCCCCGCGGGCACGACGATGCAGCAGTTCACCCAGGACCTGGTCGACCGCGCGGCGACCCACCACGAACCCGAGCTCGACGCGGTGACGCTCGCGACGCTGCACTCGTCCAAGGGCCTCGAGTGGCCGCACGTCGTGGTGGTCGGTGCCGCCGAGGGCCTGCTGCCGATCTCGCACGCGACGACCGACGCCGAGGTCGACGAGGAGCGCCGGCTGTTCTACGTCGGGCTGACCCGTGCACGGCGGTCGGTCACGGTCACGTGGTCGCGACAGGGTTCCACGCGTGGGGGAGCCCGGGCCCCGAGTCGGTTCCTGGCAGCGCTCGACACGCACACCGCGGATGGGGCGTCACCGGCACCACGGTGACGGCGAGGTCGTCGCGGTCGAACACGACCTGGTCGGTGTCCGGCCGCTGCGTCCGGTGGGGCAGCCGCCGCACGACCACCCGGGTCGCCGCGGCCGCAACCGCCGCGGACCGCCAGGGCGAGAGCGCCGCCGCAGGCCGCCCCCACACCT
Organism: Curtobacterium sp. UCD-KPL2560; assembly: GCF_001705035.1. GTDB lineage: Bacteria > Actinomycetota > Actinomycetes > Actinomycetales > Microbacteriaceae > Curtobacterium. Next base: position 24,335 of record NZ_MCIG01000003.1, on the reverse strand, counting down.
GCGCCGCGACGGCCGGCCACGCCGGGTCGGCGTCGACGCGGGCGTACTCCACGCACTGGAGGCACGGTCCGTCACCCGGGACCACGACCGGTCCGAGCCGGATCCGGCCGTCCCCGACGACGAGCGCGAGGTGGGGCGTCCCGCGACGCGTCCACGCGGACCGCACGGCCGGGTCGACGACGTGGTCGGCCACCACGAGCGCGATCGCCGGGTCGGGGTCGGGGAGCGGGACCGGTCCACCCCGTGGTGCCGAGGTGCGGGCGACCGTCACGCCCTCGCCGGACAGCAGGTCGGCGACGTGGTCGGCCAGGGCCCCGGCGCCGTGCACCTCGACGCGTGCGAGCGGTTCGGGCAGGACGTCGACGACGGCGGGCGACGCGGTCCCGAGCAGCCGGGCAGCCACTTCCGGACGGCACCCGGTCGTCCGCGCGAGGGCGGCCAGGGCGTCGCGGTTCGTCTCGCGCCGCAGAGCGCAGAGGAAGCGTTCCTCGGCCGTGGTCGGCACGGGCACGACGGCACGCGGCGGGTCGACCCCGAGCTGCACGGTGGACGGATCGCGCCAGACGAACTCGAGCGTGGGGTCGATGCGGATGCCCATGCCCCCAACGCTGCCGGACCCGCCGCCCGGGTGGGGCGGCGGGTCCGGATCTGTGGAGAACTCAGCGGGAGGAGTCGGGGTCCCCGGGGGTCGAGGGGCCGTCCGGGTCCTCGACGCCGCCCTGCTCGTCCTCGTGCGGACGGTCGCCCGTGGAGTCGGCGAGCAGGTCGGCGAGTGCCTTGTCGAACGCGTCGTCCTCGGCCGAGTGCCCGGGGTTGCGGAGCCGGAGCACGAACGCCTCCGGGTCGTCGACGTCCTCCGAGGTCGGGACGGCGTCGAAGTGTGCCCAGAGGGCGTCGCGGTCCTCGGCGCCGAGCTCGTCGGTCACGCGCTGCCACAGCGCCGCGGCCTCGCGGAGGCGACGGGGGCGCAGCTCGAGCCCGACCAGTGTCGCGAACGCGGACTCGGCGGGCCCGCCGGCGGCACGGCGACGGCGGACCATCTCGGCGATGGCGTCGGACTTCGGCAGGCGCACGGTGGCGGCGGCGGTCACGGTGTCGACCCAGCCCTCGACGAGCGCGAGCATCGTCTCGAGGCGTCCGAGGGCGGCCTCCTGTTCCGCGGTCCGCGGCGGGATGAGCGCGCCGGACGCGAGGGCGTCCCGCAGCTGCTCCTGGTTCGTCGGGTCGATCTCCGACGCGAGCTCCTCGACCCGGTCGAACGGGATGTGGATGCCCCGCGCGTAGTCCGTGATCGACGAGATGATGTGCAGCCGCAGCCAGCGTGCGGAGCGGAACAGCCGCGCGTGGGCGAGCTCACGGACCGCCAGGTAGATGCGGACCTCGTCCTCGGGGACGTCGAGGCCCTCCGCGAACTCGGCGACGTTCTGCGGCACCAGCGCGGCGACCTGCTCGTCGAGGAGCGGCACACCGACGTCGCCGCCGGAGACGACCTCCTTCGACAACTGCCCGACGACCTGTCCGAGCTGGATCGCGAACAGTGCACCGCCGACGCCGCGCATCGCCTTCGAGACGTCGCCGAGCATCGCCTTGAGCTCCTCGGGCGCCCGCTGCTCGATCGCCTCGGTCAGCGCGTTCGAGATGCTCAGTGCGACCGGTTCGGCGATCTGCGCCCACACCGGCGTCGTCGCCTTCGCCCACTGCTCACGCGTGAAGGTGCTCGGCGTGGCCGTGAGTTCGGGCACGGTGGTGGCCTCGTCGAGCCACAGCGCGGCCACCTGGAACGCCTGGTCGGTCGCGTGCGCGGTGGCCGGGTCGACGGCGTGCCCACCGTCGCGGGCGATCGCGGTCGCGCGTTCGGCCGCGACCGAGAAGTCGATGCCGTCACCGCCCGACTGCGCCGCGCGCTGCAGCTGGCTCATCAGGTTCGCGACGAACGCGGGGTCGTTCGGGAGCCCGGCCGCGCCGGCGAGCTGCGACGGGTCGATCTGGCCCTCTCCGGAGAGCAGCTTGCGCAGCATCTCCTGGAAGTCGTCGTCCGGCCCCGGCTGCGGTTGATCAGGCATGCCGACTACGCTAATCGCTGCTCACGGGACCGCGCCTGGGACGCCCCCGTGGGGACGCCCGGAGCGCTGCGCCGAGGGCGAACAGCCCCGCGCTCGAGCGCCGGTCCCGCCCCCGGTGGCGGCCCACCGCCCCGGACGCGCGCACCGCCCCTGGAAGGACGTCCGTGACCCTCTTCGCCCCGGCCCCCCGTCGCCGCTCCCGTTCCCGCACGGTCGGCTGGGCCTTCGTGATCGGTGCCGTGGTGCTCGGGCTCCTGGCGAGCTTCCTGCCGAGCCCGTACCTGATCGAGGTCCCCGGGCCGGTCTACAACACCATCGGTACGCAGCGGCAGGGCACGGGCAAGGACGCGAAGGACGTCGAACTCATCCAGATCAGGGGCACGAAGACCTACGACACTGCGGGTGCACTCGACATGCTCACCGTGGGCATCCAGGGCGACGCCACGAACCGGCCGTCCTGGACGAGCGTCATCCGGGCGCTGTTCTCGCGCTCCGAGGCCGTCATCCCCGCGAGCGCCATCTACCCCGAGGGCACCACGACCCAGCAGGTGAACGAACAGGACGCCGCGGACATGCAGTCGTCCCAGCAGTCCGCGGTGGCCGCCGCCCTCGTCCACCAGGGGTACGACCTCCCGACGAAGCTCGAGGTCGGTTCCGTGCAGGAGGGCTCGGCAGCGGACGGCGTCATCCGCAAGGGCGACGTGATCACCGCCTTCGACGGCACGCAGCTCACGACGAACGTCGACGCCGGCAGCCTGCGGAAGGCCGTCGCCGAGCACGGCACGTCCTCGCCGGCCACGGTCACCGTGGACCGCGACGGCACCTCGGAGCAGCTGCGGGTCACCCCGCGCGAAGAGCAGGGCACCGCGCTCCTCGGGGTCGGCGTGACCGAGCGGTACGACTTCCCGTTCGAGGTGGAGATCGCGCTGCAGGACGTCGGTGGGCCGTCCGCCGGCATGATGTTCGCGCTCGGGATCATCGACGAGATCACACCCGGCGAGCTCAACGGCGGCAAGCACGTCGCGGGCACCGGCACGATCACCGCCGACGGGCAGGTCGGTCCGATCGGCGGCATCCGACAGAAGCTGTACGGCGCGAAGGCGGCTGGAGCGACGGTCTTCCTCGCGCCGGCCGACAACTGCGGCGAGGTCGTCGGCCACGTCCCCGACGGGCTGGACGTGTACAAGGTCGCGACGCTCGACCAGGCCGTCACCGACCTGCAGACGATCGCCGCCGGGAAGAGCACCGCCGGACTCGCGCGCTGCGGATCCTGACGCGACCGCGGGGGTCGCAGCCGGCCACGTCGGCGACGTGGCCGGCCCCGGCGGGCCGGGTCGCGCCTCCAGGCCGTCACCGGAACCGGACGGGAGGCGCGGTGCACGTTCCTGAGTCCCCGCACAGTTTCACTGTCGGCAGGGACCAATAGGATCGACGCACTGACGGCCCGCCGCGCCGGGCCCGCCGGTCCGACACGTCTGGAGCACATCAAGTGACGACAACCTCGTCCACCTCGGGCCCTTCTCCCTCGGGGCGGCGATCGCCGCGGGTCCCGATCGTGGTCACGATCATCGTGCTGGCCGCACTGGTGATCGGCTTCTTCATCTTCGCCAGCCTGTACACCGACTACGCGTGGTTCGCGCAGCTCGGCTTCCAGCAGGTCCTCACCACGCGCTGGATCGCGGGGTCGTCCATGTTCGTCGCCGGGTTCTTCGGCATGGCGATCCCGGTGTACGTGAGCATCGCGCTGGCCTTCCGGTTCCGGCCGGTCTACGCGAAGCTCAACTCGCAGCTCGACCGCTACCAGCAGGTCATCGAACCGCTGCGCCGTGCCGTGATGATCGGCATCCCGGCGGTCCTCGGCGTCTTCGCCGGGCTCTCGACCGCGGGCCGGTGGAGCATGGTCCTCGAGTACTTCAACCGGACGCCGTTCGGCAAGACCGACCCGCAGTTCGGGCTGGACATCGGCTTCTACGTGTTCGAGCTGCCGTTCTGGCGCTCCGTCGTCGCGTACTCGTCCGCGGTCGTGCTCATCGCGGGCATCGCGGCGCTCGCCGCCAGCTACCTCTACGGTGCGCTCCGCTTCGGTGGCCGCGAGGTCCGGATCTCCCGCGCTGCGCGCATCCAGCTCGCCGTCACCGCGGCGGTCTACGTCGCGCTGCAGGCCGTGAGCCTGTGGCTCGACCAGTACGCGGCGCTGACGAAGGACAACCCGCTCATCACGGGTGCGCAGTACACCGACGTCAACGCGGTGATCCCCGGTCGCGAGATCATGGCCGGCATCGCGGCGATCGTCGCGGTCCTGTTCATCGTCACCGCGGTCATCGGTCGCTGGCGGATCTCCGTCGTCGGCACCGGTCTGCTCCTCGTCGCCGCGATCGTCATCGGCGGCATCTACCCCTGGGTCGTCCAGCGACTGCAGGTGAAGCCCTCCGAGCGGACCTTCGAGTCGGCGTACATCGAGCGGAACATCAAGGCGACACGCGATGCCTACGACGTCTCCGACGTGCAGGAGCAGAACTACGACGCCACGACCGAGGCGAGCTCCGGCGCCCTCGCGCAGGACGCCCAGACCACGGCGAACATCCGCCTGATCGACCCGAAGATCGTGTCCGACACGTTCAGCCAGCTGCAGCAGTACCGGCAGTACTACCAGTTCCCGAAGGAGCTGGACGTCGACCGCTACGACGTCAAGGGCCAGACCGAGGACACCGTGATCGCGGTGCGCGACATCGACCTCGACGGCCTCAGCGCGCAGGCGAACACGCAGTACAACCGCACGTTCGTCTACACGCACGGCTTCGGCGTCACCGCGGCCTACGGCAACCAGCGCGCGAGCGACGGCAAGCCGGTCTTCCTCGAGTCGGGCATCCCCTCGAACGGCGCGCTCGGGGACTACCAGGAGCGCGTGTACTTCGGCGAGACCTCGCCGCCGTACTCGATCGTCGGTGGCCCGAAGGGCTCGAAGAACGTCGAGCTCGACTACCCGTCCGGGTCCGACGACGACAACGGCGGCAACGCCACGACGACGTACAGCGGCGAGGGCGGCCCGAGCCTCGGGAACTTCTTCAACCGCCTGGTCTACGCGGCGAAGTTCCAGTCGGAGCAGATCCTGCTGTCGAACGCGGTGAACAAGGACTCGCAGATCCTGTACGACCGTGACCCGATCCAGCGCGTGCAGAAGGTCGCCCCGTACCTGACGCTCGACAGCGACGCCTACCCGGCGATCGTGGACCACCGCATCCAGTGGGTCGTCGACGGGTACACCACGAGCGACGCCTACCCGTACTCGCAGAGCCAGAGCCTGTCCGACAGCATCAACGGCACCGAGTCGTCCGCGTTCCGGACCGACCAGGTGAACTACATCCGGAACTCGGTGAAGGCCACCGTCGACGCGTACACGGGCAAGGTGACGCTCTACGCGTGGGACACCTCCGACCCGGTGCTCAAGACGTGGCAGAAGATCTTCCCGACGTCGATGGAGCCGGTGTCGCAGATGAGCGCCGAGCTGCTCGACCACGTGCGGTACCCGACCGACCTGTTCAAGGTGCAGCGGTCGATCCTCGGCACGTACCACGTCACGAACGCCAACTCGTTCTACTCGGGCGACGACGCGTGGAACACCCCGCAGGAGACCACCTCGGGGACGACCGAGAACGACACGGCGGACACGCAGCAGACGACCACCAACGCGCTGGGCACGCAGACGACCGCCTCGCGGGGCAACCTGCAGGACCCGTACTACCTGACGATGAAGGTGCCCGGGCAGGACACGGCCTACTCGCTGTACACGACCTACATCCCGCAGCAGTCGGCGGGGTCGAACAACCGCAACGTGCTGACCGGGTACCTGGCGGTGGACTCCGACGCGGGTGGTGCGGGCAAGGGCGAGAAGGGTGCCAACTACGGCAAGCTCACGCTCCTGACGATGCCGAAGACCGACAACATCCCCGGTCCGGCGCAGGTGCAGAGCCTGTTCAACGGTGACACCACGGTGTCGCAGGAGCTGAACATCCTGAAGCGGGGCAACTCGACCGTGAAGCAGGGCAACCTGCTCACGCTCCCGGTCGGTGGCGGCTTCCTGTACGTGCAGCCCGTGTACGTGCAGTCGACGTCGAGCGGCTCGTACCCGCTGCTGCAGAAGGTGCTCGTGGCCTTCGGCGACAAGATCGCGTTCGAGGACACCCTCGACGAGGCCCTGAACAGCCTGTTCGGTGGCAACTCGGGTGCGGCCGCCGGCGACCAGGGCGCAGCCGGTTCGGGGTCGTCCGACACCGGCTCCACGGACACCGGCTCCGACCAGGGCGGCGACAGCGGCAGCACCGGCGGGGGCACCGGTGCCGGGTCCGGCGCGACCGGGGGCTCGGGTGCGACCGGTGGGTCCGGCACCTCGGGCAACTCCACGCTGCAGCAGGCACTGGCGGACGCGAAGGCGGCGCTCCAGGACCGGCGGGAGGCGTACGCGCGCAACGATCTCGTCGCCGCGGCGGAGGCCGACCAGCGCCTGCAGACCGCGATCGAAGCGGCCACCGCAGCCGAGAACGCCGGGTGACACGCCGTGGCGGGGCACACGATTTGTGCCCCGCCACGGGCCTGTGTAGGCTGTTCAACGTGCCGCGGGGTGGAGCAGTTCGGTAGCTCGCTGGGCTCATAACCCAGAGGTCGTAGGTTCAAATCCTGCCCCCGCAACCAAGCGTCACATGAAGGCCCCGGTCCAGTCGGACCGGGGCCTTCGTCGTTCTCCGGTCCCGTCCGGTCGGCCTCGGGTCGTGTCGGGACCCGGCTGGCTCCGGCTCTGGTTCGGGCTGCGGTTCGGGTTCGGGTTGGGGCTGCGGTTCGGGTTCGGGTTCGGGTTCGGGCTGCGGCTGCGGCTGCGGCTCGGGTTCGGCATCGGTGGGGGTCGCTACGCTCGGCGGATGGCAACCCTGACGATCGCCGCCGCGCAGTTCGCCCCGGTCGACGACCCGGTAGCGAACCTCGCGACCGTCCGTACCGCCGCCGAGGACGCCGCTGCCCGCGGCGCGGACCTGCTGGTCACGCCCGAGTACACGTCGTACTTCACGGCGGAGATCGACGACCGGTTCGTGGCGAGCGCGGAGCCGCTCGACGGTCCGTTCGTGTCCGGCCTGCGGGAGATCGCCCGGACGACGGGCATCGCGCTCGTGGTCGGTGTGGCAGAGGCCGTCGGTTCTGCCGACGACCCGACCGGGGTCGGGGGCACCGAGGCCGACGCGGACACGTCCGCGATCGGGCTCGCGGACGTGAACGGGCTCGCGGTGGCCCGGCGGTTCCGGAACACGCTCGTCGCCGTGCTGCCGGACGGGTCGGTCGCCGCGGTCTACCGGAAGGTGCACCTGTACGACGCGTTCGGCTCGCGGGAGTCGGACCGGATCGAGGCCGGGGACACCGACCAGCTGCCCGTCTTCACGATCGCAGGCGTGCGGGTCGGCCTCGAGACCTGCTACGACCTGCGCTTCCCCGAGGTCACGCGCCGCCTGGCCGCCGAGGAGTCCGGCGCTGCGGACGTCGTCCTCGTGCCCGCCGAGTGGGTGCGCGGCCCCGGCAAGGAGCACCACTGGCGCACACTGCTCACCGCCCGCGCAGTCGAGAACACCGTCTGGGTCGTCGGCGTCGGGCAGACGCCTCCCGTCGGCATCGGCGGCTCGGTGGTGCTCGACCCGTCCGGGGTCGCGGTGGCGGCCGCCGGCGCCGTGCCGGGGGTGCTCGTGGCGACCGTCGACACCGCCACGACGGCGTCCGTGCGGGCCGTCAACCCGTCACTCGGACTCCGCCGCTACGACGTGGTGCCGCGGGGTTGAGGGCCGCCTGCTGACGCCCGCTGGCCGCTGCCCGCTGCTGACTGACCTCAGGCCGTAGGCCGCTGGCTGTTGAACGCGGGCGGCTGTCGGCTGCCCGTTGCCGACTGCCCGCAGGCCGCAGGCCGTAGGCCGCTGCCTGTTCAGCGGGCGGCGGCGAGGGCCCCGAGCCGGGCGACGGCCTCGTCGAGCACACTGCGGCGCTTGCAGAAGGCGAACCGGACGAGGGACCGGTACCCCGCTGCGTGGTCCGGCCGGACGAACGCGGACACCGGCACGCCGACGACCCCGGCGAGCTCGGGTAGGCGCAGACACAGCTCGCGGGCATCGGTGAACCCGAGCGGTGCGGCGTCGGCGAGGACGAAGTACCCGCCGTCGGGCTCGAGCACCTCGAAACCGGCCGCGCGCAGGCCGCCGGCGAGCAGCTGGTGCTTCGCGGCGAGCTCGGCGGCGATGCCGGCGAAGACCGCGTCGGGCAGCCGGAGCCCCGTCGCGACCGCGGGTTGGAACGGGGCGCCGTTGACGAAGGTCAGGTACTGCTTGACCGAGACGATCGCCTCGACGAGGTCGGCCGGTGCCGTCAACCACCCGATCTTCCACCCGGTGGTGTTGAACGTCTTGCCCGCACTCGAGATCGACACCGTGCGCTCGGCTGCTCCGGGCAGCGTCGCGATCGGCAGGTGCGGGACCCGGAAGGTCAGGTGCTCGTACACCTCGTCCGTGATGACGACCGCGTCGTGCCGGGTCGCGAGGTCGACCACGGTCTGCAGGACCTCGCGGGGGAGCACCCGCCCGGTCGGGTTGTGCGGCGTGTTCACGAGCACCGCACGGGTGCGGTCGGAGAAGGCGGCGCGGAGGGCGGTCTCGTCGGGCAGGAAGTCCGGTGCGGTCAGCGGAACGGTGACGTGCGTGCCGCCGGCGAGTCGGATGAGCGCGCCGTACGCGTCGTAGAAGGGCTCGAAGGTGACGACCTCGTCGCCGGGCTCGACGAACGCGAGGAGCGTCGCGGCGAGTGCCTCGGTCGCACCGGCGGTGACGAGCACCTGCCGGTCGGGGTCGACCTCGAGCCCGTACCACCGCTCCTGGTGCTCGGCGACGGCCTGGCGGAGGTCCGGGGTACCGCGCCCGGGCGGGTACTGGTTCGCGCCTCGGCGGATGGCGTCGACGGCGGCGTCGAGGACCTCACGGGGACCGTCCTCGTCCGGGAAGCCCTGCCCGAGGTTGATCGCGCCGGTCGCCGCTGCGAGGGCGCTCATCTCGGCGAAGACGGTCGGCGCGGGGACGCCGTCGGGTCCGAGCAGCATCGCGCCCTCCGCCGCGCGCAGCCAGGGTCCGGTCCGGTCCATGCGGTCGCCTCCGTCGCGCTCGTGTCCCCGCTGCCCGACGGGCCGCCGCGGTCGACGCCCTCACGCTAACGGACCTCGGACAACCCCCGGCGTTCATCCACAGCCCACGCATAAGATCGCCATAGGGGGCTCGCAGCGCCAGCAGGAGCACCGCTCAGGTGGGTCCGGAAGACTGCACGAGCTTGAAAGGAGCACGTCAGCATGAGCGACACCACGCCACACGGCCGCGGCGACGACGACCGTCCCGAGGACACCACCCGCCCGGCCGCTGCCGAGGACGCCACGCAGGGAACCTCCGGCGAGGACACGACGACGCAGCGCGACTCCGCACAGCCCGACGACAGCCGGTACGAGGGCGCCCGCACGGGTGATGCCCTCGACGCCGACCGCACCGACGTCATCAGCCACGGTCGTGCGGACGAGACCGACGTGATCCCGACGCCCGCGGACCACCCGACCGCGCAGTACACGGCGCCCTACCCCGGCGTCGGCGACTCCGGTGCGTCGGGCGGCTACGGCCAGCACACGACGCCGTACGACCGGTCGGCCCAGCAGGGCCAGGGCGACCAGACCAGCCAGTACGGCCAGACGAGCCAGTACGGCCAGACCAGCCAGTACGGCCAGACGAGCGAGTACGGCCAGACGAGCCAGTACGGCGACGACCAGACCGGCCGGTACGGCCAGACCCAGCAGGGTCAGGCGGGGCAGGACCAGTACGGACAGAGCCAGTACGGCCAGGGCCAGTACGGGCAGCAGGACCAGTACGGCCAGGCCCAGTACGGCCAGCAGAGCCAGTACGGCCAGCAGGGTCAGTACGGGCAGAGCCAGTACGGCCAGGGCCAGACCGGCCAGTACGGCCAGGCCCAGCAGCAGCCCCGCTACGGCGAGTACGCAGCGGCCGGCTCGGCCCACGGCGCCCCGCAGTCGGCGGCGTCGTACCCCGGCTCCGCGCAGGCCCCCACCTCGGCCACGAGCGCCTTCGGCGACGTCGACGGCTCGAACGACCGCAACGGCCACTACTTCAGCGGCGCGACCGCCGGTGCCGCCGCGGGCTCCGGTGCCGCGACCAAGCGCCGTGACGGCCGCAGCAAGCTCGTGCTGCCCGTGGTCGCCGGACTCGTGCTCGCCGGCCTCGTCGGCGGCGGCGCCGGGTGGGCAGCGGGCTCCGCCCAGAACGGCGGCGGGACCGTGATCGGTTCCAGCGCGTCGCAGAACGGCGGCAACCTCACCGTCAACGACTACAACAACGCCACGGTCGTCACCGCGGTCGCGGCGCAGGCCACGCCCTCGGTCGTCACGATCAACGTGTCCTCGGGCTCCGAGGGCGGCACCGGCTCGGGCGTCGTGTTCAGCAAGGACGGCTACATCGTCACGAACACCCACGTCGTGACGCTCGACGGCGACAGCAGCAACGGCACCATCACGGTGACGACGTCGGACGGCAAGATCTACCCGGCGAAGCTCGTCGGCACCGACCCGACCGTCGACCTCGCCGTCATCAAGATCGACGCGACCGACATGAAGCCGATCACCTTCGCGGACTCCTCCGAGCTCAACGTGGGGGACACCGCGGTCGCGATCGGGGCCCCGCTCGGTCTGTCGAACACCGTCACCGACGGCATCGTCTCGACGCTCAACCGCAGCATCCAGGTCACCTCGAGCGCCCCCAGCAAGGGCGGCGACTCGAACGAGGGCGGCAACGGCAACGGCGGCCCGTTCGACTTCTGGGGCAACGGCGACAACGGCAGCAGCTCCTCGTCGAACACGACGGTGTCGCTGCCGGTCATCCAGACCGACGCGTCGATCAACCCGGGCAACTCGGGCGGTGCGCTGCTCGACTCCAAGGGCAAGCTCATCGGCATCAACGTCGCGATCGCGAGCGCCGGCAGCTCGTCCTCGTCCGAGGGACAGTCCGGCAGCATCGGCGTCGGCTTCTCGATCCCGTCGAACCTGGTCCAGCGCGTGGCGCAGGAGATCCGTGAGAACGGCTCCGCGACGCACGGGCTGCTCGGCGCCACCGTCGGCGACGCCGCCGAGGACACCAGCGCCCGCCAGATGGGTGCGCTGATCAAGTCGGTGTCGTCCGGCGGAGCAGCGGCCGGGGCCGGCCTGCAGAAGGGCGACGTCGTCACGAAGATCGGGTCGGCGACCGTCTCCGACGCAACCGACCTGACGGCGCAGGTCCGGTTCTTCGCGGGTGGCGCGAAGACGACGATCACCTACATCCGCAACGGCGAGACGAAGCAGACGGACGTCACGCTCGGCACCTACAAGGGCTGACGCAGGACGGGACGGACGGGAGGCGCGGTGCCAGCTGGCACCGCGCCTCCCGTCCGTCCGTGCCTCCCACGCGCGTGACGCAGGGGGCGTCGCTCGCCCTTGATAGGCTCGGGGTCGCTCTGCGGGGCGGCGCCGACCGCGGTGCGCTCCGCGCACCGCCCCGACCTCGAGGTACGCATGCACACTGACGGACAGCCCCTGCCGGGGGTCTCCTACGTGATGCCGGTGCTCAACGAGGTGACCGAGGTCCGCGCGGCCGTCGGGAGTCTGCTGGCGCAGGACTACGACGGGCCGTTCGAGGTGCTCCTCGCCCTCGGGCCGTCGATCGACGGGACGAACGAGCTCGTCGCCGAGATGAGTGCGGCCGACCCGCGCATCCGGGCGATCGACAACCCGGTCGGCTCGACGCCGGCCGGCCTCAACGTCGCCATCCGCGCCTCCGTGCACCCCGTGGTCATCCGCGTCGACGCCCACTCCGTGCTGCCCGTCGACTACACGCGGGTCGCGGTGCGGGTCCTGCTCGAGTCGGGTGCGGACAACGTCGGCGGCATCATGCGTGCCGAGGGGCGCACGCCCTTCGAGCGGGCCGTCGCGCACGCGTACGGCAGCCGGGTGGGCCTCGGGGGGACGCCGCACCACGTCGGCGGCAAGGCCGGACCGGCGGAGACCGCGTACCTCGGGGTGTTCCGCCGCGAGCGCCTGTTCGAGGTCGGGCTCTTCGACGAGGGCATCAAGCGCGGCCAGGACTGGGAGCTCAACCGGCGCCTGCGACAGACCGGCGGGACCGTGTGGTTCACGCCGGAGCTCGTCGTCACGTACCGCCCCCGCCCGAGCCTGCGTCGACTCGTGCGGCAGTTCGTCGCGACCGGTCTGTGGCGTGGCGAGCTCGCCCGGCGGTTCCCGGCGAACAACGGGCTCCGGTACTTCGCACCGCCCGCGATGGTCGTCGCGATGGCGCTCGGGCTCGTCGCGGGGATCGTCGGCGTCGTCGGCGCCGCGCTCGGTTCGCCGGTCGCCTGGGCGATGGTCGGGTTCGTCGTGCCGGCGGTGTACCTCGTGTTCGTCCTCCTCGGCTCGGTCGTGGTCGCACGGCGGTCGGGCCTGCGCACGCTCCTCTGGCTCCTCGTGGTGCTGCCCTGCATCCACGTCGGCTGGGGTGTCGGCTTCATCATCGGGTTCCTGACCCGGACCTCAGAACTGACCACCCACACGGGACGGTGACCAGCACGTGACCCACGACACCACTGGCCGCGGCGACGCACGCCCCGGCTCCATCGCGGAACTCCGCGCCGTCGCACAGCCGGACGAGGTCCGGTCGCGCGCGAACGCCGAGCACTGGACCGCGTCGCTCTACCTGCGGGACGTCTCGCCGTACCTGACGTGGGTGCTGCTGAAGACCCGCGTCAGCGCGAACCAGGTCACCGGGCTCATGATCCTCGTCGGTTGGAGCGTCGCCGCGGCACTGCTCATCCCGGGGATCTGGGGTGCGGCGCTCGCGCTCGTCCTCGGCCAGCTGCAGATGCTCGTCGACTGCTCCGACGGCGAGGTCGCCCGGTGGCGCGGCACCCGCTCGCCCGCCGGCGTGTTCCTCGACAAGGTCGGGCACTACACGACCGAGGGGCTCATCCCGATCGCGCTCGGCGTCCGCGCAGCCACCCTCCCGGTGCACGGGGGCGAGTGGATGTGGACGACGATCGGCTGCGCACTCGGGCTCGTCATCGTGCTGAACAAGGCGCTCAACGACATGGTGCACGTCGCGCGGGCGAACGCCGGGCTCGAGAAGCTCGTCGACCGTCGGGACGCCGGGACGGTGCCGTCCGGCCGACGGCTGGCGACCCTGCGGCGCGCGGCGCGGTTCCTGCCGTTCCACCGCCTGTACCACTCGGTCGAGCTCTCCATGCTGGCGTTCGTCTTCGCCGTCGTCGGCATCGTGGTGGGCCACCCGCTGGTCGACCGCGTGCTCGTCGGCGCGCTGCTCCCGCTCGCCGTGCTCGCCACCGCAGGGCACTTCCTGGCGATCATGGCGTCGAAGCGGGTCCGGGCGTGAGCGGCAGCACCCTCCGCCGGCACGCCGTACCCCACCGGGCGCGGCCACGGATCGCGGTCGTCGTCCTGACGCAGGGCACTCGGCCCGACGACCTCCGCCGCGGCATCGAGAGCGTGCTCGCCCAGCGCGACGTCGACCTCGACGTGGTGTGCGTCGGCAACGGGTGGGAGCCGACAGGTCTGCCCGAGGGAGTCCGGGCACTCGCGCTGCCCGAGAACCTCGGGATCCCAGCCGGTCGCAACGCCGGCGCGGAGGTCGTCGACGGCGACCACGTGTTCTTCCTGGACGACGACGCGTCCGTGCCGTCCGATACCTTCCTGCGGGACGCCGTCGCGCTGTTCGAGCGGGACCCGTCGCTCGGCCTCGTGCAGCCCCGGGTCGTGGACCCGGCCGGCGCAGCGAACCCCCGTCGCTGGGTGCCGCGGATCCGGAAGGGCGACCCGGCTGCGTCGTCGCAGGTGTTCTCGGTGTGGGAGGGGGCCGTCGTCCTGCCGATGGACGTCTACCGCGCCGTCGGCGGCTGGGGAGCCGAGTACTTCTACGCCCACGAGGGCATCGAGCTCGCCTGGCGTGTGTGGGACGCCGGACGGCGGGCCTGGTACTCGGGGGAGCTCGTGGCGCACCACCCGGCGATCGACCCGGCGCGGCACGCCGAGTACTACCGGCTGAACGCCCGGAACCGGGTCTGGCTCGCACGGCGGAACCTGCCCGGGCTGCTGCAGCCCGTGTACGTGGCGTCCTGGGCAGCGATCCAGGTCGCTCGGTGGTGGCGTCACCCGGCTCGTCTGCGCACGTGGTTCGCCGGTGTGCGCGAGGGCTGGGCCCACGACTGCGGTCCTGCGCGCAGGATGGGGTGGCTGACGGTCGGACGCATGACGCTGGCGGGGAGGCCGCCGGTCGTCTGAGCAGGCACGTCCGGGTCGGTGTCCGCCCCGGTGGTCACGTTGCTCGGTCCGTCCCGCTCGTCCCGCTCGTCCCAACCGTTCCGTCCGTACTGTCCGTTCTGCTCGTTCCGTCCGTTCCGTCCGTTCCGTCTGGCCCGCTGGTCCCACTCGTTCCGTCAGTCCTGCTCGTTCCGCTCGTTCCGTCCGTCCCGCTCGCACCCGGAGGTGCCCCCGATGCCGATCATCCGCGACGCCCAGACCGCCGTGCGGCTGGCCCGACGTCTGCTGCGCTCGAGGCAGAGTCGCCGTGACCTGGCCCGACGTCTCCCCGGACACCCGCCGCTCGCCCCCGGTTCGGTCGAGGTGGCGGTGTACTTCGCGGACGCGCCGGTGAACATGTACCAGATACGGCAGTGGTACGCCCCGCTCGCCGAACTCGCGGCCGAGCACCCCGTCGCGATCGTCTCCCGGAACCCGGGCACCATGCTCGCGCTGCTCGACGAGGCACCGGTGCCCGTGGTCTACGCCCGCCAGGTCGTCGACCTCGAGCGGTTCGTCGACGAGCAGGCGCCGAAGATCGTGCTGTACGTCAACCAGAACGCCCGCAACTTCCAGATGATGCGGTACGGGCGCATGTGGCACGTCTTCGTCAACCACGGCGAGAGCGACAAGATGTACATGACCACGAACCAGTTCAAGGCCTACGACTACGCGCTCATCGCCGGCGACGCAGCCCGCGACCGGCTCTCCGACGCGCTGTGGGACTACGACCTCGACGCGCGCACGATCGCGATCGGACGGCCCCAGGCCGACCACTTCGCCGGAGCGGTTCCCTACCCGGAGGACGACCGCATCGTCGTCCTGTACGCGCCGACCTGGGAGGGGGACCGCCCGGCTGCGGCCTACGGGTCGATCGCATCCCACGGCGTCACCCTCGCCGAACGCCTGCTCGCCTCGCCGCGTCACCGACTCGTCTACCGTCCCCACCCGCGCCGCGGGGTGCTCGACCCGGCCTACCGGGCAGCACACGAGCGCATCGTCGCCGCGATCGCCGCGGCCAACGCCGCGGACCCGTCCGCGCAGCACGTGCACGACGACGGTCCGGAGCTCGGCTGGCAGCTCGCCGACGCCGACGTCGCCATCACCGACATCAGCGCGATGATCTACGACCGGCTCGCCGTGGGCAAGCCGCTGATCGTCACGCGGCCGGTGGCCGGCGAGGCCGACGTCGACGAGCGTGGGTACCTGGCCGACGCGAACTGGTTGACCGCCGCCGACGCCGTGGACGTCGTCGCACGGGTGGATGCCGCGGCCCACGACGACGCCGAGCTCGCGAAGCTCCGACACTGGGTCGACCGCTACTTCGGGGACACCACCCCGGGCGCTGCCACCGCGCGGCTGCACGCTGCGATCGACCGACTGGTGGCGCGGTGGCACGAGGTGGCGGCGGAGCGCGGCGAGCGCTGACGCCACACGGCCCACCCGGTCACGCAGCACAGCGGCCACCGACCAGGGACATCCGCCACAGGTACTCGGAGCGGTCGGGCCGACGCCACCGGACGACGACGACCCCGGTGTCCTCGGGATCGGCGCCGAACACGGCGAGCGTGAGGCTCCGGCCGGGGTCGAGCCGGTTGACCGCGAGCGGGGGCGCGTAGCCGTTGCCGAGGTGCGTCAGCGACAGGGCGTGGACCGGCTCGGAGCCGGTGTTGACCAGCTCGTAGCGCCGTGGCGCGTGCGAGCGGTCGACCGTGAACGGGACTGCGTAGGCGGTACTCGGGTGCTGCATGTCCCCGACGCTAGGAACCCCCACCGACGTCCGCCCGACGCCGAGACCCGTCGAGGACCCACCCTGTGCACAGCCCTCCACCACCAGCCCCTGTGGAGGAACGACGGGTCAGTTCCCGTAGTCGGATGCGTAGCGGGCGAGGGCGGCCTCGATGGTGTCGTCGAGCTGCAGACGACCCTTGTCGAGGTACAGGCCGCGGTCGCAGAACCGCCGGAGGTCCTTGTCGCTGTGCGAGACGAAGAAGAGCGTCCGTCCGCCGGCGAGCAGCTCCTCGATGCGCTTGTAGCACTTCTCGCGGAACGCCTTGTCGCCGACCGCGAGCACCTCGTCCACCAGGATGACGGGCTCGTCGAGCCGGGAGATCACCGCGAAGGCGATCCGCACCTTCATGCCGCTCGACAGGTGCTTGTACGGGGTGTCCACGAAGTCGCCGATCTCGGCGAACTCGATGATCTCGTCGAAGGCGTCGCGGATCTCGGCCCGCGTCATCCCGTGCAGGCCCGCCGTGAGGTAGACGTTGTCGCGCACCGAGAGGTCCCCGACGAAGCCGCCCGTGATCTCGATGAGCGGGGCCACACCGGCGCGGACCTGCACGCGTCCCTCGTCGGGGAGCATCACCTGCGCGACGAGCTTGAGGAGGGTCGACTTGCCCTGGCCGTTGCGGCCGACGACCCCGATCGCCTCGCCGGGGCGCACGTCGAACGAGACGTTCCGCAGCGCCCAGAACTCGTCGGCCCGCTTGCGACGCGATCGCCCGGCGAACAGGTCCTTGAAGTTCCGGCTCGCCCGGCGGTTGCGCTTGAACCGGATGCCGGCGTCGCGCACCGAGATGACGGGCGCGGTCGTGCTCGTTCGGGTGCTGCTGTCCGTTGCGGTCATCAGAGCTCCTTGAGGACGCGGTGTTCGCTGCGCCGGAAGACGACGAGCCCGATGCCGAGGACCACCACGGTGACGACGACGGAGACGAGCACCTCGAACCAGTCCAGCTGGCCGGGGAAGAAGGCCGACCGGTAGATCCCGAAGATCCCGCTGAGCGGGTTCAGTGCGGCGACGTCGTGCAGGGTGCGGGGGAGTGCCTGCGTGCCGTAGATGATCGGCGATGCGTAGAACAGGAACCGCAGCACGAGCTTGACCGCACGCTCCAGGTCGCGGAAGAACACGACCAGCGGCGCGACGATGAGCCCGAGCCCGTAGACGAGCCCGCACTGCAGCACGATGGCCAGTGGGTAGAGCAGGACCTCCCAGTGCACGCGGGCCCCGGTGGCCAGGACGAACACGGCCAGCACCGGCAGGCTCAGCAGGAACTCGATGCCCTTCGATGCGACGACGCGGGCCACCCAGATGCTGCGGGGGATCGTCGTCGAGCGGATGAGCTTCGACTCCTTGATGAACGCCCGCGTCGAGTCCGACACCGATCCCGTGAACCACATCCACGGCAGGAGCGCCGAGAGGAGGAAGACGATGTACGGTTCCTCACCCACCGACCCGCGGTGGAACACCTGCGTGAAGACGAACCAGTAGATGGCCGACATCACGAGCGGGTCGAGGATCGACCAGACGTAGCCGAGTGCGGACGTCGAGTACCGGACACGCAGGTCGCGGACGGTCAGGAGCCACAGGGCGTGGCGGTAACGACGAACCGCGCCCCTCGACGCTGCCGGAGCTGCGGTCGTGGGCGCGGTCGGCGCACTCGCTGTGGTCACGGTTTCCCTCCGGGCGGAACTGCCGAGGGGATCCGGTCTGGTCAGGCGAACAGGTTGTTCGCGCGCTCGAGGTCCTCGGCGAAGTCGATCTCGACCGCGTACAGGTCGGAGATGTCGACGGGCGACCAGCGTAGCCCGTCCTCGGCGATGGCTGCCTCGATGCCACCCTCGAAGTACTCCTGGTCGTCGACGCGACCGAGCTGGCGGATGAGCGCCTGCTTGTCGTGGGACGAGACGTAGTTGATGCCCACGGCCTCGCCGAGACCACCGACGACGCGCTTCGACAGCTTGTCGATGAAGCCCTCGGCGCCCACCGTGTACTTGACCTCCTCGTCGGAGACCTTCTCGGTGTTGACGCTGACGAAGGAGCGGTCCTGGTCCATCATGTCCGCCGCACGGACGAGTGCCCACGGGTCGAACACGACATCACCGTTCATCCAGAGGACGCCGCCCTTGCCGGTCGCCTTCAGCGCACGGAGCAGGCTCTTCGAGGTGTTCGTGGAGTCGTAGGACTCGTTGTAGACGAAGTTCGCCTCGGGGAAGGCCTCGACGATGTACTCCGACTTGTAGCCGACGACGATCGTCACGCGTGCGCTCGAGCCGAACGCGGCGCGGATGTTGTCGAACTGCTGCTGCATGATGGTGCGGCCGTCGCTCAGTTCGGTCAGCGGCTTCGGCAGGCTGCGGCCGAGCCGGCTGCCCATCCCCGCTGCGAGGATCACGATCTGCGTGGTCATGCTGGTCCCTTCTGGTGTCCGCCCGGGCGCCGTTGGGCACAGGCGGGCCTCGTCGAGTCTGCTCGCAGAAGGTCTGAGTTGCCCGTGAACGCGCCGGATCCGCGTCGATGCGCAGGCGACGGACGGCCACGGACGGCCCGCCCGAGCAGGTTTCCAAGTGGTGAACACTCCGTCGTGCCCCGGTGAATCCTACGGAACCGGCGGTCGTCGGGGTACGTCCGGGGCGCCTTCGTGTCCGATTCGTGACCCGCCCTCGGGGGCCGTCCTCCGATGTCCGGAACGCGTTGGTACGGTTGGGCGGTGGCCGCAGCTGATGACGACGACGTGTACGTGACGTCCGATGCCGCCTGGCTGACCGAGGCGGACGATCCGGAGACGGACGGCGCCGACGACGACTTGGGGGACGGGGATGCACGAGACGCTCCCGATGGTGACGCGATGACCGACGGTGCGACGGTGACCGTCGCAGGACCGTCGGCGGGCCGCGACGGGTCCGACGTCCCCGCACCGGCAGCCGGCGCGGGTGCGACGGTTGCAGCGACCGCGACGAAGCCGGGCAAGGCGAAGCAGCCCCGGGGCCGCGCCTCCCGGCCCACGCAGACCGCCGCCGCTGACGCCACGTCCGACGGCGCCGCTGCGACCGCCACGGGTGCGAGCGAGGCGTCTGGTGCGAGCCAGGCGTCGGGTGCGAGCCAGGTTTCCGGTGCGAGCCAGGCAGCGGGCGCGGGCAAGAAGAAGCGCGCCCCGAAGCGCCAGCCGGCCGCCCGAGAGACCCCCGCGGCCCAGGCGCCCCAGCTGCAGCCCGTCGTGCTGCGCGCCAGCGGTCTCGTGAAGCGGTACGGCCAGACCGTCGCCGCTGACGAGGTCGACCTCGAGATCCGACAGGGCTCGATCTTCGGCGTCGTCGGCCCCAACGGTGCCGGCAAGACGACGACCCTCTCGATGGTGACGGGACTGCTGCGTCCCGACGCCGGGACCGTCTCGGTGCTCGACCACGACGTGTGGTCGGACCCGGTCGCCGCCAAGCGCGACCTCGGGGTCCTGCCGGACCGACTGCGGCTGTTCGACCGCCTGACCGGCGCGCAGCTGCTGCACTACTCGGCGACCCTCCGGGGCCTCGACGGCGCGACCGCCCGGAAGCGCAGCGACGACCTCGCCGTCGCCTTCGGTCTGGGTGAGGCACTCGGGCGCCAGGTCGCCGACTACTCGGTCGGCATGGCGAAGAAGATCGCCCTCGCCGCCACGCTCATCCACTCGCCGCGGGTGCTCGTCCTCGACGAGCCCTTCGAGTCGGTCGACCCCGTGAGCGCGGCGACCATCACCGACATCCTGCGCCGGTACACCCGGGGCGGCGGCACGGTGGTGCTCTCCAGCCACTCCATGGAACTGGTCCAGCGCACGTGCGACTCCGTGGCCATCATCGTCGGCGGCAAGGTCCTCGCCTCCGGCACGATGGCGCAGGTCCGAGGTCGCAAGAGCCTCGAGGACAAGTTCGTCGAACTCGCGGGCGGCCGCGTCGTGGCAGAGAGCATGGAATGGTTGCACAGCTTCTCCGACTGAGGGTCGACCTGCTCGCGGGCGGTGTCCGCGGCGGAGCCCGGCACGCCGTCCTCGTCGTCGTCGGCAGCCTGCTCGGACTGGTCGCGGCGGTCTTCGTCGCCGGCGAGCTGCTCGAGCTGCGCGGCGCCCCGGTCGAGGTCGCGCGGTCCGTCGCGGTCCCCGTCGGCACGTTCGTCGCGGTGGCCTTCACGGTCGTCCCGCTCGTGCTCGGCGGCACCGACCAGTTCGACCCGCGCCGGTTCACCGTCTTCGGCATCGACCGGCGACGTCTGGCCGTCGGGCTCGGCGTCGCCGGGCTGGTCGGCATCCCGGTGTTGTGCGTCGCGATCGTCGCCGTCGGGCAGGTCGGGACGTGGTCCCGGAACGGCGGCCTCGTCGTGCTCGCGCTCGTCGCCGCCGTGCTCGGCATCGCCACCTGTGCGCTCCTGGCCCGCGTGGGTTCGGCCGTCGGCGCCATGCTGATCGCGCCGCACCGCTCCCGCGACGCCGGATGGCTCGCCGCCCTGGTCGTCGTCGTCCTCGGTCTGCCGGTGGCGTCGCTCCTCCTGCGCACGTCGTGGCTCGACCCGTCGAGCGCCGAGCTCCGGACCGTCGCGGACGTCGCCGGCTGGACCCCGTGGGGTGCGGCCTGGGCCGTCCCGGCCGACATCGCGAGCGGACGCGTGGGCGAGGGCGTCCTCAAGCTCCTGGTCGCCCTCGTCGTCGTCGGTCTGCTCGGCCTCGCCTGGTGGGCGCTCGTCGGTCGTGCACTCGAGACCGTCGACGGCCGTGCGACTGCTCGCCGCTACCAGGGCCTCGGGTGGTTCGCCCGCTTCGGGTCGAGCCCGGTCGGTGCGGTCGCGGCCCGAGCGCTGACGTACTGGGCGCGGGACCCCCGCTACCGGATGTCGTACCTCGTGATCGTGTTCGTGCCGATCGTCGTCCTCCCGCTCGGCGTCGCGGGTGTGCCGTGGCACTGGACGGCCCTCGTGCCGCTGCCGCTGATGGCGCTCATCGCGGGCTTCCTGCCCCACAACGACGTCTCCTACGACAACACGGCGGTCTGGTTGCACGTCGCGTCCGGTGCGCCGGGGTGGAGCGACCGACTCGGCCGACTCGTCCCCGTGCTCGTGGTCGGTGTGCCCGCGGTCGTCGCCGGTGCCGCGGTCTCCGCGAAGCTCTTCGGCGACTGGACGGCGTTCCCGGTGCTCACCGGCGTCGCGGTGGGCGCCCTGCTCGCCGGACTCGGGTTGTCGAGCGTCGTCTCGGTGGCACTGCCGTACCCGACGGTGCGTCCGGGGGACCACCCGTTCCAGCAGCCGCAGGCCGCCGGGACGACGGCCGCCGTCGCGCAGACCACGATGGTCATCGGGATCCTCCTGTCCGTCGTGCCCGCGGCGTGGCTCGGTGTGCTCGCGTTCACGGACGGCCCCGAGCCCTGGGCCGTCCTGACGCTCCTCGTCGGGCTCGGCGTCGGAGCGGTCGTCCTGATCGGCGGCGTCGCCCTGGGCGGACGACTCTTCGACCGGCACGGTCCGGACCTGCTCGCGGCGGCCCAGCGCAACTGAGTGCCGGACGGGAGGCGCGTGGCGACCCCGCACTGCGCCTCCCGTCCGTCGGTCTGTCGGGTCGGGAGGCGCGTGGCGGCCCGGCACCGTGCCTCCTGTCGGCCTGTCGGCCTGTCGGCCTGTCGGCCTGTCGGCCTGTCGGGCGGGAGGCGCGTGGCGGCCCGGAACCGTGCCTCCCGTCCGTGGACGTGACGGCGTCAAGGCGCATCGTGCGTCCGGTCCTTCCTCCACAGCGCCGTGCCCCGCAGGGGCGCTCCACAGCCTCCGCGACGCCGTCGCGGAGGCACCGCCACCGTCGTACCCTGGAGCCATGAGCATGACCGAACCTGGCGGCGGCCTCGACGTGATGGACCGCGAGCTCGAGAAGCTCCTCGAGGAAGAAGCGATCGAGCCCGGCGACCACGAGCGCTTCTCGCACTACGTGAAGAAGGACAAGATCCTGCAGTCCGCGCTGTCGGGCAAGCCCGTCAAGGCGCTCTGCGGCAAGAAGTGGGTACCGGGTCGCGACCCCGAGAAGTTCCCGGTGTGCCCGGACTGCAAGGCCATCTACGAGAAGATGAAGGCCGAGTAGCGCGGACGCACCACCGGGCGGGTCAGATCACCAGGGTCGGGATCGCCGGGTCACCGCGGCCGATGCGTGATGCGTCGGCCGGCAGCTCCGCTTTGGCTCGCTTGTGGTGCGCTCGTGCTGCCTCGACGCCCGCGACGCCGGTGAAGGCCGGGTCGACCTCGCCGTGGTCGACGACCGGGACGAGCAGGGGGCGCTCGTCGGGGCCGACCTGGCCGGTGGTGAGGACGACCTCCGCGGTCGCGACGCCGTTGCGGAGTCGGCGACCGGCTTCCTTGCGACCACCGGTGGACGCCTTGTCCGCGGACTTCTTGGCGACCGGGACCCAGCCCTCGCCGTCGGGCGTCTCGTGGGCGACGAGCTTGAAGACCATGCCGGCCGCGGGGTGGCCCGAGCCCGAGACGACGCTCGTCCCGACGCCGTAGGAGTCCACGGGGGCGGCTCGGAGGGCGGCGATCGTGTACTCGTCGAGGTCGTTCGTCACCGTGATCTTGGTCGCGGGGGCGCCGAGGCGGTCGAGCTGCGCGCGCACCGATGCGACGACCGAGGGCAGGTCGCCGCTGTCGATGCGGACGGCACCGAGCCGACCGTCGGTGAGCCGGACTGCGGTCGCCACGGCGGCCTCGATGTCGTAGGTGTCGACGAGCAGCGTCGTGCCGGTCCCGAGGGCGTCGAGCTGGGAGCGGAAGGCGGCCTCCTCCGAGTCGTGGAGGAGCGTGAAGGCGTGCGCGGCGGTGCCCATCGTGGGGATGCCCCAGGTGCGACCGGCCTCGAGGTTGCTCGTCGCGCCGAAGCCGGCGATGTACGCGGCCCGGGCGGCGGCGACCGCGTTCCACTCGCCGGTGCGGCGTGAGCCCATCTCCGCGAGCGGGCGCCCGTCGGCGGCTGAGACCATGCGTGCCGCCGCCGACGCGATCGCCGAGTCGGCGTTGAACACGCTGAGCGCGAGCGTCTCGAGGACGACCGACTCGGCGAAGGTGCCCTCGATCTGCAGGACCGGCGAGTTCGGGAAGAAGACCTCGCCCTCGCGGTACGCGCGGATGCTGCCGCTGAACCGGTAGTCGGCGAGCCACGCTGCTGTGCCCTCGTCGATCACGCCCCGGTCGCGGAGGAAGCCGATCTCCTCGTCGCCGAACCGGAACTCGGTGAGCGAGGTGAGGAACCGTCCGAGGCCCGCGGCGACGCCGTAGCGACGACCGTCGGGGAGGCGGCGGGTGAAGACCTCGAAGACGCACCGACGGTCGGCCGTGCCGTCCTTCAGGGCGGCGTCCACCATGGTGAGTTCGTACTGGTCCGTGAGGAGCGCGCTGGTCACCCCTCGACCCTACTGACGCGGGGCTGCCCGGGGGCAGATCGTCCCGCAGCCCGGGCTGGTCCCGGCCGCGTGGCGACGGCGCATCACGGCAGCGCGCTCCTACCTGCCCGCGGCCCGTGGCTCCGCGCCCCTGCCGTGCTGCGACCTCGCGAGCGGGCGATGTGTGCAGGGGGTCGGGCGGTCGGCGTGCCGGTTCCGCCCGCTCGTGGCGCGTCCGCACGGGCTACCCCGAGCGGGCGATGTGTGCGCGGCGACGAGTGCGTGAGGTGCGGGAACCGCCCGCTCGCGGTCTGGGGCCGTCAGCGCGGTGCCGAACGGGCGATGTGTGCAGAGGGTCGGGCGGCCGGCGTGCCGGTTCCGCCCGCTCGCGGTCTCGGGTCGTCAGCGCGGTGCCGAGCGGGCGATCTCCGCGGGGTGGCGGGCGAACTGGGGGCGGGAAGCGCCCGCTCGCGGGGTCAGGTGGCGCATGGAACCGGAGGCGCGTGGTGCATCGGGCGGACACGTCCGGCCCGGAGCGGCGCGAGCGGGCGATGTGTGCAGGGCGTCAGGTGGAAGGGGTGCAGGAATCGCCCGTTCGCGGGACCGGGGACAGGGACGGGGAAGGCAGCGGACGGGAGGCACGTGGTTCGTCCTCAGGACCGGTGCGGCCTGGTGCGGGCGCGAGCGGGCGATGTGTGCGGGGC
>NZ_MCIG01000020.1 GCF_001705035.1 Curtobacterium sp. UCD-KPL2560 | reverse complement strand
CCCGCCTGACCAGCGGGACCCCCTGACGGACGGGAGGCGCGGTGCCAGCCGGCACCGCGCCTCCCGTCCGTCGTCCGGTCCCGCCCACCGCGCGCCGGCTCGTCCCCGGTCCCTCCCCCGTGCCCTGGGTCGCGAAAGCGACAGATCGTGCTGAACCATCAGCGGCGATCTGTCGCTTCCGCGGACAGGACGGGCGCGCGGTCCCGCGATCTGTCGCTTTCGCGGGACGGGCCCGGGCCGGGCCGGGCCCGGCCGGGCCGGGCCCGGCCCGGCCGCGCGCTACCCCAGGTCGGGCGAGTCGAGCAGCTCGGTCACGAGCGCCGCGATCGCCGAGCGCTCCGACCGCGTCAGCGTGACGTGGGCGAACAGCGGGTGTCCCTTCAGCCGCTCGATCACCGAGGCGACGCCGTCGTGCCGGCCCACCCGCAGGTTGTCGCGCTGGGCGACGTCGTGGGTGAGCACGACGCGGGAGTTCTGCCCGATGCGCGACAGCATCGTGAGCAGGACGTTCCGCTCGAGCGACTGCGCCTCGTCGACGATCACGAACGCGTCGTGCAGGGACCGACCGCGGATGTGCGTCAGGGGCAACACCTCGAGCATCCCGCGCTCGACGACCTCCTCGAGCACGTTCTCCGACACCAGCGCACCGAGCGTGTCGTACACGGCCTGTGCCCACGGGTTCATCTTCTCGCCGGCGTCACCGGGCAGGAACCCGAGTTCCTGGCCGCCCACCGCGTACAGCGGGCGGAACACCATGATCTTCTTGTGCTGCTGCCGCTCGAGGACGGCCTCGAGCCCGGCGCACAGCGCGAGCGCCGACTTCCCGGTGCCGGCCGAGCCGCCGAGCGACACGATGCCGATCTCCGGGTCGAGCAGCGCGTCGATGGCGAGCCGCTGCTCGGCCGACCGACCGCGGAGGCCGAAGACCTCGCGGTCGCCGCGCACGAGCGCCACCGACCCGGCGGTGTGCACGCGGCCGAGGGCGGAGCCGCGCTCGGAGTGGATGACGACACCCGTGTTCACGGGCACGTCCGCGAGCTGCGCCGAGGCGATCTCCTCGCGCTCGTACAGGTCGCTCATCTGCTCGCCGGAGACCTGCAGGTCGGTGATGCCGGTGTAGCCCGAGTCGACCGCGAGCTCGGCGCGGTACTCCTCGGCGGCCATGCCGATCGACGACGCCTTGACCCGCAGCGGCAGGTCCTTCGACACGACGACCACGTCGAGCCCGTCGTTCGCCAGGTTCGACGCGACGGCGAGGATCCGGGAGTCGTTGTCGCCGAGCTGGAGTCCCGAGGGCAGCACCGACTGGTTCGAGTGGTTCAGCTCGACCCGGAACGACCCGCCGTCGGCGAGGGCGATCGGGAAGTCGAGGCGTTCGTGCTCGATGCGCATCTCGTCGAGCAGCCGGAGGGCCTGTCGCGCGAAGTACCCGATCTCCGGGTCGTTCCGCTTGGCCTCCAGTTCGCTGACGACCACGACGGGCAGGACCACGGCGTGCTCGGCGAAGCGGAACAAGGCCCGCGGATCGCTGAGGAGCACCGATGTGTCGAGCACGTACGTGCGTTGGGCGACCGAGGTGGACGAGTCCGCGGTGGGGTGCTGCTGGGTTCCGCGCGAGACGTTCTGAGAGGTCACGACCACTCCATCCCCGGGCCGCGAGCAGCCCGGTCCATGTCCTCGACGCGGCCGTGGAGCGGGTCTCGAAGCACCGACCGTGGCCGCCTCGACCGGGCGCTGTGCCCGATGTGGCGACCGTACGTCCGGCCCGTGGCGTCCGACCCGCGACACGCTGCGCCCCAGGTTACGGTCGCGTGAACGGGACGGTGCGGGGTGCTACTGCATCGTGGCGTAGGACAGGCAGGCGTCCCGGAACATGTCGAGCGTCTCGTCCGTGGTGGACGCGAACACCGACACCCGGGCGACCCCGAGCCGCGTCGTCGCGGTCACGCCGTGGTTGTGGAACGCGGCGGACAGCGCGGTGAGCCGGCCCTGCGGCGGGCGGAGCGTGACGATCCCGGCACGCTCGCGCGGGTCGCGGCTCGACTCGATGACCAGGCCGAACTCGTCGGCGATGTCGAAGACACGCTCGACACGGTCGGCGACGACCCGCTCCACCTCGGCGACCCCGACGGCGACGAGCCGCTCGAGCGACACCGCGAGGCGCGCCTGCG
Source organism: Curtobacterium sp. UCD-KPL2560 (assembly GCF_001705035.1). Lineage (GTDB taxonomy): Bacteria > Actinomycetota > Actinomycetes > Actinomycetales > Microbacteriaceae > Curtobacterium. The sequence goes on along the minus strand of NZ_MCIG01000020.1, from coordinate 40,929 downwards.
CCACCGGGTCGACGCGGGTCATCTGGTAGCCGGCGGCGCCCGGCTTCACCGCGGGCACCTCGGTCGGCCACCCGGTGGTGCCGTGCGGGCCGGACAGCGCCGGACGCAGCCGGTTCAGGGCGCGGTCGCTGAAGGACACGAACCCGGTGCCCCACCCGGCGTGCAGCCACTTCTGTCCACCGGTCGCGACGACGTCGGCGGCCTCGTAGGGCGCGTCCACGACGCCGAAGCCCTGGATGGCGTCGACGACGAGCAGGCGGTCGCCGATGACCTCGCGGATGCCGGCGAGGTCGGCCAGGTACCCGGTCTGCCAGTCGACGAGCGAGACGGCCACGGCGGTGACGTCGTCGGTCAGGCGCGAGGCGATCAGCTCGGGTGTCATCCAGCCGGCGCCGGCCTCGACGACGACGGGCTGCACGCGGCCGCCCGTGGCCGACGCGGCGCTCGCGAGGGCGAGGGGCAGCGACGGGTACTCGTCCGCGGCCACGAGCACGCCGCCGGTCATGCCGAACGCGGCGTGCAGCAGGCCCGGGGTGGTCGCGGTCTGCGACACGACCTGGTCCTCGCGGCGGCCGACGAGCCGTGCGGCGACGGTGCGGACACGGGCGTCCTGCTCGTCGAGCGTCTCCATGGCGCCGAAGCGCATGTGCTCCTGGATGGTGCCGAGCACGCGCTGTTCCTCGAGGACGGCTGTCTGCACGGGACCGAACGCGGCGTGGTCGAGGTAGCCGGGCTCCTCGGCGAAGCCGGCCGCGTACTCGGTGGTGTTCACAGGGGCAACCTTCCGTGGGACGAAAACCCTGTGAGTCTACTGGGATGGACCGGTCCGACCGAACGCAGGCCACCAGGCGCACATCGGTCGCGCCGGGGCGGGTGCCCGCCGGCAGCCCGAGCACCGCCGGGCAACCGCCCGCCGGCCGCCCGAGCACCGCCGGGCAACCGCCCGCCGGCCGCCCGAGCACCGCCCGGCAACCGCTCGTCAGCCGCCGAAGCGCCGCGACCGCCGTCCGAAGTCGCGGACCGCGCGGAGGAAGTCGACCTGCCGCAGGTCGGGGTAGAACGCCTCGACGAAGTAGAACTCGCTGTGCGCGCTCTGCCACAGCATGAAGTCGGAGAGCCGCTGCTCGCCCGAGGTCCGGATCACCAGGTCGGGGTCGGGCTGCCCCTGCGTGTAGAGGTGGTCGCCGATGAGCTCGGGGGTGAGGACCTCGGCCAGGGTGTCGAGCGTGCCGCCGCCCTCGCCGTGGGCCCGGACGATGCTCCGCATGGCGTCGGCGATCTCCCGCCGTCCGCCGTAGCCGACCGCGAGGTTGACGTGCAGCCCGGTGTGGTCCTTCGTGCGTTCCTCGGCGGACTCGAGCGCGGCGACGAGGTTCTCCGGCAGGCCCTCGTTCGCACCGACGTGCTGCACCCGCCAGTCGCGGTGCTCGGCGAGCGTGCCCGCGAGGTCGGCGATGATGCCGACGAGCTCCTCGAGCTCCGCGCCGCCGCGCCCGGTCAGGTTGTCGGCGGACAGCAGGTAGAGCGTCACGACCTGCACGTCGACGTCGTCGCACCAGTCGAGGAACTCGGGGATCTTCGCGGCGCCGGCCCGGTGGCCGTGGGCCGCGGACTCCAGCCCGAGCTGCTTCGCCCAGCGCCGGTTGCCGTCGACGATCATGCCCACGTGCTTCGGCATCGCCTGGCCGTCGATCTGGCGGCGGATGCGTCGCTGGTAGGCGCGGTAGAGGATCCCGCTGCCTGCCCACTGCACCTTGCCCGCCACGGCACGACTGTAGTGCACCGTCGTGCCCTCCGTGCGATGCTCGGCTGCCGTTCGGCCAGCGCCCCTACTGTGTCGTCCCATGCAGGACGAGACCGCGACCCTCCCCCACGTCCCGTTCACCGAGGAGGCCTCCGCCGCGCAGGAGGCACCCCGGCCGGCCTGGCGTGGGTGGATCCACCTCGGCACGTTCCCCGTCGCGGTCGCGATGGGCGTCGTGCTCGTCACCCTGGCCGACAGCGCGGCGGCGAAGGCCGGCAGCGCCGTGTTCATGGCGACGTCCCTGCTGATGTTCGGCGTCTCCGCGACCTACCACCGGTTCCCCTGGGGACCGCGGGTGAAGGCCGTCCTCAAGCGGATCGACCACACGAACATCCTGCTGCTCATCGCGGGCACCTACACGCCGATCGCGATCTGCGCCCTGCCCCACCAGCTCATGGTGGTCGTGCTCTGGGTGATGTGGACGGGGGCCGCGCTCGGCATCGCGTTCCGGGTCCTGTGGATCGGTGCCCCGCGCTGGCTCTACGTGCCGATCTACCTGGTCCTCGGGTGCGCGGCGCTCGGGCTCCTGCCGCAGTTCTTCGCCGCGAGCGTCCCGATGACCGTGCTCGTGCTGTCCGGCGGCCTCGCGTACGTCGTCGGTGCGCTCGTGTACGGCTTCAAGCGTCCCGACCCGGCGCCGACCGTGTTCGGGTTCCACGAGGTCTTCCACGCGCTGACCGTGGTCGCGTTCGCCGCCCAGTGGGTCGGCGTGCTCATCGTGGCGCTGCACCCGGTGCGCTGACCCGGACCACCGTTCCGACGGTCCTCACGGACCGGGCCGTCCCCGGGGCGCCACCGGTCACGACCGCTCGGGACCACGTGACGGACGGGAGGCGCGTGGCGGGCCCGCCACGCGCCTCCCGTCCGTCACCGGGTCGCGACTAGCCGCGTTCGGTGTCGTCGCCGACGTCGGCCCGGCCGTCCTCGGCCGCACGCCGCTCCGGCTCGTCCGTCACGGCACCGGTGTCGCCGGCCTCGAGCCGCTCGCGCACCTCGGCGCGGTAGCGGGTGCGACGGATGCGTCGCGTCATGTCGACGACGAGGAAGATCGTCACGACGGCGACCACCGCGATCGCGATGAAGCCGACGACCCCGGGGGTGACGTCGACGTCGGGGACGACCGACGGGCTCGGGCTCGGTGCGGCGGCGGCGAGGGCCGTCAGGATGGTGCTCACGCGGCGTGCTCCTGGTCTGCCGGGATCCCGGCGAAGAGGTCGGACTCGGGCAACTCGGTGGGCACGCGGGCCTCGACGAGCTGGTAGTCCTCGGTCGGCCAGACGGTCGCGAGGAGGTCGTTCGGCCAGTAGAAGAACGCGCTGTCCGGCGGCACCTGGCTCGCGTGCGCGCGCAGGGCGGCGTCACGGGCGTCGAAGTACTCGTGCACGTCGACGTGGGTCGTCGCGAGGTCGGGCCGGTCGGCGAACCGCTCCACCCACTCGCGAAGTTCACCGAGCGCCGGGCTGTCGGGCTCGCGTTCCTGCAGGGCCTCGAAGATCGTGCGGAAGCGGCGGGGGTTCATCGTGCGCTCGTAGTAGAGCTTCGCGACCTCCCACGGCTCCCCCGCGTCCGGGTACTTCGCCGGGTCGGCGGCGTCGCGCCAGGCGGCCACGGAGACCTCGTGCGTGCGGATGTGGTCGGGGTGCGGGTACCCGCCGTTCTCGTCGTACGTGACGAGCACGTGCGGACGGAATCGACGGACCACGCGGACGAGCGCCTCGGTCGAGTACTCGAGCGGGACGGTCGAGAAGGTCCCGGGTCGCACCGTCTCACCCTTCTCGGCGTCGGGCAGCCCGGAGTCGTGGTAGCCGAGCCAGAGGTGGTCGATGCCGAGCGCGGCCTGCGCGGCGGCCATCTCGGTCCGCCGGTAGCCCGCCATGTCGCGGTGCGCGCGCGTGGTCGCCGGCTCGCCGAGCCGCTCGTTGAGGACGTCGCCGGCCTCGCCGCCGGTGCACGACACGACGAGGACCTGGTGGCCCTCGGCGACGTACCGGGCCGCGGTCGCCGCCCCCTTGCTCGACTCGTCGTCGGGGTGGGCGTGGACGGCCAGCAGGCGGTACGGCACGGTGATCCTCACGGGTGGCGAGCGGGACGGTGGTGGGGTGTCGGGCGGCGTCGTACGGGCGGCACCACCGGGACGTGACGCACACCGACGGTGTCCGGGGACCCGGGCGGCACACAGCGGGGCGTGAACTACCCTGGGATCAGGATAATCACCCCAGGAGCCCCGAACTGTCCGAACCGCTTGCACCCGACGCATCCACGACCGCGCGTCCCACCGGCACCGCCGCACTGGACGACCGGTACGGACGCACCCCGGACCGCCGCAAGCGCTCCCGACTGTTCGGCGTGGTCGCGGCGGCCGCCATCGTCGTCGTGTTCGCCGCATGGGTGATCTGGGCCGGTCTCGACCAGAGCTCGCACGGCCTCGACAACACCGAGGTCGGGTACACCGTCGTCTCCGAGCACCAGACCGTCGTGCACTCGCAGGTCTCGGTCGACCCCGGGACCGAGGCGAAGTGCGCCGTGCAGGTGCTCGACAAGGGGTACGCGATCGTCGGGTGGAAGGTCATCACCCTGCCGCCGTCGGACCAGCGCACCCGCACCGTCACGACCGAGGTCAACACGGCGACTCGCGGCGTGACCGGCTTGATCCACGACTGCTGGGTTCCCTAGACTCGTCTGATTCGCGAGCGAGACCGGCCACACCGGCCGGTCTCGTTCTCTGTCGAAGGGAACCCACATGAGCAACGACCCCCAGGTCACCTGGCTGACCCAGGAGGCGCACGACCGTCTGACGGCCGAGCTCGAGCAGCTCTCCGGCCCGGCCCGCAAGGAGATCGCGGACCGCATCGAGGCGGCTCGCGAGGAGGGCGACCTCAAGGAGAACGGCGGCTACCACGCCGCCAAGGACGAGCAGGGCAAGATCGAGGCGCGCATCCGCCAGCTCACCGAACTCCTCAAGCACGCGACCGTGGGCGAGGCCGACTTCGACGGCACCGTCGAGCCGGGCACCGTCGTCACCGCGGTGATCGCCGGCGACGAGTCGACCTTCCTCGTCGGCAACCGCGAGATCGTGGCCGACGGCTCGGACCTCACGGTGTACAGCCCGGTCAGCCCGGTCGGCGCCGCGATCGTCGGCCTGCGCGCCGGCGAGAAGACGACGTACACGGCACCGAACGGCAAGGAGATCGCCGTCGAGGTGACGAAGGTCGAGCGCTACGAGCCGTAGGCTCCGCCGCAGCACCTGACGACGCGCTCCGCTCCGGCGGGGCGCGTCGTCGTTCGTGGGCGGGGCGCGTCGTCGTTGGTGGGCGGGGCGCGTCGATCTCGGGCGGCACGCGTCAGTGCTCCTCCGGCGGGGCGCGTCGATCTCGGGCGGCACGGGTCAGTGTTGCTCGGGCGGCACGCGTCAGTGCTCCCCGGGCGGCACGCGTCAGTGCTCGAGCAGCTCCGGCTGGAACCCGACCTCGTGCAGGCGCTGCATGACCTCCTGCGCGTGCTCGGGACCGCGGGCCTCGATCGACAGGTCGAGGGCGACCTCGTTGATGACGAGCCCCTGGCCGTGCCGGGTGTGCAGGACCTCGACCACGTTCGCCCCCGCGTCGGAGATGACCTGGGCGACGCGGGCGAGCTGGCCCGGACGGTCCGGCAGCATGATCCGGATGCCGATGTAGCGCGACGCGGCGACGAGTCCGCGCGTGATCACACGCTCCATCATCAGCGGGTCGATGTTGCCGCCGCTGAGGAGCACCACGGTGCGCCCGGTGTCGCGGACCGCGCCCGACATGATCGCGGCGACGCCGACCGCACCAGCGGCCTCGACGACGAGCTTCGCCCGTTCGAGCAGGACCAGGAGCGCCCGTGCGGTGTCGTCGTCGGAGACGGTGACGATCTCGTCGACGTGGTCGCGGATGATCGGGAAGTTCATGTCACCCGGTCGGGCGACCGCGATGCCGTCGGCGATGGTCGGTCGGGTGGTCACGGTGACCGGCTCGCCCGCGCTGATCGAGGACGGGTAGGCCGCGGCGTTCTCGGCCTGGACCCCGATCACCCGGATCTCGCGACCGAGGCGCTCGGCGGTGCCCTTGACCGCGAGCGCGATCCCGGAGATGACCCCGCCGCCACCGATCGGCACGACGACCGTGTCGACGTCCGGCACCTGGTCGAGGATCTCGAGCCCGAGGGTGCCCTGCCCTGCGATCACCGCGGGGTGGTCGAACGGCGGGATGAAGACCGCGCCGGTGCGGTTCGAGAACTCCTTGGCGGCGCTCAGGGCTTCCTCGACGGAGTGGCCGCGCAGGACGACCTCGGCACCGTAGTGGCGGGTGGCCTGGAGCTTCGGCAGGGCGACGCCGACCGGGGTGAAGATCGTTGCGGGGATGCCGAGCTCGCGAGCCGCGAGGGCGACGCCCTGGGCGTGGTTGCCGGCGCTCGCGGCCACCACGCCCGCGGCACGCTCCGCGGGGCTGAGCGCCGCGAGCCGGTTGTACGCACCGCGGAGCTTGTACGCCCCGGTCCGCTGCAGGTTCTCGCACTTCAGGTGCACCGGGGACCCGAGCAGTCCCGCGAGGAACTCCGAGGTCTCCATCGGTGTCACCCGGGCGACCCCGGCGATGGTGCGGCGGGCGGCCTCGATGTCCGCGAGCGTCGGGAACGCGGCGGTCTGCTGCTGGGGCACGCTGGTGTCGGTCACGGACCCATCATCGTCGTTCGGGGCCGGTGCGGCGAACTCGTGACACGGATCTGTGGACGGACTCAGCCGTCCACAGCGGGTCGTGCCGGAGGTCAGCCGGCCGTGCCCTTCGTGGCCGTCGGCTGCTCGTCGCTGCCCGGAGCGGGCACGCCGTCGGGGTGCCGCTTCCGCCACTTCCGCTTCCGCTTCGCCTCGACGCTCGCGTGGTGGTCGCGCTGCTTCGCCTCGAGCACGTGGTCGGAGTCGAGGCCCTTCCACCGGCCGCTCGCGATCGTCGTGACCATCGAGTTGACGGTGGCGATGAGGGGCACGGCGAAGAACGCCCCGGCGATGCCGGCGAGCCCGGACGCGGCCGTGACGCCGAGGACCACGGCGAGCGGGTGCACCTTGACCGCGCTGCCCATGACGAGCGGCTGCAGGATGTGCCCCTCGACCTGCTGCACGACGAGGATCACGCCGAGCATGATGACCGCGGCCACCCACCCGTTGAAGATGAGGGCGATGAAGACGGCCAGGAAGCCGGTCACGATCGCACCGACGACCGGGATGAACGCGCCGAGGAAGACGAACACCGCGATCGGGATGACGAGCGGCAGCTGCAGGGCGGCGGCGCCGATGCCGATGCCGACGGCGTCGACGAAGGCCACGAAGATCTGCACGCGGATGAAGCTCGTCAGGGTGGTCCACCCGGCGACCCCGGCGCCGTCGATGGCCGAGCGCGCGTTCTTCGGGAAGAGGCGCACGGTCCAACGCCAGACGTTCTTGCCGTCGATGAGCAGGAAGATCGTGGTGAAGATCACGACGAACAGCCCGGCGAGCAGGTGCGTGAGCGACGAGCCGGCGCTCGCGACGCCGGACAGGATCGAGCCGGAGTTGCTCGAGAGCCAGTCGGTGGCCTGGTTGAGGTACCGGTTGACGTCGTCCTGGCTGATCCCGAGGCCCGAGTTCATCACGAAGTCGCGGATGGTGTCGTACTGCGACAGGGTCCGTTCGCGCAGCGAGGGGTAGGACGCGGCGATCTGGTCGACGACGAGCCAGACGAGGCCGGTGACGGCGGCGAGGCCGCCGACCAGGCTCACGACCACGGCGACCCACTTCGGCACGTGGTGGCGCTGCATCCAGTTCGACAGCGGCACGAGCAGCGCCGCGACGACGATCCCGATCAGGAACGGGATGAGGACCTCGCTGAACAGGGTCACCAGGTAGATGACCACCGCGACGACGCCGATCACGACGAGGACGCGCCACGACCACGCCCCCGCGATGCGCATGCCCGCGGGCACCGTCTCGTCGACTACGGGATCGGGCTGTGTCTTCTTTCCCCAGGCCATGCCCGCCACTGTACCGACGCGACAGATCGGACGTTCCATATGCGGCATACACCGCGGTCACCCCGTGTCGGCGGGGATCGGTAGCGTCGGGCGCATGGTCAGGACGACGCTCTCCGCCGCCGAGGCACGCCGCATCGCGCTCGGTGCCCAGGGCTTCGCCGCCCCGCGACCGGCGACCGTCGGGACGCGGTCGCTGAACACCGTCGTGCACCGACTCGGGCTCCTGCAGATCGACTCCGTGAACGTGTTCGAGCGGTCGCACTACCTGCCGCTCTTCGCCCGGCTCGGTGCCTACGACCGGTCGACCCTCGACCGCCTGACGATGACGAGTCGCGGCCCCTACGTCGAGTACTGGGCGCACGAGGCGGCGTTCGTCCCCCGCGCCGACCTGCCGCTGTACCGCTGGCGGATGGACGCGTACCGCGAACGGGACGCCGGGCCCACCCGCGCCACGGGTGTCGAACGGACGGCATCGGTGCGACGGGAACTCCTGGCGCTGCTCCGGGCCGAGGGGCCGATGCCGGCGAGCGCGGTCGAGCACGAGTCGAACGTCCGCCGCGGGCCATGGTGGGGGTGGAGCGACGTGAAGACCGGGCTCGAACAGCTCTTCCGCTGGGGCGACGTGGTGAGCGCCGGACGGGCGGGCTTCGAGCGCGTGTACGCCCTGCCCGAGCAGGTCCTGCCGCCCGGGTTCCTCGAGACCGCCCCGGACCGGCCCACCGCGATCACCGAGCTCGTCCGACGCGCCGCGCGAGCGGTCGGCGTCGGGACCCGGGCGGACATCGCCGACCACCACCGGCTGCGCGCCGACGACACGGCAGCGGCGATCGCCGAACTCGTCGACCGCGGCGAGCTCGTGCCGGTCGAGGTGGCGGGCTGGCGGGACCGCGCCTGGATGCACGTCGACGCCCGGCTGCCGCGTCGCATCGACGCCGACGCGCTGCTCAGCCCGTTCGACCCCGTCGTGTGGTTCCGGCGCCGGGCGGAGCGGATGTTCGGGTTCCACTACCGCATCGAGATCTACACGCCCGCGCCGCGCCGGGTGTTCGGCTACTACGTCCTGCCCGTGCTGCAGGACGACCGCCTGGCCGGTCGGGTCGACCTGAAGAGCGACCGGCAGCGCGGGGTGCTCCGCGTCCGGACCGCCTGGCAGGAGCCCGGCGGACAGCTCGACGCCGAGCGCCTGGCCGAGACGCTCCGGCGTGCCGCCGCGTGGCAGGGGCTCGACGGGATCGAGGTCACCGACCGCGGGACGGCAGCGTCCGCGGTGGCCGGGGCGCTCGGCGTCCCCCTCGTGCCGCACGTGTCGGCCGACGACACCGACGCCGCGGAGCCCGCACCCGAACCGACGGCGGACTGACCGGCCGCGGTCCGCGACGGACGGATCAGCTCCGACGGCCGCCCGTCAGAACTGGACGCGCGGCGGTTCCGCGATCGCCGCGGGCTCCGCGGTCTCGAAGAACCGCGCCTCGGTCACGCCCTTGCTCCTGGCGAAGGCCGAGTTCGGGAACGAGCGGATCTTCGTGTTCAGTTCGCGCACGCCGCCGTTGTAGGCGCGGCGGGCAGCCTGGATGCCGTCCTCGGTCGCGACGAGCTCCGACTGCAGCTGCAGGAAGGTCTGGCTCGACTGCAGCTGCGGGTACCCCTCGGCCACCGAGAACACGCTCTTCAGTGCCTTCTGCATGTGTCCCTCGGCGGTGGACGCGCTCGTGGCGTCGGTCGCACGGAGGGTCTCCGCCCGCGCCGCAGCGACGTCGTCGAAGACCGCCTTCTCGTGGGTCGCGTACCCCTGCACCGTCTCGACGATCGTGGGGACGAGTTCCGCGCGACGCTCGAGCTGGGCCGCGATGTCCGACCACGCGCCGTCGACGCGGGCCTGGAGCGACACCATGGACCGGTAGCTCACCCAGAGGGCGATCCCGACCACGACGAGCAGGACCACCACCACTCCGACGACGATCAACGTCGTGACGAGACCGGTGTCCATCGCGTGTACTCCTCTGCGCGTCGGGTCCCGCGGGGTGCAGCGCGGGTGCGAGGCCGTCTGACGGCCGTTGTCGATCCTACCGAGCAGCACCCTGACCGCCGGACGGGAGCCTCGGTTCACGGGGGATTCCCGAGTGGCGTCCACCTCGCGTGCGGCAGTCGCCCTGGCCGACCGGCCGACGTGGGTGTCATCCGTGTGGTGGATTGACCCGAGCGCCGCGATCACGTGTGATGGAAACGGTGAACACGCTCGGGGACAACGTGGACGAACGGGCCGTCGGGGACGACGGCCCAGCCGAGCGACCCCTCCCGCCCCAGGGCGGGCCGGCCCGGCACCACACGGGCCCACGACGTCGACGAGCCCGTGCGGGTGCCCTCGGCGCCGCCCTCGTCGCCGCGGTCGCCGGTCTGCTCGTGATCGCCCCCGCGGCGCTGGCCGACACCGACGTGCCCGACGCGACGACACCTGCGGTGACCACGGCCGGTGCCGAGGCCCCCGCCGCCGCCGAGGCCCCGACCCCTGCCCCGGAGTCGTCGACCGCGACGCCCGACCGCACACCACTGCTCGGCACCCTGCCGCCCGCGACCGGGCGCCCGGGGACACCCACCCCGACACCCACCGACCCGCCGGTGACCCGTCCCACGATCGCCGACCCGGGCGACGTCACGACGGCGACGGTCCGGTTCAGCGGCAGCGGCACGGCCGGGCACGCGGTGCAGGTCTCCGGCCCGGAGGGCACGGGTTGCGGGACGACCGTCGCCGCCGATGGCTCCTGGGCGTGCCTCGCGACGGTGCGCTCGGGACCGCAGCAGGTCTTCACCGTGACCGACCGCACCGACCCCGCCCTCGGCTCGGCCGCCGCGCCGGCGTCGGACGTCGTCGTCCCGCCCGTCGTCACGACCGCCGGCGCCACCGTCGGCCCGGTGAGCGGCACCGGCCTCGCCGGCGCCCGCGTCGCCGTCGCCGTGGCCGGTTCGACCGGTGAGGCCTCGGCGATCGTCGGGCCCGACGGTCGCTGGACCGTGCCCCTCGCGGCGACCGGCGCCCAGGACGGTCAGCTCACCGTCACCGCCACCCAGACCGCGAGCACCGCGGCCGGCTACAGGTCGGACCTCCGCAGCGCGGCGTCCGCACCGCAGCGCGTGGTCCTGGACCGCTCCGCGCCGGCCGCCCCCGTCGTCACGGCGCCGGTGTCGGGCGACCGGCTGACCGAGGCCACCACCGCGGTCAGCGGCACCGGCGAACCGGCTGCCGTCCTGACGGTGTACCTCGACCGCGCACCCGTCTGCCGCACGACGGTCGGCGGTGACGGCACGTGGCGGTGCACCACGTCCGGCCCCGCTGCGACGGCCGGCACGCACGACCTCACCGTGACCCAGCAGGACGCCGCGGGCAACGCCTCACCGTCCTCGTCCGTCGTCCGCGTGGTCGTCGCCGGTGACGCCGTCGCGGGCGCCACGGCCAGCGCCGGCGCGGGCACGTCCACCCCGGGCCGTGGCACGACACCGACACGCGCGGGTGCCGCTCCGGGCGCGGCGACCGGGCCGGGATCGTCGTCCCCGGGCGCCGCGGGAACCGGGACGGGTACCGGCGCGCCGTCCGACGGTGACGGCGGCGCGGGGACGGCGGGCGGTGCCGCCGGCGGTGGTCACGGCGGCCCCGGCTCGGGCGGGTCCCGCGACTGGACCGGGCCCGCGGGCGACTGGACCGCGTCGACCTCGTTCGACCGGGGCGTCCCGACCGTCCAGGCGTCCTGGTCGTGGCCCACCGCGGGCACCGCTGCCGCCGTCGCCGTCGGCTTCCTGGTGCTCGTCGCGGCACCGTTGGCGCTCGTGGGTGCGGCCGCGCGGGGACGACTCCGGAACCCGTTCGTCGGGCTGCTCGGACGGAACCGACCGCGGTCCGAGCGTCGGGCCGGCGACGAGGTCCTCCCGACCTGGGCCGCGGTCACCTTCGGCGTCGGGGTCGTCGCCGTCACAACGCTCCTCGGCGTCGGTGTCTCCCTCGAGGCCCGCTACGTCCGCCTCGCCCTGGCCGTCCTGCTCGGGTCGGCCCTGCTCGCCGCGGCCGTGGTCCTCGCCACGCGCTGGGCGGCCGGCGCGGACCGGGCCCTCGTCGGCTTCCGCGTCTCGCCGTGGCTCGTGGCCGTCGCACTCGTGGCCTGCGCGGTGACCCGGGCGGCCGACTGCTCCCCCGCACTCGTGCTCGGGGTCGTCCTCGTCCCCGTCGGGCGCCCGGGCGACGGCACCGGGTCGCTCCGCCTCGCGTCGGCGACGGCGAACGGCGTGCGCGTCGCGACGGCTCGGACGACCGCCGTGCTCGTGCTGGCGGTCGCCGGGTGGGTACTGCACTCGCTCACGCCGGAGACCGGCTTCCTGCCGGCGCTGACCGCCGAGGTCGCGACCACCCTGTGCGTCGGCGGCGTCGGTGCGCTCGTCGCGTCGCTCGTCCCCGTCCCCGGCACCGCGGGCGCGGTGCTGCTGGCGCACGCTCGAACGCGGTACGTCGCCCTCGCCGCGGTCTCGCTCGCGCTCGGCACGGCGGTGCTGTCGGGGCCCGGTACCGCCGGTCCGGCCGGGATCGCGGCCACGGCGGTCGCCGTGACCTGTGCGCTCGGGGCGCTCGCGACGTGGTGGGTCCTGCGGCGGACGGCCCCGGTCGCCACGCGCTGATCGACACGGGCGCCACGGCGCCGGGCCGGCAGGCGCGAGGCGTCTCCTCGACGTCAGCCCGGCCCGACCCGTGGACGGCCGGGAGGCGCGGCTCCCCCGTCCACGCCGGTCCGGCCCGACCCCTGGACGGCCGGGAGGCGCGGCTCCCCCGTCCACGCCGGTCCGCCCGACCCGTGGGCGGCCTCGGTGCGGGTCGCGCCGTCCACGCCGGGACGGCTCCGGTCGCGGGCAGCACGGGGCGGACGGACCGCACGGAACGCATCCGGTCCCGGTGGGAACCGGCCTGCGTCGTCAGGCAGGCGCGGTCATGGTGACGACTCGTCCACCGGGATCGTCGGGACCGAGCGCGTGTGCGGTGCGGCGCGTCGGAACAGACCGGGCAGCAGGCCGCCGAGCTTCGTGCCGATGCACAGGCTCACGAACGTGGCGATGGGCGTCCCGAGCGCCACGGGGTCGGACGTGGCGACGGCGACCAGCCCGACCGTGCCCGGGACGAGCAGCAGGAACGCCGGCAGGAACGACACGGTGGCCGGGATCGCGGGGACGAGCCGTTCGAGCAGCCGGGTCGCGACGAACAGGACGGCAGCCGTTACGCCGGTCGCGACGACGCTGCCCGCGAGGGGCGTCACGCCGGACACGAGTGCGTAGGCCGCGGTCATCACGACGACGGACGCCACGGTGAGCTTCCACCCGGCGACGAACACCAGGCTGATGCCGACCGCGAGCAGGGCGACGGCGACCCAGGACACCCAGTAAGGCGGGACGGCCTCCCACCCGGCGCGGTCCGTGCCGACCCCGGCGACCTCGCCGACGAGCGCGGCGGAGGCCGGGTCGACCCGCAGGCCCGTCAGCGCGCTCCCCGCGGCGATCCCGGCGGCCATGAAGCCGAGCATGATGAGGCCCTGCACGAGCCGCGACGCCCCGGTGACGATGTCCGCCGCGGTGAGCTCGAGCAGGGCGTTCGTGATGAGCGCGCCGGGCACGAACACCGCCACGGGTGCGCACACCGCGTAGAGCGGCACGTGGTCGAACCCGGTGCCGGCGGCGACGAGCCCGACGATGGAGGTCGACCCGAACGCGGCGAGGAACGGCACGATCGCGACGGCCTCGCGGAACCGCCGGAGCACCAGGCTGAGGACGCCGACGAGCGCGCCCACGCCGAGGGCCACGAGCACCGCCCACCACGGGCAGCGGAAGACGACCGCGAGCCCGGCCGAGGTCAGGGCGTTCCCGAGCACCCACGGCAGCCCGGGCGGCGGGACGGTCACGGCGCGGATCGCGCGGACCCGGGCGGGGATCTCCGCGAGGGCGATCGACCCGCTCTCGAGGCCGAGCACCAGTCGGTTCGCGCGGGCGACCTGGCGGAACGAGAGCTCGACGCCCTCGGCGTTCACGATCGTGGCGGCGCCCGTCGAGGTCTCGCTCACCATGACGAGTGCGGGGAGCACCCCGATCGCGAGCGACGGTCCGACCCCGGCCGTGTCGCGGGCCTTCTCGAGCGCGGACCGCACGTCGGTGACCGAGCTGCCGGCGTCGAGCAGGAGCGCGCCGAGCGTGCCGAGCAGCATGCCGGTCGGGACCGTCTCGCCGTCGACGACCTCGACGTGGGCCTCGGGGCGACCGAGGGCGTTGCGCAGGTTCGCGAGGGCGCTTCCGAGTCCGACCACGGAGACGATGCTAGGTCCTCGCGCCCGGTCGCCGGACCCGGCCACGGGACGGACGCGGGCCGGGCGCCCGAGGCGGGTCGCGCCTCCAGGCCGTCCCGTACCCCCGGTGGGACTCGAACCCACAACTCGGCGATTTTAAGTCGCATGCCTCTGCCAGTTGGGCCACGGGGGCGGGCCGCAACAGCCTACCGACGCCGCAGGGCGGCCACCCCGTCCGGGGTGACCGCCCTGCGTGTCGAGCTGGTGCTACTTGGCGTCGGCCGTGGCCTCGACGGGCGCGGCGTCCTTCGAGACGTCCTCGGCCGGGGTGGCGTACGCCGGGCCAGCGGCGTCGGCGGGCTTGCCCTCCTCCGGAGCCGGCGCGGCGGCGGGCGCCTCGACGGCGGCCTTCGGACGCGACGCGAACGTCTCGAACGCGGTGCGCGGGGTCTCGCGGTCGTCGAGCGACGCGATGTCGCGGCCGAGGAAGAAGCCACCCACCCAGTCGCCGATGACGCGCCACTTGCGCTCCCACGACGGCATCGCCAGGCCGTGGTAGCCGCGGTGGGCGCCCCAGGCGAGGAAGCCCTTCATCGCGAACTTGCCGGACTGGAACACGCCGGTCCCGAGGCCGAGGCCCGCGACCGCACCGAGGTTCGCGTGCTTGTAGTCGACCGTCGCCTCGCCGCGGATGACCGCGACCAGGTTCTTGGCCAGCTGCTTCGCCTGACGGACCGCGTGCTGGGCGTTCGGGACGCAGAAGCCGCCCACGCCGCCGCCAGTGAGGTCCGGCACGGCCGCGACGTCGCCGCAGGCCCACGCGTCGGCGACCACACCGTTGTCGTCCACGACCCGGAGGTCCGGCTGGACGCGGATGCGACCACGCTGCTCGAGCGGGAAGTCGGTGCCCTTGACCATCGGGTTCGCCATGACGCCCGCGGTCCAGATGATGAGGTCGGACTCGATGGTCTCGATCGAGTCGTCCTTGGCCTTGAGCTGGCAGACGCCGCCCTCGGCCGAGGCGAGCTGCGTGTCGAGGTGCACGACGGCACCGCGCGACGCGAGGTTCTCGAGCACCCAGTGCGACGTCTCGAGCGAGACCTCGGGCATGATGCGGCCCATCGCCTCGACGAGGTGGAAGTGCGTGTCGTCGAAGGACAGCTCGGGGTAGCTCTTCAGCAGGTCCGAGGCGAACGAGCGGAGCTCGGCGAACACCTCGATGCCGGCGAAGCCACCGCCGACGACGACGACCGTGAGCAGACGGTCGCGCTCGGGACCGGCCGGCAGGGTCGCTGCCTTGTGGAAGTTCGTGAGGATCTTGTCGCGGATGGCCGCGGCCTCCTCGATGGTCTTCAGACCGATGGCCTCGTCCGCGACGCCCGGGATCGGGAAGGTGCGCGAGACGGCACCGGCGGTCATGACGATCTGGTCGTACGACTCCTGCCACGGCTCACCGACGGCGGGCGTGATGGTCGCGGTCTTGGTGGCGTGGTCGACCGCGGTGACCTTCGCCGTGACGACGCGGGTCTTCTTGAGGTGACGGCGGTGCGAGACGATCGCGTGGCGCGGCTCGATGGAACCGGCGGCGACCTCGGGCAGGAACGGCTGGTACGTCATGTACGGCAGCGGGTCCACCATGACGACCTCGGCTTCGCCCTGGCGAAGGTGCTTCTCGAGCTTCCAGGCGGTGTAGAAACCGGCGTAACCGCCGCCGACGACGAGGATCTTGGGCACGGGGGATGATCTCCTTGGATGGGGGTTTGCCGAGAGTCAGGTCAGACTTCGCCGCCACCCGCCCCGACTCCAGCGTCTGCCAGGCCATCATACGCCCGGCACTCACACCGGGAGGGCGACCAGGCGACTCGTTCGAGTGCGCGGTCGCCGATGGGGTTGACGCCGGGTCCGGCGGCGAGTGCGTGTCCGACGAGCGCGTGCAGGCACTTCACGCGGGTGGGCATGCCACCTGCGCTGATGCCGTCGATCTCGTCGACGTGCTCGATGGACTCACGGTCGGCCAGGTAGGACTCGTGCGCGGCCCGGTACTGCGCCGCCACGGTCTCGTCCTCGAGCAGGGCAGCCAGTTCGGGCATCACCTGGTTCGCCTCGAGGGTGCTGACCGCGGCGGTGGCCGCGGGGTGGCACAGGTAGTACAGGGTCGGGAACGGGGTGCCGTTGCCGAGCCGGGGCTTCGTCGACACGACGGTCGGGTTGCCGCAGACGCAGCGTGCCGCGATGCCGATGACGTCACGCGCCGGTCGTCCGAGCTGCGCCGAGACGACCTGGATGTCGCGTTCGGAGGGCGGGTCGAAGGGAGGTGTCGTCACGGGCACGTGAGCCTAGCGGAGTCCCGGCCGGGGGCCTACTCGGTGACGGCGCACCCCTTCCGGCGGTCGAGCCCGGTTCCCTGCTCGGGTCGGGCCCAGCTCACTTCCCGGTGGAGGACCCCGTCGGCTCGCCGGTCCCCGAGACGTCGGGCGCCACGAGCTGCTCGGTGGTCTTCTTGGTCAGGCCGGACTCGAGCACCGACGACAGCATCGCCTGCACCCAGTCGACCTTCGGCGTCTGCACCTTCGCGCTCACCGGGCTGCCGGAGTCGGTGGTCGTCCGGTCGTCACCGCGACCCTGGTCGGCGCCCATGACGAGGTAGCTCTCCTCGCCCGGGTAGACGTAGAGCAGCCGGTCGCGCGCCTGCGCCTCGATGTACGCGGGGTCGTCCCACCGCGCGACGTCCTGCTTCTTCTGCGCGACGTCGGCCTTCTGCGCGGCGACCTCGCGCTGCTGCTGGGCGATCTGCTCCTGCTGCTGCACGAGCGTCCGCAGCGAGGGTGCGAGCACCACGACGAACAGCACGATGATCGCGAGCATGAGCAGGCTGAACCCGGAGAACCGGATCGAGCGGTACCAGGGCTGCTCGCCCGTGCCGGTCGCCGGCATGGCCACGGGGACGCGGCGGACGCGGGGCTTCTGACTGGGCACGGTCCGACGATAACCCGGGCCGGTCGGTCCCGTGGCCCGGCACGCGGACCGTCGTGCGTCGCTCGGCACCCTCCCAGCGGCCGGGAGGCGCGGCCCACCTCCGCCGCGAGGGGCGCGTCACCACACGGCTGGCCGGGGCCCCGAGCGGGCAGGACGTGCCGCTCACGTCCGCCACGCGGGCCGGATCGGTCGGGCGGCGGCGCCCGTCGTGACGGGTCGGGCCCGCTCGGCGACGGTGACGGGCGCGCCGCCGAGCGGGCCGGACGTGCCGGGAACGGCGAGACGCCGCCCTCCCGGAGGAGGACGGCATCCGACGTGTGGCGCTGTGACCGACTACAGGGCAGCGGCGCGCGGGAACGCGGTGCGGCCGGCGTAGACCGCGGCGTCGCCGAGCTCCTCCTCGATGCGGAGCAGCTGGTTGTACTTCGCGACGCGGTCCGAGCGGGCCGGGGCGCCGGTCTTGATCTGGCCGCCGTCGACCGCCACCGCGATGTCGGCGATGGTGGTGTCCTCGGTCTCACCGGAGCGGTGCGACAGGATCGCGGTCATGCCGTGGCGCTGCGCGAGGGAGACGGCGTCGAGGGTCTCGGTCAGGGTGCCGATCTGGTTCACCTTGACGAGGATCGAGTTGCCGGCCTGCTCGTCGATGCCCCGCTGCAGACGCTTCGGGTTCGTGACGTACAGGTCGTCGCCGACGAGCTGGAGCTTCGAGCCGAGCTCGGAGGTGAGGTGCTTCCAGCCCTCCCAGTCGTCCTCGGCGAGGGCGTCCTCGATGGTGACGAGCGGGTAGTTCGCGACGAGGTCCGAGAAGTACCCGGTGAACTCCTCGCTCGAGAGCTGCTTGCCCTCGAACGTGTACTTGCCGTCGTGGAAGAACTCGGTGGCGGCGACGTCGAGGCCGAGCGCGATGTCCTTGCCGGGCGTGAAGCCGGCCTTCTCGATCGCGGCGAGCAGGAAGTCGAGCGCGGCACGGTTCGACGCGAGCTCCGGCGCGAAGCCGCCCTCGTCGCCGAGGCCGGTGGCCAGGCCCTGCTTCTTCAGCTCGCCCTTGAGGGCGTGGTACGTCTCGACACCCCAGCGGAGCGCCTCGGAGAAGCTCTCGGCGCCGTAGGGCACGAGGAAGAACTCCTGGATGTCGACGTTGGTGTCGGCGTGCGCGCCACCGTTGACGACGTTCATCAGCGGGACGGGCAGCGTGTGCGCGTTCGGGCCACCGAGGTAGCGGAACAGCGGCAGGTCGGCCGAGTCGGCGGCGGCGCGGGCCACGGCGAGCGAGGCGCCGAGGATCGCGTTCGCACCGAGGCGCGACTTGTTCTCGGTGCCGTCGAGCTCGATGAGCGCGGCGTCGACGAGGCGCTGGTCGGTGGCGTCGAAGCCCTCGAGCGCCGGGCCGATCTCGTCGAGGACGGCGTCGACGGCCTTCAGGACGCCCTTGCCGCCGTAGCGGTTCGCGTCGCCGTCGCGGAGCTCGTACGCCTCGAAGGCGCCGGTGGATGCACCGGACGGCACGAGTGCGCGCGAGACCACGCCGTCGTCGAGGAGGACCTCGACCTCGACCGTCGGGTTGCCTCGGGAATCGAGGACTTCGCGTGCTCCTACGGCATCGATCACGGCCACGGGGTACTCCCTACACGTTCGGTTGGTGATTGCGGGGTCGATCCTAGCGACGCCGGGTGGACGGCAGTCGCCCGTGACGTCCCGCGGACGGACTCAGGCGAGCGGTCGGAACTCCACGCCCTCGAGCGTCTCCGTGTCGGCGCGGACGCTCGCGAAGGCGTCGAACCCCTGCTCGGCCAGTCCCGCGAGCAGGTTCTTCGTGTTCTTCGTCCGTCGCTCGAGTCGGACGCGTCGGTGTGTCGCGAGCGCCTCGGACTTCAGCGCCGCGAGCCGGACCGGGTCGACGTCCTTGTCGTACACGAGCACGACGGCGTCGGACTCGGCCGACTCGGGCAGCGTCACGAGGTCGACGAGCCGCTCGAACCCGAGCGAGAACCCGACGGCCGGGACGTCCTGCCCGAGGAACCGCCCGATCATGCCGTCGTAGCGTCCGCCCCCACCCAGGCTGTAGCCGAAGTCGGGGTGCGCGACCTCGAAGATCGTCCCCGTGTAGTAGCCCATGCCGCGCACGAGCGTGGGGTCGAAGCGCAGGTCGACACCGGGCAGCGCCGAGCGCAGGCGCTCCAGGTCGGCGAACGCCTCGGCGTCGAGCCAGTCGGCACCGCGGGCGGTGTCCCAGTCGGCGGCCTCGAGCGCGCGGATGGTGTCCTCGAGCCCGGGCAGGTCCGCGCCGATGACGTCACGGAGCTCGGCGGCCACGCCGTCCGCGCCGATCTTGTCGAGCTTGTCGACGGTGATGAGCGCGCGGTCCGCCGTCGCCGGCTCGGCGATGCCCCACGAGGCGAGCAGGGCCAGCAGGATGCGGCGGTCGTTGATGCGGATCGTCGTGCCGGCGATGGCGAGGGCGTCGAGCGCCGCGGTCGTCGCGCGGATGAGCTCGATCTCCGCCAGCTGGCCGGGCTCGCCGAGCACGTCGATGTCGCACTGCACGAACTGGCGGTAGCGCCCCTTCTGCGGGCGCTCCGCACGCCACACGGGAGCGATCTGCACCGATCGGAACACCGACGGCAGCTCTGCCCGGTGCGAGGCGTAGAAGCGGGCCAGCGGGACGGTGAGGTCGAACCGGAGCCCGAGGTCGGCGAGGTCGAGCGGCGCCTCGGCCCGCTGCAGGTCTTCGACGCCCAGCCCGCGCTTCATCACGGCGAACGCGAGCTTCTCGTTGTCGCCGCCCAGGCCGGAGTGCAGGCGGGCGGCGTCCTCGACCACGGGGGTCTCGATCTCGTCGAACCCGTGGCGGGCGTACACGTCGCGGACGACGCCGAGCACGTGCTCGCGCCGGGCCTTGTCCGCGGGGAGGAAGTCACGCATGCCACGGGGTGCCGTCACGGTCGTCGCCATGCCTCGATCCTGCCAGAACGGGTACCGCCGGTTGCGCACCCGACTGGCCGGTGATACGCTACATCCAGAACCTCGGTTCGGTGACTGCCTGATCCGGTCACCGGGCCGTTCGCGGGGACGAAGTGCTGCAACGTCGCCCCGCGGTTCGAGCGGGTGTCCCTGGTGATGCGTTCCCTGGCGCGTCGCGACCCGCTCGCGGGCGTCCTCCTTTTTCGGGTTGGGAGGGCGCCCGCTTCTCGTTGTCCGGCGGTCGGCCACACCGGTCAGCCGCATCGGTCGGCCACACCGGCGGTGCACGCCGGCCAGCCCCACCGGCCAGCCGCAGCGGTCGGCCTCGCCGGTCGCCCTCGCCGGTCGGCCACGCCGACCAGCCCCGCCGGTCAGCCGCGTCCCACCTCCGCCTCGTCTGCGTCACGCCCCCGGGCCTCGAGCATCCCGACCGCCGCCCGGAGCCCGGCGACCGGGTCGATCCCGGCCGCCCGTGCCGCGGCCACCTGCTCGAGCACGGCGATCCCCCACCGGGCGTCCGCACCGGGGTCGCTCGACCCGTCGGCCTGCGACTCGTCCGCACGCCCCGCACCTGCCGACGCCACTCCGTGTCCCGCGCCGGACGCACCGGCACCGGCACCGGGTGCGGCAGCGGTACCGGCACCGGCACCGGGTGCGGCAGCAGTGCCGGATCCGGCACCGGTCACCGCCGCCAGCACCGCGTCCGCGTCGCCCCGCTCCTCGAGCCGCTCGAGCAGCTTCACGGCCCGCTCCAGCGGCGGCATCGCCCGCGGCACCCCGTCGAACACGCTCCGCCGCCCGGCCTTCTCCGCCGCCTTCGCCGCGCGCCACACGCGGACGACCTCGTCCTCGGTGTCGGCGCGCTCGTCCCCGAACACGTGCGGGTGCCGGCGGACCATCTTGTCCCGGACGCCGGCGACGACGTCCTCGAGGTCGAACCCACCCGCGGCCGCGGAGACCCCCGCGTGCAGCACCACCTGGTAGAGCACGTCGCCGAGTTCCTCACGGAGGTCGTCGTCGTCCCCGTCGTCGATCGCGTCGACGAGTTCGTACGCCTCCTCGACCGCGTAGTGCGCGAGTGAGGCGTGGGTCTGCGCACGGTTCCAGACGCACCCGCCCTCGGGAGCGAGCAGGCGGTCGACGACGGCGACGAGGTCCGGGACGGCGGTCATGCGGCCATGCTCGCACGCGGGGCCCGGTACGATGGGCCCAGGTGTGTCGGGAAGTCTGGTCGACGGTCCGTTGCCCGACCCCACACCCCGGAGGACCATGTCGGCACTCGTCCGCTCCCCCCGCTTCAGCGCGATCGCGCTCCTCACCGCCGCCGTCCTCGGACTCGTCGTGGCGAACTCGCCGCTCGGCCCAAGCCTCGAAGGCGCCCTCGACGCCCACTCGCCGTGGGGTGCGGTCGGCCTCGACCTGTCGGTGTCGCACTGGATCAGCGACGGGCTGCTCGCGGTGTTCTTCCTGCTCGTCGCGATCGAGCTCAAGCAGGAGCTCGTCGACGGGGAGCTGTCGAACCCGAAGACCGCGGTGGTCCCCGCCATCGCAGCGGTCGGCGGCGTGGTCGTCCCCGCGGGCATCTACCTCGCCGTCACCACGGGCACGGCGTACCAGCACGGCTGGCCGATCCCGACCGCGACGGACATCGCCTTCGCGCTCGGCGTCCTCGCGGTGTTCGGCCGCGGACTGCCCTCGACCCTGCGCGTGTTCCTGCTCGCACTCGCGGTGCTCGACGACCTCATCGCGATCGTCATCATCGCGGTGGTGTTCGCGCACGGGACGGACTTCCTCGCCCTCGGCGGTGCCGTCGTCGCGCTGCTCGTCTTCGCGGTGCTCGGTCGACTGCTCCGTCCCGGCCGCAGCGCGCAGACGTGGATCGTCGTCGCGATGGTCCTCGTCGGGCTCGTGACCTGGTGGCTCGTGTACCACTCGGGGGTCCACGCCACGATCGCGGGCGTCGCGCTCGGGCTCGTGCTCCCGCGCCGGCCCGCACACACGCTGCACGAGCACGTCGAGCCGTGGTCGAACGCGGTCGTGCTGCCGGTGTTCGCCTTCGCCTCGGCTGCGGTCGTCGTCCCCGCGGTGGGCATCGGGGAACTCTCCCCGACGTTCTGGGCGGTGGTGCTCGCGCTCCCCGTCGGCAAGGTGCTCGGCATCACGCTGTTCGGCGTCGTCGCGACGAGGGTGTTCCGCGCCCCGGGCCGGTCGCGCCTGTCCTTCGGCTCGATCGTCACCGTCGGCGTGCTCGGTGGCATCGGCTTCACGGTGTCCCTGCTCATGAACGAGCTCGCGTTCGCCCGGAACGAGGAGATCCTCGACGAGGGCGTCCTCGCCGTCCTCGTCGGCTCCGGCATCGCGATCGTCGCCTCGGCGGTCGTGGTCAGCGCGAAGGCGCGGCACCACCGCGCCCGCCGGGCGCTGTCCGAGGCCGAGGTGACCGAGTAGGTCGACGCGCTGCGGCAACACCGCCGTCGGACGACAGCGGCGTCGTCGCGCCGATGCGGCATCCGCGACGGGGCGCGACGAGCGGTCTGCCGCGACCACCGCCCGGACAGGAGGCGCGGTGCGGGCCCGCCACGCGCCTCCCGTCGGACCACGGGCCGGACGGGAGGCGCGGTACCGGCCCGCCACGTGCCTCCCGTCCGACGACGGGACGGGCCGGAGGCGCGCTGCCGGCCGGCCACGCCGCCTCCGGTCCGAGAGGACGACCCGACGGGCCGAGCCGGTCAGGCGACGCGCGTCAGGCGGCGGTCGTCTCCGCGGGCGTCTTCGACGCCCCGTAGACCGCCGTCAGGATGCCCTCCACCCAGTCGATGAGCGCGTCGTCGGGCAGGGTCTCGCCGTGCGGCTTCGGCAGCGGGATGCTCGACGCGTCCTGCTGCGGGAACCAGCGCGCCCCGGGGTACATCCGCGCGAGCCGGACCTGCGCCGAGTCGGGCAGCTCCTTGCCCGCGACCCGCAGGTTCGAGCCCATCACGACGACGTCGGACAGGCCGACCTGCTGCGCCATCCGCCGGAGTCGGGAGACCTCGACGAGCGTGCGCACCGCCTGCGGGGGCTGGCCGTAGCGGTCGGTGAGCTCGTCGAGCACCATGTCGATCGCCTCGGGCTGCGCCGCCGGGGCGGACGCCGCCGAGAGCTTCTGGTACGCCTCGAGGCGCAGGCGCTCCGACTCGACGTAGTCCTCGGGGATGTGCGCGTCGACCGGGATCTCGAGCCGGAGCTCGGTCTGCCCCTCGGCGACGTCACCGCGGAACTGCGACACCGCCTCGCCGATCATCCGGAGGTACAGGTCGAAGCCGACCCCTGCGATGTGGCCGGACTGCTCGCCGCCGAGCAGGTTGCCCGCACCGCGGATCTCGAGGTCCTTCATGGCGACCTGCATGCCCGCGCCGAGCTCGTTGTTCGCCGCGATGGTCTCGAGGCGGTCCTGCGCGGTCTCGGACAGCGGCTTGTCCGGGTCGTACAGGAAGTACGCGTAGCCGCGCTCCCGGCCACGGCCGACGCGACCGCGCAACTGGTGCAGCTGCGAGAGTCCGTACTTGTCGGCCTTGTCGATGATGAGCGTGTTCGCGTTCGCGATGTCGAGGCCGGTCTCGATGATGGTCGTCGAGACGAGCACGTCGAACTTCCGCTCCCAGAAGTCGACCATGACCTGCTCGAGGGCACCCTCGGACATCTGGCCGTGCGCGACCTGGATCCGGGCGTCGGGGACGATCTCGGCGAGGTGCGACGCGACCGACTGGATGTCCTTGACGCGGTTGTGCACGTAGAACACCTGGCCTTCGCGGAGCAGCTCGCGCCGGATCGCCGCGGCAACCTGCAGGTCGGACTGCGGTCCGACGAACGTGAGGATCGGGTGGCGGTCCTCGGGCGGGGTGGCGAGCGTCGACATCTCGCGGATGCCGGTGACCGCCATCTCGAGCGACCGCGGGATCGGGGTCGCCGACATCGCGAGCACGTCGACGTTGGTCTTGAGCTTCTTGAGCTGGTCCTTGTGCTCGACGCCGAACCGCTGCTCCTCGTCGATGATGACGAGTCCGACGTCCTTGAACTGGATGTTCTGCGACAGGATCCGGTGCGTGCCGATGACGATGTCGACGGTGCCGTCCGCGAGGCCCGCGATCGTCTCCTTCGACTCCTTCTCGGACTGGAAGCGGCTCAACGCGCGCAGGTGCACCGGGAAGCCGGCGAACCGCTCCTGGAACGTCTCCATGTGCTGGCGGACGAGCAGCGTGGTCGGCACGAGGACCGCGACCTGCTTGCCGTCCTGCACGGCCTTGAACGCGGCACGGATCGCGACCTCGGTCTTGCCGTAGCCGACGTCACCGGACAGCAGCCGGTCCATCGGGATCGGGCTCTCCATGTCGCGCTTGATCTCGTCGATCGTGGTGAGCTGGTCGGCGGTCTCGGCGAACGGGAAGGCTTCCTCGAGCTCTCGCTGCCACGGGGTGTCCGGGCCGAACGCGTGGCCCTTCGACGCCATGCGCGCCGAGTAGAGCTTCACGAGGTCGACCGCGATGTCACGGACCGCCTTGCGCGCCTTCGACTTGGCGGCCGACCAGTCCGAGCCGCCCATCTTCGACAGCGTCGGGTTCTCGCCGCCGACGTAGCGGGACAGCTGGTCGAGCTGGTCGGTCGGGACGAAGAGCTTGTCACCGGGGTAGTTCCGCTTCGACGGTGCGTACTCGAGCACGAGGTACTCGCGCTGCGTCTTCACGGCGTTCCGGCCGCCGGAGCTCACCTCGCGCGAGACGAGCTCGACGAACCGGGCGATGCCGTGCGTCGCGTGCACGACGACGTCGCCCGGCTTGAGCTGCAGCGGGTCGACGACGTTCTTGCGACGACCCGCGAGCTTCTTGACGGTCCGGGCGCCCTGCTGGACGCTGCGGCCGTAGAACTCGGCCTCGCTCAGGACGGCGATGCGCGGGTCGGGGGTGGCGAAGCCCGCCTCGACCGACGCGGTGGTCACGACCGCGACGCCGGGCTCCGGCGGTGCGGTGAGGTCGCCGGCGCGGGCGGCGACGCCGGCGTCGGCGAGCACCTGGACGGCGCGCTCGACGAGGCCCTTGCCCTGCGCCGTCACGACGACCGCCCACCCGTCGTCGACGAGCTGCTTGACGTGCCCGACGGCACCGTCCGCGCTGCCGGCGAAGCTCGGGATCGACTCGGCCCGGACGCGGATGTACTCGCCGGCCTCGCTCGCGGCCTCGGCGTCGGTGAGCACGCGGTCGCGGTCGCCCTCGTCGAGCCCGGAGTCGAACGGCGTCACGGTCCACCAGGTGCGCTGCCCACGGCCGTTCTTGAGCTGCTGCACGGTCAGGAAGTTGCCGGCGTCGAGGTCGATCGGCGCCTGCGCACCGGCGACGGCGGCGCTCCACGCGGCCTGCAGGAACTCGGTGTTCGTCTCGGCCAGGCTGTGCGCACGGCCACTCACCCGCTCCGGGGACAGCACGGCGATCGTCGCGGCCTCGGGCAGGTACGAGGTGATCGGCACGAGGTCCTGCACGAGCGCGGGGGCGAGGGACTCCATGCCCTCGACCGGGATGCCCTCGGCGATCTTGGCGAGCATCTGCGACAGGTTCGGGAACTCGTGCAGCATCTCGCGCGCCCGCTGCCGGACGTCGTCGCTCAGCAGCAGTTCACGCGAGGCGGTGAGCTCGACCACGCCGAGGTCGTCCTCGGTGGTGCGCTGGTCGGCGACCGAGAACGCCTTGATGGCCTCGATCTCGTCGCCGAAGAAGTCGACGCGCACCGGGTGGTCGGCGCCCGGCGGGAAGACGTCGAGGATGCCACCGCGGACGGCGAACTCACCACGACGCGTGACGAGGTCGACACGGGCGTACGCGAGGTCGACCAGCTGCGCCGCGATCCCCGCGAGGTCGTTGCCGCGCGAGTCGGTGCGGAGGACGACCGGCGCGAGCGAGGTCAGGTTGCCCGCGATCGGCTGCAGCGCCGCCCGGACGCTCGCCACGACGACGACGGGACGGCGATCGGCCGGGTCGGCGTCCTGCCACGCGGCGAGCGTGCGGAGCGTCGCGATGCGGGTGCCGACCGTCTGCGCGCTCGGGCTCAGGCGCTCGTGCGGCAGGGTCTCCCACGCGGGGAACTCGAGGACCTCGGCATCGGGCACCGTGCACGTGAAGGCGCTGCGGACCGCCTCGGCCTCGCGCCCGGTGGCGGTCACCACGAAGAGGCACTGCGGGCCGGAGCGCTCAGCCAGGAGGGCGGCGAGCAACGGCACGCGCAGGCCGTCGACGACGGAGAAGTCAGCGTCACGCCCGGCGGCGCGGAGGACGCGATCGAACGCGGAGGCGCGCGAGAGCGCAGGGATGATGCCCGAGATCGTCACTCAGGAGATGGTACCGGCGCCCTCCGACAGCGGGCGCGGCGTGCGCGACGGGCGAACACACCGCCCCGTGCTGCTCCGGTGTCAGGCCCGACGTCGTCGGGCGACGATCCCCGCCGTCCCGAGCAGCACGAGGGACCCGGCGAGCACGAGGACGGGGACGACCGGCCCGCTGCCGGTCCAGGCGAGGTCGCGCGCGTGGTGCGGACCGTCGGCCGGTCCCGACGCCACCGGGCCACGGCCGGGAGGCACGGTGCCGGTCGTGCCGCTCGCTGCGGTCGGCAGGGCGGTCGCCGGGGCGGTCGAATCGGCGGCGCGGGTCGCCGACGGGCCCGGCGACGCCGCGGCGGTCGGGGCGGTCGTCGGGTCGGCGCTGGGCGTTGCGGACGGGACCGGCACCGGCCGCCCGGAGGACGTCGCCGTGACGATGCGCTGCCGGTTGTAGTCCGCGACCGCGAGGGAGCGGTCCGCGCCGACGGACACGCCCGTGGGGTTCACCAGCGCCGTCCCGTCGGGCGCGGTGGAGAACGCCACCGACCAGGAACCGCCCGTCCGCGCCCAGACCCGGCCCGCGCCGTTGTCCACGACGAAGACGTCGCCGCCGTCGACGGCCACGCCCCGCAGCACGCTGCCCGCGTGCCGGGGGAACCCGAGGGACACGACCGCCCCCGTCGCGCGGTCGAGCCGCCAGACGTCGTCCGTCCCGGCATCGGTGACCGTGAGGACCGTCCCGTCGGCGGAGCGTGCGACGCCGGCCGGGTCCTGCCAGGGGCCGGCGACCGTCGTCCAGGTGTCGGAGCCGAGCTGCGTCGTCCAGAGGCGTCCGCTGCCCGGCACCGCGGCGAACACGGTCGTGCCGTCCACCGCGAGTCCGGCGACCTGACCCTGCACCGGCGGGGCGGCCTGTCGCGTCACGGCCCCCGATCCCGGGTCGACCGTCGCGAGGGCCGGGCGACCCGCCTCGGCGACCAGGACCCGGCCGTCCGGAGTGGTGGTCACGGCGGACGGGTTCCACATGTCCCGTTGTCCGGTGCCGAACGGGGCGACGACGCTCCACACCCCGGTGGTGCTCCGTCGGAGCACGCCGTTCCCGGCGAGGTCGGCGACGAGCACCGACCCGTCGGCGTCGACGTGGACGTCGTTCGGCGCCGTGAAGGACGAGGCGACGGGCGGAGCGGACACGTCCGCACGCGTCGGCGTCCACGTCTCGCTCGTCGAGGAACCGGCCCCGTCGGCCAGCGCGGCACCCGCTCCGGCCAGGACGACCGCGAGCACCGCTGCGCCGACGGCCAGGACGGTGCGGGACACCGCCCGCCCGACGCTCGGACCGCTCCGGCCCGGTGTCGTCGGTCGTCCGGTCGCGACGTGTCGCGGCGTCCGGGCGCTTCGCCCCATGGTGGTCCCCCTCGTGGAGGACGCTCCTCCGCCGCAGACCGTACTGACGGGCGGGGGACGACGTGGTCCCCCCGTTCGGGGACCACGGACGCGTCCTCCGGTCAGCAGGGCACCCGTGCCGTGTGCCCTGCGGTGCCGGTGGAGCGCCGGACCGCAGCCGGCGGGACGGACCCCGGGCGCGCCTCGGCACCGGCCACCGCTGCCGGACCGCAGCCGGCGGGACGGACGCGGGGTGCGCCTCCCGGCCGGTCCGACGCGCGTGCGGAGCCCGGTCCGCCGACGCCGATCAGGAGGGGGCGTGGACGCGCTGCTGCGCGGCGAGGAGCCCGAGCTCCGCGATCGCCTCGACCGCGTCCGCGCCGTCGGCGATGAGGTTCGGCAGCGTCTTCTTCTCGGTCGGCGAGAAGTCGCGGAGGACGTAGTCTGCGGGGTCCTGTCGACCCGGGGGACGGCCGATGCCGATCCGCACCCGGGAGAACTCGTTCGTGCCGGTCGCCTTGATGATGTCGCGCAGGCCGTTGTGCCCGCCGTGACCGCCGCTGCCCTTGAGACGGACGGTGTCGAACGGCAGGTCGAGCTCGTCGTGCACGACCACGAGCTCGGCGGGGGTGGCGCTGTAGAACCCGAGGACGCTCGAGACGGGTCCGCCGGAGGTGTTCATGAACGACCCCGGCTTCGCGAGGACGATCCTGGTGCCGCCGGGGACCAGACGCCCCTCGGCGACCTGGTTCGGCGTCTTGTGCTTCTTGAACGTCGCACCCATGCGGGCGGCGAGTTCGTCGAGGACCATCTGGCCGACGTTGTGGCGGTTGCCCGCGTAGCCGGGCCCGGGGTTCCCGAGCCCGACCACGACGAGCGTGTCCACTGCCATCAGCGTCGGCCAGACGTCCGCGAGGGTGTGCTTACTCGGAGTCGACCGGGGCGGAGCCGCCCTCGGCACCCGCCTCGGCGCCGGCCTCGGCAGCTGCCTCGTCGGCGGCGTCGTCGTCGGCGGTGCCACGCGGGGTGACGATCTGGACGACGAGCGCCTCGCCGTCGGTCTCGAGCTCGGCGCCGGCGGGCAGCTCGAGCTGCGACGCCAGGACCTGCGTGCCGTCCTCGAGGCCCTCGACGTCGACCGTCACGTGCTCGGGGATGTTGGTCGCCTCGACCAGGAGCGAGACCGAGGAGAGGTCCTGCACGTGGATGGTGCCGGAGAAGGACTCACCGGTCACGACGACGGGCACGTCGACCGTGACCTTCTCGCCACGACGCACGACGACGAGGTCGATGTGCTCGATGATCTGGCGCACCGGGTCACGCTGGACGTCCTTGACGAGGGCGAGCTGCGAGGTGCCCTCGATGTCGAGGTCCACGACCGCGTTCGCGGTGCGGACGAGGAGCATCGTCTCGTGGCCCGGCAGCGACACGTGCTGCGGCTCGGTGCCGTGGCCGTAGATGACGGCGGGGATCTTGTCGGCGGCGCGGAGCTTGCGGGCCGCACCCTTGCCGAACTTGGTGCGGATCTCGACTGCGAGCGTGGTGTAGTCGGCCATGGTGCCTCCTGGTCTCGTGGGCGACACCGGGGTGCCGGCATCGTGGGGTCTGTGGTGTTGCAACTCGAACGCGTGCACGCGTGAGGAACGTTCCCAGAGCTTGCCGGGCATCCGCCGCGTCGATCACGGCCGCGCGAACGCGACCCTCGCCGAAGTCGTGCGCCACTCTACCAGTACCGTCCCGGGCGTGTCGTACCGCGGGGGCGGTGGTGCTGGTGCTGGTGCTGGTGCTGGTGCTGGTGCTGGTGCTGGTGCTGGTGCTGGTGCTGCGTGGTACTCCGTCAGCGTCCGACGTCGCGTCGGTGGTGCTGGGCGGCGCGCAGGAGGTCGCGGGCGCGGTCGCTCGCCTCGGCCGCGGCGTCCCGGGCCCGCTCGGCGCGCTCGACCGCGGCGGCCGCGTCGGCGAGCCGGCGTTCGAGGTCGGCCCGGCGTTCCTCCGCGCGCTCGAGGTCGGACTCCGCGGCGTCGAGGGCGGCGTCGGCGGTGCGGGACTCGGCACGGGCGGTGGCCTCCGCCTCGCGGGCGGCGTGCTCCTGCTGTGCCCGCTCGTGCTCCTGCTGCTCGCGCTCGCGCTGGTGGTGCTGTTGCCGGCGCTCGTCCTGGTGGTGCTGCGGCTGCTGGTGCGTCGTGGTGGCGGCGCGACCCGCTTGCCGGGACCGGCGCGCGCTCTCGATCGGGATGGGTTCCGCGTCCGAGCCGGACCACGCCTCCGGCACGGCGTCGGGGTCGGCGAGCGCACCGTCGAGGTCGACCGCATCGAACCCGGCGCTCTCCAGGGCACGGACGAGCAGCCCCGAGCGGACGGCGGCACCGGCGTGCGGGTCGACCATCGCGGCCTCGACGGTCGCGCGGACCTGGTCGAGGACCGCCGAGGTCACCGGGTGCCCGGCGTCGGCCGCGCGGTCGGCCCCGGCGCGCACGACGGCGTCGACGACCACGGACCGCTGCCGTCGGAGCTGCCGGATGGCGTCCGGGTCGGCGTCCGCCTGGGCCTGCCGGATCGACGGCCCGAGACCCACGGCCTCGTCGAGCGCGCCGTCGTGCGCGAGCAGGTCGACGACCCAGGCCGCGGGTGCGGGTTTCCGGAGCCCGCCGATCCGGGTCGCGAGGGGACGGTCGTCCGCGCGGACGGCCCGCTGCCGGGCGGTGCGCTC
This sequence comes from Curtobacterium sp. UCD-KPL2560, assembly GCF_001705035.1. Lineage (GTDB taxonomy): Bacteria > Actinomycetota > Actinomycetes > Actinomycetales > Microbacteriaceae > Curtobacterium. The sequence goes on along the minus strand of NZ_MCIG01000020.1, from coordinate 10,420 downwards.
ACGGACGAAGTCGGCGGGCGCGACGAGGAGCAGTTCCCTCGCCACGTCCGCGAACTCCATCGCCCCAGCATGCCCCGGGTGCCACGGTGCGCTACCAGTCGTGGACGGTGCCGTCGGCCAGGCGGTTGAACGGCAGGTACGCCTGCTCGTAGGGGTACTTCCCCGCCTCGTCGACGTCGAGGGACACCCCCAGGCCGGGCTCGTCGCCGGGGTGCAGGTAGCCGTCGGTGAAGGTGGACGTCTGCCGGAACACCTGGTTCGTGCGCGGCCCGTGCTGCATGTACTCCTGGATGCCGAAGTTGTGGATCGCGAGCCCGAGGTGCATCTGCGCCGCGAGCCCCACCGGTGAGATGTCGGTCGGGCCGTGGAACCCGGACTTCACCTGGTACAACGCCGCGTAGTCCATCGTCTTGCGGAGCGGCGTCACCCCGCCCATGTGCGTCACGGCACCGCGGACGTAGTCGATGAGCTGGTCGCGGATGACGTCCTTGAAGTCCCAGATCGTGTTGAACACCTCGCCGATCGCGAGCGGCGTCGTGGTGTGCTGCCGGACGAGCTTGAGTGCCTCCTGGTTCTCGGCCGGAGTGCAGTCCTCGAGCCAGAACAGGTCGTAGGGCTCGAGGGACTTGCCGAGCTTCGCGGCCTGCAACGGGGTCATCCGGTGGTGACCGTCGTGCAGCAGGGGCAGTTCGGGGCCGAACTCGTTGCGGACCGCCTCGAACACGGTCGGCACGTGCCGGAGGTAGGCGCGGGTGTCCCAGTCCTCCATCGCCGGGTACGCCCCGCGCTGCGCCGGCTCGAAGTCGTACCGGACACCCGCGTTGCCCTCGGTCGTGCGGTTCGACGCGATGCCGTAGATGCTCTCGAGCCCGGGGACGCCGGTCTGGACGCGGATGGACCGGTAGCCCTCAGCCTGGTGCTCCCGGATCGAGTCGAACAGCTCCGGGAGCTCCTTGCCCGAGGCGTGCCCGTACGCCATGAGGCCGGTCCGCGACGCCCCGCCGAGCAGCTGGTACAGCGGCATCCCCGCGACCTTGGCCTTGACGTCCCAGAGCGCCATGTCGACGGCGGCGATCGCGGCCATCGTGACCGGGCCGCGGCGCCAGTACGACGAGCGGTACAGGAACTGCCAGGCGTCCTCGATCCGGCTGGCGTCGCGCCCGACGAGCAGGGGGACGACGTGCTCGGCCAGGTACGCCGCCACGGCGAGCTCGCGACCGTTCAGCGTCGCGTCGCCGAGTCCGGTGACCCCGTCGACGGTGGTGATCTTCAGCGTCACGAAGTTGCGGTCGGGGCTCGTGACGACGACCTCGGCGCGGTCGATGAGCTGCCCGCGGTCGGTCGACGCCCAGGTGTCGGGCCGCCCGGCCGTCGGGTCGGTCGCGGCACCGCCGTCGGTCGCGCCGGGGACCGGTGCTGCGGGGTTCGTGGTGCCGGTCGTGCTCGCGTCGGTCATGCGTGGACTCCTTCGTCGGTGCGTGGGCTGCCGGCGGCGCTGCCGGTGTCGTGCGCCGCGGCTCGGATGCGGTCGGCGGCCGCCGTCACGGCGGCGACCACGGGCGTGGTGTCGAGGTCGGGTGCGATCACGGCGAGCACGGCGTGCAGGTCCGAGTCTGGCCCGGGCGCACCGGGGTCGGTCACGAGCGCGGGCTGCTCGGTGCAGTGCAGCCACCAGGCGGCGATCGCGGTCGCGGCACCCGGGCCGATGCCCGCGTCCGGGTCGCGGTCGCGTCGTCGGCGCACGACGTCGACGACCCGGACGGGCAGCTTCTCGGAACCCCCGGCGGCGATCTGGCGGAGGGTGTGCCGGATGCGCGGGTTCGCGAACCGTCCGAGGAGCGCTGCCCGGGCCGCGGTGGTCTCGTCGGCCGGCAGCGTGAGCTCCGCCGAGGCCTCGTCCCACAGCTGGTCGACGGCGGCACGGCAGCGCGGATCGCCCACCGCCTCGGCCACCGTCTCGTGCCCGAGGAACATCCCGAGGTACGCGAGCACCGAGTGCGCGCCGTTGAGCAGCCAGAGCTTGCGCTGCTCGAAGGGCGTGACGTCACCGACGAGTCGGACCCCGGCGGTCTCCCACGCCGGTCGGTCGACCCCGGTGAAGGCGTCCTCGAGCACCCACTCGGCGAACGGCTCGGTGACCACGGGCACCCGGTCGCCGGGCAGCGCCCCCGGCAGGTCGGCGAGGCCCGCGACGTCCGCGTCGGTCGTCGCCGGGGTGATCCGGTCGACCATCGACGACGGGAACGCCACGTGCTCGTCGACCCAGGTGCGCAGCGCCGCGTCGTCGACAGCCGATGCCACCGCCCGCCGGAGCACCTCGCCGTTGTGCGTCAGGTTGTCGAGGCTGACGAGCGCGATCCGCCCACCGCCGGCGTCCCGTCGCGCCGCGAGCCCGTCGACCAGGCGGGCCGGGACGTCGGAGTCCGCGCGGTAGCCGGCCTCGGTGACCGTCAGCGTCACGATGCTCGTGTCGGCGGACGCGACCGCGCGCCTCCAGGCCTCGTCGTCGCTGCCGGGGTGCGCGGCGACGATCGCGTCGACGACCTCGGCGGTGTCCCCGGCCGCGGCCCGGGTGACGAGCGTGTACCGGCAGTCCTGCGCGGCGAGCGCCTCGGCCGCGTGCGCCGAACGTCCGGTGAACGCGGTGATGCCCCACGGCACGCCCGCCGCCCGCTGCGTGTACCAGGCGAGGTGCGCGCGGGCGAAGGCACCCACGCCGAGGTGCACGATGCCCGGCCGTCGGGTGGTCACGCCGTCACCGGGACCAGGGACCGGAGGTACGCGAGGTTGTCCGCGGTGCGCTCGGCGAGCGGCAGGGCGGTGGAGAAGTCCTCGACCGTGACCCAGCCGTCGTAACCCACCTGGCGGAGGGCGTCGAGGTACTCCCCCACCGACGCCTGGCCGTCGCGCAGCGGTGCCCACTCGTGTTGCCAGACGCGACTGCCGTCGGCACGGGTGTCGCCGGTGTCCACCCACCGGGCGTTCTTGACGTGGGCGTGGGCGAGGTACGGACCGAGGAGCTCGAAGGCCGCCAGGTGGTCCTCCTGCCCCTCGATGACGAGGTTGCCGAGGTCGTGGACGACGCCGACGTGCGCGGGATCGAGGCCGTCGAGGAGCCGCAGGGCCGCGGAGGCCGAGGGGGTGATCGTCGTGTGGTGCAGCTCGACGAGGGCCTTCACCCCGAGGTCCGCTGCGCGACCCGCCGCCCACTCGAGGTCGGCCCGCGTGCGGTCGAACAGTTGCCCGTAGGTCGCGCCCGTCCGCTCGCGCTCACGCCGGTACATCGGCATGGTGACCCGGACCTGGCGGGCACCGAGCTCGGCCGTCACGCGGAGCATCGTCTCGACGCCCTCGTGGTCGGCGACCGGCTGGTAGCCGCCGATGCCCGAGTACCCGAGCCCGGCGGCGTCGGTGGTGCGCGCGATCTCGCCGACCTGGTCGACGATGCCGGTGAACTGCCAGGTCGACCGGTTGCCGACCCAGAACGCACGGTCCGCCGGCACCGGCTGCCCGTCGGCCGGACGGTCGTCGACGACGCGCCACTCGATGCCGTCCCAGCCCTGCCCGGCGAGGGTCTCGGCAGCCTGCGACGGCGTCCAGTCGGGGGTGGAGGCGGTGAACACGGAGAACTTCATCGGGTTGCTCCTTCGCGGGTGGTGACCGGGACGGTCGGGACGACGTCGTCGTACTTCCCGTGGATGACGTCGTCGATGCGCACGGGCTGCCCGAGCGTCGCGCTGACGTAGAGCCCGCGGACGGTCGCGAGCGAGACGAGTGCGGCGTCGACGGTGACGCCCGGATCGCGGCCCTCGCGGATCGCCGCCACGACGTCGGTGTACTGGCGTGCGTGCCCGGCGGCGAAGTGGTCCGGTTCGCCCGGTCCGCCGACGACGTGCTCGGGCGGGACGACGGCGTCCTTCTGGTCGGCGGCGTCCGCGACCGCCGTGGTGTTCGCGGTGGTCGACGCCGACTCGAGGGTGGCTGTGTCCGGGGCGACGTGGAAGTACGCGAGCCGGTCGTCGTCGACGATCGCGGAACCGTGCGTGCCGTACACGGCGTAGCGCGCCGAGAGGCCGGGGTAGGCGGCGGTCGTGCAGTGGATGACGCCGAGCGCACCACCTCGGAACCGGACGGTCGCGACCGCGGTGTCCTCGACCTCGATCCGGTCGTGCGCGAGGAGCCCGACCTGGGCGGAGATCTCCTCCGGACGACCGAGCGCCCAGACGAGCAGGTCGACCGTGTGGACGCCCTGGTTCATGACCGCGCCGCCGCCGTCGAGCGCCCAGGTGCCGCGCCAGTCACCCGAGTCGTAGTAGCCCTGCGACCGGTACCACGCGACGCTCGCGACGCCGGAGGTCACGGTCCCGAAGGCGCCGCTGTGCGCCGCCCCGGCGACGGCGACCGATGCCGGGTCGAACCGGTGCTGGCTGATGACGCTCGTGACGAGCCCGCGCGTGCGGGCCTCGGCTGCCAGCCGGGCGATCTCGCGTGCCCGCGGCATCGTCGTGTCGAGGGGCTTCTCGATGACGACGTGCTTGCCCGCGGCGAGCGCTGCCTCGGCCAGCTGCACGTGCATGCCGGACGGCGAGCAGATCGCGACGACGTCGATGTCGGTCGCGGCGATGGCCTGCTCGATGGTCGCGGTCGTGACGGGGCGGGGCACGCCGAGGGCCTGGAGTTCGTCGGCGGCGCTCGTGGCCGCCGCAGGGACGGCGTCGACGAGCGCGACGACCTGCAGGTCGGGGTGCTGGACGGCGACGCGGGCGTGGTGGCGGCCGATGACGCCGGCGCCGACGACTGCCAACTTGAGTGGTGAGGTCATCGCAGGGTGACTCCGATCTGGTCGGTGAGGGCGCGGAAGGCACGACCGGCGCGACCGAAGGCCGCGGGGCCGGAGAACCCGCCGAGATGGGTGAAGTCGCTGAGGTGCGGTTCGAGCGAGGCGTACCCGGAGTACCCGGCGTCACGCAGCGCGGTGAGGGTGTCGAGCAGTTCGCCGTCGCCCTCGCCCGCGGGGACGACGGACGAGTCCGCCGCGAGGGCGTCCTTGACCTGCAGGTAGTCGACGTACGGGGCGAGCTGCGCCCATCCGTCGGTGAACGGGCGGACCCCGCACTGGACGTAGTTCGCGTTGTCCCAGGCGAGTCGGAGCGCGGGCGACCCGACGCTCTCGACGATGTCGAGCACGCGGCCGGGGACGTCGCCGTAGATGTCCTTCTCGTTCTCGTGCAGCAGGGTGACCCCCGCGCGCTCCGCGCGGTCGGCGAGCGCCCGCATCCGGACGAGGACGTCGTCGCGGACGTCCTCCGGCGCGCGGCCCGGGGAGAAGAACGAGAAGATCCGGATGTTCGTGGTGCCGAGCGCGCGCGCCGCGGCGATCGCCCGGCCGAGCCGCCCCACCTCGTGCTCGACGGGCTCGTCGACGGGCACCTTGCCGATCGGCGACGCGATCGCGGACACGGTCTGGCCGCGATCCCGGAGGACACGGTGCAGGCCGGCGAGCTGGTCGTCGTCGAGGTCGACGACGTTCACCCCCCAGGCGCTCCGCACCTCGATCGCGGAGGCACCGAGCGCCTGCAGCACGGCGACCTGGACCGCCGGATCGGCGTCGATCTCGTCGCCGAAACCGGAGAGTTCCCAACTGGGCTGGGTCATGACGTTCCCTTCGTGGTGACCGGGGTACCAGCCTGGAGGCGCGGGGCGGGCCCGCACCGCGCCTCCAGGCTGTCCGTGGAGGAGTGCACGCTGTGCACAGCGGCCTACTTGACGGAGCCGGCCGTGAGGCCGCCGACCAGGTAGCGCTGGAAGACCAGGTAGAGCGCGACCACCGGGACGGCGCACACGATCGAGGCGGCCATCATCTGGCCGTAGATCGGGACGGCGCCGCCCTCCTGGGCGGTGCCGAGCACCTGCAGGACGACCGCGACGGTGCGGGTGTTCGGGGTCGTCATGATCGTGCTGAACAGCACGTCGTTCCAGCCCAGCAGGAAGGCGAAGATCGCCGAGACGACGATGCCGGGCCAGGACAGCGGCAGGACGATGCTCCGCAGGATGCGCCCGCTCGAGGCGCCGTCGATGCGTGCGGCCTCCTCGAGTTCCTTCGGCAGACCGCGCAGGTACGTGACCATGACCCACGTGGAGAACGGCAGGGCGAAGGTCAGGTAGGTGACGAAGAGGCCCCACCGGGTACCGATCACCTGCACGCCCGTCGCACTCGCGATGTTCGCGAACACCACGAAGACCGGCAGGAGCAGGAGCGTCCCGGGGACGGACTGCAGGGCGAGGAGCCCCCGCAGCATCGTGAGGCGGCCGAGGAAGCGGAACCGGACGAGGACGTAGGCGGTGGACACGGCGAGCGTGGCGCTCGCGACCGCGACGGCCCCGGCGGTGAGGAGCGAGTTCACCAGCCCCTGGCCGAGGGCGACGGTGTCCCAGATCGCGACGTAGTTCGCGAGCGTGAACTCGGACGGGAAGTACTCGCCCCGGGCGACCGCGACGTCGGAGTTGACCGAGCCGAACAGGATGTAGAGCACCGGGGCCGCGATGAAGGCGGTGATCACCGCGATCACGAGGACGAGCAGCCACCGCGGCAGGAGCCGGGTGACGTCGGTGTCGTACGGGCGTCTGCCGGGTCGTCGTCCCGGCGCGGTGATGCTCTCGGTGAGCGTCGCGGTCGGAGGGGTCCGGGTGGTCCCGGCGAACGGCGTGCCGTGGGCGCTCATGCGCGGGCTCCCTCGATGTCGGCCGCCACGGGGGCGGCGAGCGTCGCGAGGTCGGCGCGGCGCTGCTTCCGGGTGGGTCCGGCGTCGTCGCCGGTGTCGAGCTTGACGGCCCGCAGGTACACGAACAGCGGGATCGCGACGATCACGAGCGAGCAGATCGCCATCGCCGCGGACAGCCCGAAGCGGAACGACTGGAAGCTCGCGATGTACGTCAGGACGGGCATGACCTCGACGCTCGAGGGCAGTGGGATGCCGAACAGGACGAACGGCAGCGTGAAGTTGTTGATGTTGTGCAGGATCGAGATGATCACCGCGAGGCTCAGCGGGCCACGGAGGTACGGGAAGACGATGTACCGGAGCTTCGCCCACCAGGTGACGCCGTCGAGTGCCGCGGCCTCGTGCACCTCGCCGTCGACGGCCTGCAGCCCGGCGAGCGAGAGCAGGTAGACGAACGGCCAGCTCGTCCAGACCATGACGCCGGCGAGCGCCCAGTACGACGCCGAGCCGTTCAGCCAGAGGACGTCCGTGCCGAACACCGTGTTCACCACGCCCTGCGGCTGGAGCATCGTCCGGAAGAACGTGCCGACGACGAAGGCCGGGAGCACGTACGGGATGAGGTAGACCGAGCGGACGAGTCCGCGCCCGGGGAACCGGTTCTGCGTCGAGATCGCCGCGGCGACACCGATCGGCACGGTCGCGGCGGTGACGAGCACCGACAGCGACACCGAGATCCACACCGAGTGCAGGAGCGGTGAGTCGGTGAACGCCTCGACGAAGTTGGCGAGTCCGACGAACGGGGCGCTGAACCACTGGCGGAGCGTGTACTGGTCGAGGTCGAGCATCGCGATGTACACGCCCACCAGGAGCGGCACGACGATGACGACGAGCATGAGCACGCCACCGGGCAGGAGCATCCACAGCGGACGTTCGCGCCGGTACAGCGGTGTGCGGCCGTGCGGACGGACCTCGCGCGGCGGGCGCTCGGCGTCGCGTGGTGCCCGGGTCTGGACCTGCGTCATCACAGGCCTCCGTTCTTCTGTCGGTCCAGGGTCGCCTGGGCGTCCCGTTGGGCGGCGGCGAGCCGCTTCCGGAGCTGGTCGTCCGTCACCTCGCCGCTCTTCAGCGAGGGGATGGACTGCACGACGACGTCGACGAGCGAGAGCTGGATGTCGGACCACGCACCGGTGAAGGCGGTCGGCTTCGAGAGCTTGCCGGCCTGGACGATCGGGGCGAGGTCCGGGTTCTCCCGCGCGATCGTCTGCGCGGCCTCGGTGTTCGTCGGTAGCTGCCCGAAGAGCTCGAAGTAGCGCTCCTGGGCCGCGGGCGACGAGACCTGCTGCACGAAGTCGAACGACAGGTCCTGCTTGGTGCCGTAGTCGGCGACGACGAGGTTGTCGCCGGACAGGATGCTCGCCGCCTCGATGCCGTCGGCGGGACGCTCGGTCGCCCCCGGGGGCACGGTCGGCAGCAGCGCGTACTGGTACTTCCCGTCGACCGCCGACCCCTTCAGCGTGTTGAGCGAGGTCGTCGTCGTCATCGGGAAGAACGCGGCCTTGCCGTCGGCGAACTGTGCGAGCGCCTGGGCGTTGTTCCACCCGATCGCCGCCGGGTCGACGACGCCGTCCTTGGTCACCCAGTCGAAGTAGGTGCGGTAGGCGTTCTCGACGGCGTCGGCGGAGATCTCGGCCTTCGAGCCGTCGACGATGGTGTTGCCGGCGTTCTCGGCCATGCCCCAGACGAACTTCCACGGGTCGAAGCCGTCGGCGTAGGCGACCGCCATCCCGAAGTGGCCGTCACGCGTCGTCGCCTCCGCGTCCGCGGTGAGCGCGTCCCAGGTCGTCGGCAGCTCGGTGATCCCGGCCTGTGCGAGGAGTTCCGTGTTCACCGCCATCACGAACGGGCGGCTGGCGAACGGGATCCCGATCTGCTTCGACGCGCTCGGCCCGGAGATGCCGAGCGACGCGGCGTCGAACTGGTCCTTCCCGCCGACGGCGCGCCACTGGTCGCTGCCCATCTCGACGAAGGCCCCGGTGGCGTAGGCGGTGGGGGTGAACGTCGTCCCGATCGCGTAGACGTCCGGCCCCTGCCCGGAGATGACGCTCGTCTGGATGGCGGTCAGCTCCTCCTGGGGCGAGGAGTACGTCTCCCACTGGATGTCCGCGCCCGTGGTGCGCTTGAACTCGGCAGCCGTCTCCTGCTGCCACTGCTTGCGTTCCTTCGGGTAGGTCGTGTCCGCGGCCATCATCACACGGAGGGTGTCCGGGTCGTCACCGCTGCCGTCCACGACCGCGCAGCCCTGGAGCGTGAGGGCGGCGACCGCGACGACGGCGGCACCGACGAGTGCGCGGGTCCTGCGTCTTCCTGTGCTCATGCGGGGGTTTCCTCCTCGAGACCTCCACCGGGCGGCGCTGCCCGGTCCCCGGCGGCGCTGCCGGTTGCGCACCACTGTCCCGCCGCTGGCAACAACCGGCAACCGGTTGCCAGTTGTTGCCAGCCCGTCCTACCGTCGGTCCACCGGCGCGACGAGGCGGCGGTGCCGACCCGTCGTCGCGACGGTGCGGATCCGCTCTCGCGACGGTGCGAGGCAGGACCTCGCGACGGTGCGAGGCAGGACGGAGGAGCGGTGCGCGAGACCGACACCACCCGGCGGGTGACCATCCGGGACATCGCCGACGCGACCGGCGTCGCCCCCTCGACCGTCTCGCGGGCGCTCGCACTGCCGGACCGCGTGAACCGGGTCACGCAGCAGCGCATCCAGGAGGCAGCGCGGTCACTCGGCTACGTGCCGAACCAGCAGGCGCGCGCCCTGACGTCGGGACGCACCCGGGCGGTCGCGGTGCTCGTGTCCGACATCACGAACCCGTTCTACTTCGACGTCATCCGCGGCACGCAGCACCAGCTGGCCGCCGCCGGGTGGACGCAGCTGCTCGTCGACACCGAGGAGTCCGCCGAGGCCGAGCTCGCCGCCCTCGGCGCGATCGCGACCAAGGCGGACGGCGCGGTGCTCACCGCCTCCCGACTGTCCGACGCGCAGATCGCACGGTTCGCCGAACGGACCCCGCTCGTGGTCGTGAACCGCCGGCCCGCAGGCGTCCCGTCGGTGCTCATCGACACGCCTGGCGGGGTCGAGCAGGCCGTGCAGCACCTCGTCTCCCTCGGCCACCGGGACGTCCTCTACGTCGCCGGACCGGACAGCTCGTGGTCGAACGAACGTCGGTGGCGGGCACTCGTGCGGGTCGGGAGGCGTCTGGGTGTGCGGGTCGCCCGCATCGGCCCGCACGCACCGTTCGTCGACTCGGGCGCAGCAGCCGCCGACGCCGCGGTGCACGCCGGGGCGACCGCGTGCATCGCCTTCAACGACCTCATCGCGATCGGCATGCTCGGACGGTTCCGGGAACGCGGCGTCCGCGTACCCGAGGACGTGTCCGTGGTCGGCTGCGACGACATCTTCGGAGCGGACTTCTGCAACCCGCCCCTCACGACGATGACGTCACCCATCGAGCGGGCCGGGCAGGTCGCGATCCGGATGCTGCTCGGTCGACTCGGGGCGCCCCCGGCGGACGGCGCGGGCGACGAGCACACGGCCTCGGCCGTCGCGCTCCCGACCCACCTGACCGTGCGGGAGTCGACCGGCCCCGCACCGGGTGGCGGACCCTGACCGGTCCCCCGACCGCCCCGTCCCGTCCGCTCGCCTCGCC
>NZ_MCIG01000019.1 GCF_001705035.1 Curtobacterium sp. UCD-KPL2560 | reverse complement strand
GCGTCGCTCCCCGGGGTGCGGTGTGTTCGCCCTACCCTGTGCGCATGTCCTCCCCGCGCCCTAGTTCAGGACGAACTGCGCCGCCTTCGCCGACTGCAGCTCCCCCACCGCCACGGTCAGGTGGTAGCTCGCCCCGCCACCGGTGACCGCCGGCCGCGAGCTGTCGCACGTGGTCGTCGACGAGCGCGTCCGGTCCCAGGTGATCGACGGCGTCGTGAGGGTCTGCCCCGCCTTGATCGTCACGTCCTGGCTGGTGCCGTTCGTCTGGCAGTCCTTCGACGACCAGTACTGCTCGTCGCCGGAGCTGATCGTGAGCACCTGCTGCGCCGACCCGAGGTCCATGTGGCACGTGGCCGAGCCGGTGTTCGTGATCGACATGGCGATCTTCGGGTCCTCGGTGGGGCCGTACGAGCTCTTGTCGAGGACCGGCTTCAGTGCGATGTCGTCCTTCGTGCAGGTGTCCCCGTCGCCGGCGGCCGCGGCCGATGCCGACGGGGACGGCGACGCTGCGTCAGCAGCGCCGGCTGCGTCGGACTTCGCCGATGACGCGGCCGGCGACGCGGATGCCGACGGTGACGCCGACGGACCGGTCGCCGACGTCGCTCCGCTCCCCCGGCCCACGACGATCAGCACGACCACCACGACCACGAGGAGCAGGACCCCGAGCACGAGCGCCCGGCGGCGCCAGTAGACACGGGAGGACTCGGGTCCGACGGGGTGGCGCAGGGAGGACATGCGCACAGGGTAGGGCGAACACACCGCACCCCGGGGAGCGACGCCGGGGCACCGCGGAAAGCGTCAGAGGATCTTCAGCATGCGGGTGTTGCCGAGGGTGTTCGGCTTGACCCGGGCGAGGTCGAGGAACTCCGCGACCCCCTCGTCGGACGACCGCACGAGCTCGGCGTAGACGTCGGGGTCGACGACCTGCTCGCCGATCTCGAGGTAGCCGTGCTTCGTGAAGAAGTCGACCTCGAAGGTCAGGCAGAAGATCCGGGCGACCCCGAGCTCGCGGGCGTCGTGCTCGAGCGCCTCGAGCATGCGGTGGCCGACGCGCTTGTGGATCCACGCCTCGTCGAGGGCGAGTGTGCGCACCTCGGCGATGTCGTCCCAGAACACCGCGAGCGCACCGCAGCCGATCGGGACGCCGTCGGGCCCCTCGGCGATCCGGAACTGCTGGATCGAGCCGTACAGGGCGACGTTCTCCTTGCCGAGCAGGATCCGCCGGTCGACGTACGGGGCGATGAGCCGCTGGATGTGCGGCACGTCCGACGCGAGTGCGGGTCGCACGCGGATGCCGTGTTCGTCCCGCTCGTCGAACGCGTGCTTCCCGTGTGCAGTCATCCTCCCGAGCATAGGACGGCGGAGCGTGCACCGCCGCGACGCGCCAGCACCCATGCTCCGCGCCGCCCGAGGGGGACACCGCCCTGGACCCCGTCCAGCCACACCCGCCTACCGTCCCAGGTGCAGGCAACACGCCACGAACACCCCAGTACGACGAAACGAAGGAGCGGCCGTGCCCCAGATCATCGAGACCGTCGACGTCAACGTCCCCGTCCGCCAGGCCTACGACCAGTGGACCCGGTTCGAGGAGTTCCCGCACTTCCTCGACGAGGTCGAGAAGATCGTCCAGGTCGACGACACCACCACCGACTGGACCGTGAAGGTGGCCGGCCAGGAGCGTCAGTTCCGTGCCGTCATCACCGAGCAGCACCCGGACGAGCGTGTCGCGTGGACCGTCAAGGACGGCGACACCGACCACGCGGGCGTCGTCACGTTCCACAAGCTCGCGGACGCCGAGACCCGCGTCACCGTGCAGATCGACTGGGAGCCCTCCGGCATCCTCGAGAAGCTCGGTTCCGCCGTCGGCGTCGGCGGCCACGCCGTCAAGAAGGACCTCCAGAACTACAAGGAGCGCGTCGAGAACGCCCCGACCGAGCCGGGTTGGCGCGGCGACGTCCAGGCCTGACGCCCGGGCGTCCTGAAGCAAGGACCCACAGACGGGAGGCGCGGTGCCAGCTGGCACCGCGCCTCCCGTCCGTCGTGTGGTCGCGGCAGACCGCCGACCGCACCGCCGCGCACATCGCACGCTGGCAGAGTGGCTGGCATGAAGCTCCTGCGCACCGCACTCACCGGCACCGCGATCGCCACCGCGGGGAGCGTCGCGCTCGGCGCCGCTGCCGCGCGACGCCTGCTCCACCCCGCGCCGTTCACGCCGCCGGAGTCCGAGCTCGTGTGGACGACGGCCGACGAGGTCCCGGGCACCGAACCGGACGGCATCGCCGAGACGCACGTCGTGCACGTCCACGGGCAGTCGATCGGGCCGCAGCAGGTCCTCCGCGGGCTGCGGGTGTGGCGGGAGCTCGGCGCCTCGAACCAGGTCGTGGACACGTCGGGGCTGCCGCTGCGGTCCCTCGACCCGACCGCGGTCGACCGGATCGCCGCCGCCGCACACGCTGCCCGGGCACGGGGCGCCCGCCGGGTCGTGCTGCAGGGCTGGTCCGCCGGGGCCCTCGCGGCGTCCGCAGCCGCCGCACGGACGCCCGTGGACGGCATCGTCGGTGTCGCGCCGTTGCTCGACGTCCGGTCGGCCCTCCGCGGCGCCGTGACCGCGTCCCGGTTCCCCGCGGCCGTCGGGACCGTGGCGGTGCGTGTGGCGACCACCTCGGGCCTGAGCCGGCTCGCCGGTGTGCCGTACCCGCTCAGCGTCACCCGGTGGCAGGACGAGGGCACACCGACCCTGCTGCTGCACTCGGCGGCCGACCCGCTCGTCGACCCGGACGACGTCGCCACCCGGCGTGCGCACGGGGCCGAGGTCGTGACGTTCGCCACGGCGCGGCACACGCTCGAGTGGAACGAGGACCCGGAGCGCTGGGAGCAGGCCGTCCGCACGTTCGCCGCTGCCCTGCCCGCCTGAGCCCGCCTGGACGGGACCGGGCCGGGCCGCTGGGCCGGGCCCGCGCACGGATGGAGCAGACAACGTCGCCCGGACCGGGCCGACCCGACGTCTGCTGCTCCATCCCGGAGCGTGCATGACGGCGGGGGACCCCCGAACGCGTAAGTGGCCCCGATCCGAAGGGACCGGGGCCACTGACGTCCAGCCAGTTGGGGGGAACAGCCGGACATCGTGCACGAGGCGTTGGGGGGAACCCCTCGCACAGGGACAACGGTACCCCCGGACGAGGGTCAGGTCCGGCTCCGACGCGAAGTCATCCCGTATCCGCACTCCGGACGGACGGAAGGCGCAGCACCCGGGGGTGCTGCGCCTTCCGTGCCGGACCCGGGGGTCGGCCTGGGCCGGAGGGGCCTAGGACTCGATCTCGCCCTGCGGGGTCTCGGGTGCCTTCTCGAGCGACGGGGCCCCGGCGAGGACCTCCTCGCGACCCGGCTGACGCCCGGTCTCGAACTGGAACGCACCGTCGGCGAAGTCGACCTTCACGTGGTCGCCGGCCGTGAGCTCACCCTGCAGGATGTGCTCGGACAGCTGGTCCTCGACCTCGTGCTGCATCGCGCGACGCAGCGGGCGTGCACCGAGTGCCGGGTCGAACCCGACCTTGATGAGCTGCTCCTTGGCCGGGAGCGTGAGCTCGACGGTCATGTCGCGGTCGAGCAGACGGTCGGCCAGACGCTTCACGAACAGGTCCACGATCTGCAGCAGCTCGGACTGCGACAGCTGCGGGAACACGATCGTGTCGTCGACGCGGTTCAGGAACTCGGGCTTGAAGTGCTTCTTGAGCTCCTCGTTCACCTTCGAGCGCATGCGGTCGTAGCCGACGGCCGAGTCGCCCTCGACCTGGAAGCCCACCGGGCCACCGGCGATGCCCTGCGAACCGAGGTTCGTGGTCATGATGATGACGGTGTTCTTGAAGTCGACCACGCGGCCCTGACCATCGGTCAGACGACCCTCTTCGAGGACCTGCAGCAGCGAGTTGAAGATGTCCGGGTGGGCCTTCTCGATCTCGTCGAACAGGACCACGGAGAACGGCTTGCGGCGCACCTTCTCGGTGAGCTGGCCGCCCTCCTCGAACCCGACGAACCCGGGAGGGGCACCGAACAGGCGCGAGACCGTGTGCTTCTCGCCGAACTCCGACATGTCGAGGGAGATCAGTGCGCCCTCGTCGTCGAACAGGAACTCGGCCAGGGCCTTGGCGAGCTCGGTCTTCCCGACGCCCGTGGGGCCGGCGAAGATGAACGAGCCGGAGGGACGGTTCGGGTCCTTCAGGCCGGCGCGGGTGCGGCGGATGGTCTTGGAGAGCGCCGAGATGGCTTCTTCTTGACCGATGACGCGCTCGTGCAGGGCCTTCTCCATGAAGACGAGACGCGAGGTCTCTTCTTCGGTGAGCTTGAAGACCGGGATGCCCGTGGCCTGCGCCAGGACCTCGGCGATGATGCCCTCGTCGACGGTGCCGGACGCGGCGACGTCACCCGCACGCCACTGCTTCTCGAGGCGGAGACGCTCGCCGAGGAGCTTCTTCTCCTCGTCGCGCAGGCTCGCGGCCTTCTCGAAGTCCTGCTCCTCGATGGCGGCTTCCTTGGACCCGCGGACCGTCGAGATCTTCTCGTCGAACTCGCGGAGCTCCGGCGGCGCCGACAGGATCGACAGGCGGAGACGTGCGCCGGCCTCGTCGATCAGGTCGATGGCCTTGTCCGGCAGGAAGCGGTCCTGCACGTAGCGGTCGGCCAGGTTCGCCGCGGCGACGATCGCGCCGTCGGTGATGGACACCTTGTGGAACGCCTCGTACTTGTCGCGGAGGCCCTTGAGGATGTTGATCGCGTGCGGCAGCGACGGCTCGTTGACCTGCACCGGCTGGAAGCGGCGCTCGAGTGCGGCGTCCTTCTCGAAGTGCTTGCGGTACTCGTCGAGCGTGGTGGCGCCGACGGTCTGCAGCTCACCGCGGGCGAGCAGCGGCTTGAGGATCGAGGCCGCGTCGATCGCGCCCTCGGCGGCACCGGCACCCACGAGGGTGTGGATCTCGTCGATGAAGACGATGATGTCGCCGCGGGTGCGGATCTCCTTCGTGACCTTCTTCAGGCGCTCCTCGAAGTCACCGCGGTAGCGGGAACCGGCGATGAGCGAACCGAGGTCGAGCGAGTAGAGCTGCTTGTCCTTGAGCGTCTCCGGGACGTCGCCCTTGACGATCGCCTGGGCGAGGCCCTCGACGACCGCGGTCTTGCCGACGCCGGGCTCACCGATCAGGACGGGGTTGTTCTTGGAACGACGGGAGAGGATCTGCATGACCCGCTCCATCTCCTTCTCGCGCCCGATGACCGGGTCGAGCTTGCCGTCACGCGCGGCCTGGGTGAGGTTCCGACCGAACTGGTCGAGGACCTGCGAACCCTGCTGGGCGTTCTGCTGCGTCTCGCCACCGACGGCGACCGCTTCCTTGCCCTGGTAGCCGGACAGGAGCTGGATGACCTGCTGGCGGACGCGGTTGAGGTCCGCACCGAGCTTGACGAGCACCTGTGCGGCGACGCCCTCGCCCTCGCGGATGAGGCCGAGCAGGATGTGCTCGGTCCCGATGTAGTTGTGGCCGAGCTGCAGCGCCTCGCGCAGGGACAGCTCGAGCACCTTCTTGGCGCGCGGCGTGAACGGGATGTGCCCGGTCGGCTGCTGCTGCCCCTGCCCGATGATGTCCTGGACCTGCTCGCGGACGGCATCGAGCGAGATGCCGAGCGACTCCAGCGCCTTGGCGGCGACGCCCTCGCCCTCGTGGATGAGGCCGAGGAGGATGTGCTCGGTGCCGATGTAGTTGTGGTTGAGCATCTTCGCTTCTTCTTGAGCGAGGACGACAACACGACGGGCTCGGTCGGTGAATCTCTCGAACATGTGCTCTCCCTTGCCGGACCGGTGGAGGCCCGGTGACGTACGTCGAGACTAACCAGCGCACCCCCGGAGGGCTGCCCCTGTTCGCCGTGGGCGTGACCTCGCTTCGCACCGTGCGCAGACCGGTCCTCCCGGCGGCCGCTGGGTACGCTCGGGGCATGGAGCAGCCCGTCGTCGGCCTCGTGGTCCACCCGACCAAGAACGTGCAGGAGTCCGTCCGGACACTGCAGCGCTGGAAGGGTTCCGGGCAGGGTCGGCTGATCGCCCGACGTGCGGACGCGCAGCGCATCGGCGGCGAGGTCGAGGTGCTCGACGACGACGACTTCACCGAGCGGGTCGACCTGGTCGTGGCACTCGGCGGCGACGGCACGATGCTCGGCGCCATGCGGCTCGTGGCGAAGCGCCCGGTGCCGGTGCTCGGCGTGAACTACGGCAACGTCGGGTTCCTCGTGGAGATCGAGCCGCCGGACCTCGAGGCCGCCCTCGACCGACTGTCCGCCGGCGACTACCAGCTCGAACCGCACCACGCGCTCGAGGCCCGACTGTCCTGGAGCGGGGCCCGCACCGACTACCTCGCGTTCAACGACCTGACCGTCGTGCGGCGTCCCGGCGCGGGTCAGGTCTCGGCGGACCTCAGCGTCGGCGGACTCGGCTACGGCTACTACCGCGCGGACGCCATCGTGGCCTCGACGCCGGCGGGCTCCACCGCGTACAACTACGCCGCGGGCGGACCGGTGCTCTCCCCCGCGCTCTCGGGCTCCGTCGTGACGCCGGTCGCCCCGATGGCCGGCATCGACCGCTCGGTGGTGCTCGCGGCGCGGGAGCGCTACCGGCTCGACATCGCCGAGGGCACCCGGAGCGCCGCGCTCGAGGTCGACGGGCTCGTCGTCGGCGAGGTCGCGACCGGGGCGCAGATCGACGTCCGGCTGCGCAAGGACGCCGGGAGCGTGGTGCGACTCGACGCCGAGCGGCACGGGCGCACCGGACGCGTGAAGCTCAGCCTGCTCGACCTGCCGGTCCGTCCGGACCAGCTCATCGAGCTCATCCCGCACGACCTGCGGCAGCGCCTGAACCGCGACGTCGAGGACTGACCGGAGCGGTCCGCCGACCGGGCCGACGAGACGACCGACCGGCACGGACCACCACCCGCGCAGGGGGGACCCGGACCCGGCCCCGGACAGACGAGTGGCCCGCCCAGGCAGTGCCTGGACGGGCCGTCCCATCACCCCACCGGACCGCCTTCCCACGGAACGGCCCGGTTCCCCGTGCCGACGCTCACACGTCGGCCGAAGCCTGCTGACCTCAGTCGGTCAGGTACAGCTGCATGTCCTGGCTCACGGCCTTCGCGAACAGGCGCAGCTTCGCACGCGACTCGACGCGGCTGACCGCCTGGCGCGTGGTGTGCACGATCTTCGAGATCTCGTCGAGCGTCATCGGCTTGTCGTCGTCGAGGCCGTAGCGCATGCGGATGACGTTGGCCTCGTCGCTCGGCAGCTCGGCGACGATGGAGCGGATGTCGCGGTGGAGCAGCGTCGTCTCGGTCAGCTCGTTCGGGCTGGCGGCGTCCTCGTCCTCGATGAAGTCGCCCAGCTCGCTGTCGTCGGAGTCACCGACGACGGTGTGGATGGACACGGGCTCGTGCGAACGGCCCTTGAGGTCGGTCAGCTCGTCGACGCTCATGCTGAGCTCCGCGGCGACCTCGTCGGGCATCGGCGCACGGCCGAGGTCGACGGTCAGGTCGCGCTCGGTGCGCGAGATCTTGTTGATCAGCTCGACGGTGTGCACCGGGATGCGGATCGTGCGTGCCTTGTCGGCGAGCCCACGCGAGATGGCCTGGCGGATCCACCAGGTCGCGTAGGTGGAGAACTTGTAGCCCTGCGTGAAGTCGAACTTCTCGACCGCGCGGACGAGCCCGAGGTTGCCCTCCTGGATGACGTCCATGAACGGCAGGCCACGCTGCGAGTAGCGCTTCGCGATGCTCACGACCAGGCGGAGGTTCGACGTGATCATGCGCTCCTTGGCGCGCTCACCGTCGCGGACGAGCCAGCGGAGTTCACGCTGCAGGGTCTTGTCGAGCCCGGCCTCGGTGTTCAGCTTCTCCTCGGCGAAGAGACCGACCTCGATGCGGCGGGCGATGTCGGCTTCTTCCTCGGCGGTGAGGAGGGACAGCCGACCGATGTGGCGGAGGTAGTCACCGACCTGGTCGACCGAGGCGCCACGGACACCCGCGAGCTGCTCGTCGGCTTCGACCTCGGTGTCGAGCGTGGTGGTCTCGACCGTCGGGTCGACGGTCTTGAGGGAGGCGGGCTTCTTGGTGCGGCGCGCGGTGGTGGCGCTGGTCGTCGTCTTCGGTGCTGCTGTGGTGATCGTCATGGTGACGCTCCCTGTGTTCGACGGTGATGGCCTCGTGAGGGGGGTGTTCATGAGTAAAGCGGTCACGATGCGTACCCCACAAACCCGCGGGATCGATTCCCAGGTGACTTCGTGCTTCACCCCTCCGGACGTCCCCCGTGGGGTACGTCCCGGTCGTCAGCATGGCCCGTCCCGACACCCGCACACAAGGGGATTGCGCCGAGTTTCCGGTGTTTCACGGGTGTTTCGAGTCGCCCGCCGAGGGTGTACCCCGGTCGACCGCGCTCCCTGGACACGAGAACGGGGTACGTCGATCCGGATCGTCGCGATCCGGTCGGCGTACCCCGTTGCGGGTGACGAGGTGGGTGTCACCAGGACGGTTCGAGCCAGCCCTCCCGGCGCTTGGAGGTCTCGAGGTCGGCGTCGCGGTCGAACTCGTCGTACTCGCTCTCGATGTCACCGACGAGGCTGCGGCCGGTGAAGAGGTTCGTGATGGACATGCGCACCACCCTCGCTCGGTCGCACGACGACACGACGACGGAACGGTGAACGGCGGGTGACCGTCGCCGGGCGCTCAGACGTCCTGGTCGTCCTCGTCGCCGTCCGTCCACACCGCGTCCCGGACGGGGTCGGGCAGCGCGGGGTGCCCGAAGGCGTCCTCGGGGTCGGTCTCCGCCGGATCGGGGTCGATCGGTCGCGCGTGCACGACGGCGAGTCCACCAGCCCGGGGTGAACGGACGGTGACGCGGGAGCCGCGACCTGCGGCGGTGGCTACTCCGCGGAGGTCGGCGCGGGGGCGGGTCGGCCGTGCTCGCGCTCGAAGCGCGCACGCTCCTCGGCCTCGACCTTCGCGTACGCCGAGCGCTCGGTCCGGTCGGCGCGCATGATCGCGCGCATCACGAACCAGAAGATCAGGCCGACGACGACCGTCGGCGTCACGGCGAAGACGATCCCGGTCACGACTCCATCAGGCACCGGAGCATCGTACCTCGCTCCGTCGGGACGCACGGTGCGAGACGGACGCACACCGTGCCTCCAGGCCGCCTGTCACGACGGGGGACGGACGGGAGGCGCGGTGCGGGTCGGACCCGCACCG
Source organism: Curtobacterium sp. UCD-KPL2560 (assembly GCF_001705035.1). Lineage (GTDB taxonomy): Bacteria > Actinomycetota > Actinomycetes > Actinomycetales > Microbacteriaceae > Curtobacterium. The sequence goes on along the minus strand of NZ_MCIG01000019.1, from coordinate 33,970 downwards.
CGCCTCCCGGGGTGGTCACTTGACCAGCGGGAACAGGATCGTCTCGCGGATGCCGAGACCGGTGATCGCCATGAGCAGGCGGTCGACGCCCATGCCCATGCCGCCCGACGGCGGCATGGCGTGCTCGAGGGCCCGCAGGAACTCCTCGTCGACCCGCATCGCCTCGGGGTCGCCGCCCGCGGCGAGCTTCGCCTGCTCGACGAAGCGCTCACGCTGCACGACCGGGTCGACGAGCTCCGAGTACGCCGTCGCGAGCTCGAAGCCGCGCACGTAGAGGTCCCACTTCTCGACCACACCGGGGCGGATGCGGTGCTGGCGCGTGAGCGGCGAGGTGTCCACCGGGAAGTTCATCACGAACGTCGGGGCGTGCAGCTCGTCCGAGTTGAAGTGCTCCCAGAGCTCCTCGACGTACTTGCCGTGCGTCGCGTGCGCGACCTCGACGCCCTCGGCGTCGGCGAGCGCCTGCAGCTCGGACAGCGGGGTCTCCGGCGTGATCTCGTGGCCGGACGCCTCGGACAGCGACTCGTACATGTCCATGCGCGCCCACTCGCCGCCGAGGTCGTAGTCGGTGCCGTCCGGCAGCGTGACCACGAGCGAGCCACCGGTCACGGCGCGCGTGGCGTTCTGCACGAGCTCCTGCGTCAGGTCGGCCATCTGCTCGTAGTCGCCGTACGCCTGGTAGGCCTCGACCATCGCGAACTCGGGCGAGTGCGACGAGTCGGCGCCCTCGTTCCGGAAGTTGCGGTTGATCTCGAACACGCGGTCGATGCCGCCGACGACCGCGCGCTTGAGGAAGAGCTCGGGCGCGATGCGGAGGTACAGCTCGGTGTCGAACGCGTTCGAGTGCGTCACGAAGGGACGGGCCGAGGCGCCGCCGTGCTGGGTCTGCAGCATCGGGGTCTCGACCTCGAGGTACTCGTGCCCGGTGAAGGTGCTGCGCAGCGAGGCCATCACGGCCGCGCGGGCACGGACGGTGGCGCGGGCCTGGTCACGGACGATGAGGTCGAGGTACCGCTGGCGGACCCGGGTCTCCTCGTTGAGCTCGTTGTGCAGGTTCGGCAGCGGCAGGATCGCCTTCGCCGCGATCGCCCAGTCGTCGACCATGATCGACAGCTCGCCGCGGCGCGAGGAGATCACGCGGCCGTGCACGAAGACGTGGTCGCCGAGGTCGACGAACTCCTTCCAGCGGGCGAGCGACTCGTCGCCCACCTCGGCCAGCGACACCATCGCCTGGATGCGGGAGCCGTCGCCGGACTGCAGCGAGGCGAAGCAGAGCTTGCCCGTGTTGCGCGAGAACACGATGCGGCCGGCGATGCCGACGACGTCCTGGGTCTCCTCGCCGGTCCCGAGGTGCTCGTACTGCGCGCGGACGGCGGGGATCGTCGTCGTGATCGGGAGCTCGGCGGGGTAGGCGTCGATCCCGGCCTCGAGGAGCTTCGCCCGCTTGTCGAGCCGGACCTGTCGCTGCTCGCTGGTCTCGGCGGCCTCGAGTTCGGCGGCGGAGGGCTCCGTGGCGGGTGCGGTCTCGTCGGTCATGCTGGTGCGGCTCCGATGGGGTCGTGGGGGATGCACCGATGGTACCGGCCGGGACGGCCCGCCCGACGACGTCCCGTGGCCGCGCCGACTACAGCGCCGCCTGCCCGTCCGCCGCCGCGAGCGCGTTGTCGACCGCCGAGCGCACGAGCGCACCGAGCACCCGCCCCGGCCGCTCGACCCCGATGCCGGCGAGGGTCCCCGCCGACTGGTCGACGATCGCGGTCGAGAACGACACCGCGGCCCGCACGGCGTCGGCGTACGCGGGGCGGTCCTCCTCGGCGACCACGAACGGCTCCGCGCCCATCTCGACGACGAGCGCCTGCGCGATCGGCAGCACCGGCGACGGCGCGGTCACGGCGCAGTAGGCGTCGCGCAGGCGTGTCAGGTCGACGCTGGTGCCGGTGAACGCCATCGCGGGGTGGATCGCGAGCGGGATGGCCCCGGCCGCGCGTGCGGGCGCGAGGACCTCGACGCCGTGGTCCGGGCTCGTGTGCACGACGAGCTGTCCGGGCTGCCAGATGCCCGCCTCCGCCAGACCCCGCACGAGTTCGGCGAGCTGGTCGTCGGGCACCGCGAGCAGCACGAGTTCACTCCGCTCGACGAGCTCCGGCGTCGTCAGCACGGGGGCTCCTGGCAGCATCGCGCCGGCTCGGTCGCGGCCGGCCTCGGACACGGCGGTCACCCCGACCACGGCGTGCTCCGCGTTGGCCAGCGCGGCGCCGAGCACGGGTCCGACCCGTCCGGCGCCGACGATGCCGACGCCGAGTCGTCCCGCCCTCACCGTGCAGCTCCGGGCGGCGGGACGTCGGACCACGGGGCGGTCGGGGGGACGTCGGGCCACCGGCCTGGAGGCGCGGCTCGCGTCCCCGCGTCGGCCTGCGCCGGTCCGCGGGTCGCGTCACCGAACGGGTCGGCCTGCGCCGGTCTGCCGGCCGCGTCACCGGACGGGCCCGCCTGCGCCGGTCCGCCGGTCTCGTCACCGAGCGGACCTGCCGGCGCCCACGGCGCCGTGGACCCGAGCGGCTGCGGCACCGCGGCCTGCGTGGCGGCGGCGTCCCGGGCCTCCCGTTCGCGCCACCGGTGGGACGTGTCCGCGGCGGCCGCCTCGACCGCCCGCCGGGCGGTCCCGGACCACAGGCGCTGCGCGTCCTGCGCGTCGAGCGCCCCGATGCGCGCCGAGACGGGACCGGACACGGTGTGCACGTGCACCGACGCCACCCGCAGCCAGCGCTCGACCGGACCCTGCTCGACCCGCACGCTCTGCACGCGGGGCAACGGGACGATGACGAGCGACCGCCAGACCGCGCCGAGGCGCAGCAGCACGGCCCCCTGCACGAAGCGGTACCCGTTGCGGCGGAACGACAGCGGGCGGAGCCACGCACCCCGACCCGGCGAGTGCACGAAGCCGCCGCGGTCACCCGTCGTGGTGAGGCTGTCGTCGACCACGTCGACCGCCTCGGACGACCCCTCGCGGAGCTCCTCGCGGGAGGCGTCCGGGCCGGCGACGGCCGAACCGACCAGGCCCGGCAGGATGATGTCGAGGACCTCGCGGACGTCGGCGGCCCGGCCGACCGGCAGCACGATCGACGACACCTGCTGGTTGCTCGAGGCCCCGTTGCCGGCGTTCGTCGCACGGTTGATCCGGACGTCCCACCAGCCGAACGGCCGCCACAGCAGCGGCTGCGCGACGCTCACCGCGTGGATGCGCCCGGGCGGGAGCGTCTCGTTCGAGGTGGACACGAGTCCGAAGCCGATCCGGATGCCGTCGCGGGTGTCGGCGATCGTGTACTGCAGCGAGCGCGAGAACTTGCGGACGTAGTAGCCGCCGGCACCGATCACGGCCGGGAACAGGCCGAACAGGATCCCGGACTCGCCGGTGAGCGCCACGCTGACCACCATCGCGGCGATGGCCAGCAGGATGAACACCGTCGTCCCGGACAGCAGCATCGAGGCGATGAGCCGCCCGGGGTGCACCTTGACGATCCGGGTCGCGTGCACCGCGGCGGGGTCGAGCTCGGGCGAGAACAGCTCGTCGACGCGGTCCTGCAGCACACCGTCGGACCGGCGCACGGCACGGGGGTCGTCGTCCTTCGCGCCGGACGCGAGCACGAGGATGCGCTGCCGCAGGTCGTCGGCGGCACGCGCCCCGAGGTACGCGAGCTGCACGTTCGCGTCGTTGCCGGCCTGCGCGATCTCGAGCTTCGCGGTACCGAGCACCCGGGCGACGAGGGGCCGCGAGATGTTGATGCCCTGGATGCGGTCGAGCCGCGCCCGGCGGTTGGTCCGGAAGAGCACGCCCGAGCGCACCTCGACGATCTCGCCGGTCACGCGGAACTCGTGCATCCGCCAGGACAGCCAGAACAGCCCGGTGAGCACGACGAGCAGCACGACCACGCCGAGCACCACCCAGCCGACCACGCCGTGCTCCCACACGTAGCGCACCGGGTCGCCGCTGTCCTGCGGGCCGGTGCCGGGGATGAAGAACTCGACGAGCTGGTCCCGCAGGTTGTTGAGCACGTACCCGAGCACCACGATGAGCACGATGCCGCCCTTGAGCAGCGGCGTGAGCGGGTGCAGACGGTGCCACTCGCCGTCGGTGAGCGGAGCGGCTGCGGCGGCGTCGCCCTTCGTGGGCGGGGCGGGCGGCGGTGGTCCGGGGCGGAACGTCACGCGGTCCCCCTAGAGCCCGGCGCGGCGGGACTCGGCGAGCTCGACGAGCCGGTCGCGCAGCACGTCGGCGTCCGCCGCGACGATCCCGGGGATGCGCACGTTGGTCGAGGCGGCGGCGGTCACGAACTTCAGCTCGCTGAGCCCGAGGACCCGGTCGAGCGGCCCGCGGTTCACGTCGACGAGCTGCATGCGGCCGTACGGCACCGCGGTGAACCGCTGCCACATCAGCCCGCGCCGCAGCACGAGGTCGTCGTCACGCAGGGCGTAGCCGATCGCCCGCACCCGACGCGGGGTGAGCACGGCCGTGACGATCGCGGCGACGGCCACCACGACGGACACGAGGACCCAGACGAGGCCGGCGGTGCTGCCCGTCCCGTCGTTCAGCACGGCGAAGAGCACGCACCCGGCGGTGATGACGAGGCCGACCACGACGGTCGTCACGAGCTCCGTCCAGACGAGCTTCGGCGACACCCGCGTCCACGTGGTCCCGGTCAGGCCGAGGCCCGGCTCGTCGAGTCGTTCCAGCGGCATCGCGGCCTCCTGCGGTCGTCGGTCAGGTCGCCGACGTGCCACCCCTCGGCAGGTCGTCATCGTCGTCGCCGGGCGGCGGGGCGATGCACATGCGCTCGGCGACGATCGCGCACACCACGAGCACGGCACCGCCCCCGAGCGCCACGGCGTTCGGCAGGACCGAGCCTAGCGGCGGCAGGGCGGATCGGGTCAGGAGGTACACGAGCAGGCCCCCACCGAACCCGCCGAACAGCGCTCCCGCGATGCTCGAGGCCTTCGCGAGCACCACCACGCGGGTCGCGTAGAGCGGGTCGACCGGGCGCTGCCGGGTCGCGCCGTCCCGCGCGTGCCGACGCACCGGACGGGCCATCGCGACGATCGCGACGCCGATCAGGGCCAGGGTCGCCCCGAGCGGCGTGGAGAGGAACAGCGTCGGCGCCTGGCGGGACGCCAGGACGGCGTCGAGGGCGAAGCCCGCCACCGCGGCGACGAACGCGACGCTGACCAGGGTGGAGGCGCGGGTCGGCTTCACGGGGTCGGCCCGGTCGTCGGGGTCGGGCCGCTCGTCGAGGTCGGCCCGGTCGTCGGGGTCGGGCCGCTCGTCGAGGTCGGGCCGCTCGTCGAGGTCGGCGTCCGGGTCGGCCCCGGGATCGTTCCGGTCGCCGGTGTCGGCTCGGTCGCCCGGGTGGGCTCCGGGTCCGGTCGGGAGGCGCGGGTCACCCCGTCGAACAGGCGCGGCTCCTCGACGCGCTCGGTGTCGTCGCCCAGCGCGGCCAGCAGGTCGGCCACCGGTCCGGCACCCGGCAGCACGGCGTCCGGGTCGGCATCGAGCCACGGCGCGAGCACGAACGCCCGCTCCCCCGCGCGCGGGTGCGGCACCGTCAGGGTCGCGGTGTCGAGCCGCAGGTCGTCGATCGCCACGACGTCGAGGTCGAGCGTCCGGTCGCCCCACCGCACCTCGCGGGTGCGGCCGTGGGCGTCCTCGATGCCGTGCAGCGCTTCGAGCAGCTCCTGCGGTGCCAGGTCGGTGTCCACGACGACGACACCGTTGCGGTAGCGCGGCTTCGTCTCGTCGAGCCCGTCCAGGGTCAGGGCGACCGACTCGACCTCGCGGCTCGACGCCACCGGGCGCACACCGGGGAGCGCGGCGATCGCGTGGGCCGCGGCGCGCAGGGTGCTCCCCCGGTCGCCGAGGTTCGCACCGAGGGCGACGACCGCCCGGCTCACTCTTCTTCCTCGTGCACCGCGGCGGCACCGCGGGTGCGACGGATCGTGATCGAGACGTCGGAGAACGGCACCGTGATCGGGGCCTGCGGCTTGTGCACGGTCACCTCGGTCGCACGGGCCGCACGGTGGGTCAGGACGGCCGCGGCGATGCGCTCGGCGACGGTCTCGATGAGGTCCACCGGGTCCCGCTCGATCTCGGCGACGACCTGCTCGGCCAGCACGCCGTAGTGCACGGTGTCGGCCAGGTCGTCGCTGCCGGAGGCGGTCCGGGCGTCGAGCTCGACCGCGACGTCGACGACGAAGTCCTGGCCGTCCTCGCGCTCCTGGTCGAACACGCCGTGGTGGCCCCGGGCACGGACCCCGGTCAGTCGGATGGTGTCGTTCATGTGCGCGCTGCCCTCCAGGCATCCCAGACGTCGAGCACGGCACGCGTCGGTGCCGGGTCGTGCACGCGGACGCCCCACGCGCCGCGCTCGGCGGCGAGGAGGCTGATCGCGGCGGTGGCGAGGTCGCGGTCGGCGGGCGGGGCGCCGGCTGCGCTGCCGACCCCGTCCAGGAACCGCTTGCGTGAGGCGGCGACGAGCACCGGCAGACCGAGCGAGGCGAAGCGCTCGTACCCGGCCAGGATCTCCCAGTTCTGGGCACCCTGCTTGGCGAAGCCCAGGCCCGGGTCGATGACGACCTGTTCCTGGCGGACCCCGAGCACGATGAGCTCGGCGACCCGCATCTCGACCTCACGGCGGACCTCGTCGACGGCGTGCGTGTACTCGGCGTTCCGGTACATCCGGTCGCTGTGCCCGCGCCAGTGCATGACGACGAAGCCGGCCCCGGTGTCCCGGACCACGCGGGCCATGTCCGGGTCGGCCAGGCCACCGGACACGTCGTTGACGATCACGGCACCGGCCTCGACCGCGCGCTCGGCGGTCTCGGCGTTCATGGTGTCGACGCTCACCGGGATGCCCTCGGCGACGAGGCTCCGGACCACGGGCAGCACGCGCTCCTGCTCGACCGCGAGCGGCACGCGGTCGGCGCCCGGCCGGGTGGACTCGCCACCGACGTCGACCAGGTCGGCGCCGGCCGCGACGAGCGCCCGGGCGTGCGCGACCGCGGCGTCGTGGGCCTGGTGCAGGCCGCCGTCGCTGAACGAGTCGGGCGTGACGTTGAGGATGCCCATCACGCGGGTCCGCTCGGTCGAGGCACCCTGGTCGGGCGAGCGGTCACGCCGGCGGCCGGTCACGATCTCCGGCACCGGTGCCGGTGCACGGAGGTCGATCGCGACCGTCGGCGGTTCCGCTGCGGCGGTGCGGGCCTCGGTCTCGGCGGCCCGGGCACGGTCGGCCTCGGCGAGCCGGCGTTCGCGCCTCGTCGGGAGGTCGGTCATGCCGGCCTAGGCGGGGGCGATACCGGGGTTGCCGAACGGACGACGACGGGGCTTCGACGACGACTCGGGGTCGCCCTGCTCCGCTGCGGTCGACGCGGCCTTGCCCGGGAACTCGATCGCCGGCAGGTTCGAGACCGGCCGCTTGTCGCTCGAGAGCCACTGCGGGCGCTCGGGCAGCTTGCGGACGTCCTTGAAGATCTCGACGAGCTCCGGGGCGTCCAGCGTCTCCTTCTCGAGGAGCTCGCCGGCCAGCCGGTCGAGGATGTCGCGGTTCGCGTTGAGGACCTGGTAGGCCTCGTCGTGCGCGGACTCGAGCAGGGCGCGGGTCTCGGCGTCGACCGTCTCGGCGATGTTCTCCGAGTAGTCGCGACCGGTGCCGCCGCTCATGTCACGGCCGACGAACGGCTCGCTCGAGCCCGACCCGAGCTTGACGGACCCGACCGCACGGCTCATGCCGTACTCGGTGACCATCTTGCGTGCGGTCGACGTGGCCTTCTCGATGTCGTTCGACGCACCCGTGGTCGGGTCGTGGAAGACGATCTCCTCGGCGACGCGGCCACCCATCGCGTAGGTGAGCTGGTCGAGCAGTTCGTTGCGCGTGACCGAGTACTTGTCCTCGAGCGGGAGCACCATCGTGTAGCCGAGGGCACGGCCGCGCGGCAGGATCGTGATCTTCGTGACCGGATCGGTGTGCCGCATCGCAGCAGCCGCAAGGGCGTGGCCGCCCTCGTGGTACGCGGTGATGAGCTTCTCCTGGTCGGACATGATCCGGGTCCGACGCTGCGGACCCGCCATCACGCGGTCGACGGCCTCGTCCAGGGCGCGGTTGTCGATGAGCTGCGCGTTCGAGCGGGCGGTGAGCAGTGCGGCCTCGTTGAGGACGTTCGCCAGGTCCGCGCCGGTGAAGCCCGGCGTCTTGCGGGCCAGCAGTTCGAGGTCGACGCTCGCGGCGAGCGGCTTGCCCTTCGCGTGCACCTCGAGGATCTGCTTGCGGCCCTGCAGGCCCGGGGCGTCGACGCCGATCTGGCGGTCGAAGCGGCCCGGACGCAGGAGCGCGGGGTCGAGCACGTCGGGACGGTTCGTCGCGGCGATGAGGATGACGTTCGTCTTGCCGTCGAAGCCGTCCATCTCGACGAGGAGCTGGTTCAGCGTCTGCTCGCGCTCGTCGTTGCCGCCACCGATGCCGGCGCCGCGGTGACGACCCACGGCGTCGATCTCGTCGATGAAGACGATCGCGGGGGCGTTCTGCTTGGCCTGCTCGAAGAGGTCGCGGACACGGCTCGCACCGACACCGACGAACATCTCGACGAAGTCCGAACCGGAGATCGAGTAGAACGGCACGCCGGCCTCACCGGCGACGGCGCGGGCGAGCAGGGTCTTGCCGGTGCCGGGAGGGCCGTACAGCAGCACGCCCTTCGGGATCTTCGCACCGACGGCCTGGAACTTCGCGGGCTCCTGCAGGAACTCCTTGATCTCGTGGAGCTCCTCGATCGCCTCGTCCGAGCCGGCGACGTCGGCGAAGGAGACCTGCGGGTTCTCCTTGTTGTTCATCTTCGCGCGCGACTTGCCGAACTGCATGACCTTCGAGCCGCCGCCCTGGGCGCTCGACATGAGGAACCAGAACAGGCCACCGATGATGAGGAACGGCAGGATGATGCTGAGCAGCGAGAGGAACCAGTTCCCCTGCTGGACGGTGTCGTTGTAGCCCTTCGGCAGGTTGGCGTCGTTGACGGCCTGCACGACCTCTTCACCGCGCGGCGTGGAGTAGTAGAACTGCTCCTTCGCGTTGCCGTCCTTGAGGGTGAGGTCGACGCGCTGCTCGGTCGAGTTCACCACGACCGACGAGACCTTGCCGTCGGCGAGCTGTTCGAGGCCCTTCTGGGTGTCGATCTGCTGCGTGCCCGACTGGCTGATCACGCTCCAGCCGATGAAGATGCCCGCCAGCGCGATCAGCACGTAGAGGTACGGGCCGCGGAAGATGCGCTTGAAGTTCATGTGATCCGGGCGCGATGGCCCGACACCTTTCTCTGCCGGAGTTGCGTGGGGTCAGCATACGGCTGGGACTCTGTGGCGAGAATGGGTGTCCTCTGCGGGCGAACTCCACCCGCGCCCGGAGACGACCGGGAGCCCCCGGCCGGTCGCCCCGGGGACTCCGTCAGGAGTAGACGTGCGGCGCCAGGACGCCGATGCCGCGCAGGTTGCGGTAGCGCTCGTCGAAGTCCAGGCCGTAGCCGACCACGAAGGCGTCCGGGATCTCGAAGCCGGCGTACTTGACGTCGACCTCGACCTTGGCGGCCTCGGGCTTGCGGAGCAGGGCGACGATCTCGACGCTCGCGGCACCGCGGGACTCGAGGTTCTGCTTGAGCCACGACAGCGTCAGCCCGGAGTCGATGATGTCCTCGACGATGATGACGTCACGCCCGTGCAGGTCGGTGTCGAGGTCCTTGAGTATCCGCACCACGCCCGACGACTTCGTGCCGGAGCCGTAGGACGACACCGCCATCCAGTCCATGCGCGCCTGCATCTTGAGGTGTCGCGAGAAGTCGGCCATCACCATGACGGCACCCTTCAGGACACCGACGAGCAGCGGGTCCCTGCCCGCGTAGTCGCGGTCGACCGCCGCGGCGAGGTCGGCGAGCTTCTCGTCGATCTGCTCGGGCGTGAAGAGCACTTCGGACAGGTCTGCCTGGACGTCGGAGAGTTCCACCGGTCCAGGGTAACCGTCACGACGCGGCGCTGAACGCCAGCCGGTCACCGTCCCGCGAGGCCGTCACGCCCGGCAGGTCGATCGGCCCCTGACCGTGCCAGTCGGTGACGAGCCGGCACACCTCGAGCGTCTGGGTGCGCGACAGCGTCACGCCGAACTCCCCCTCGACCGCGAGTCGGACGAGCCGCTGCCGGAGGGCCGCCGGGTTCGCCAGCAGTCCCGCGACCGACAGCGAGATGCCGGCCTCCGAGTGCTCGGCGAGGTCCTCGGCCAGCTCCTCGGCGAAGTGGTCGAGCGCCTCGGCGTCCTCCCGCAACTGCTCGGCGGTCCGGGCGAGCGCCTCGGGCACCCCCGCACCGAGCTCGCGCTCGAGCACGGGCAGCAGCGCGGTGCGCACCCGGACGCGGGCGAACGCCGGGTCGTCGTTCTGCGGGTCGTCCCACGGGGCGGTCCCGGCGGCGACGCACGCCTGCCGTGTGGTGTGCCGGCGGACGCCGAGCAGCGGCCGGCCGTAGGCCGGTCCCGACGACCGCCGCGTCAGCGGCGTCATGCCGGACAGCGCGTCCGGGCCGCTGCCCCGCAGCAGCCCGAGCAGGACCGTCTCGGCCTGGTCGTCCAGCGTGTGCCCGAACAGCACCAGGGGTGACCCGGTGGCGGCGGCGACCTCCGCGACGGCCGCGTGACGCGCCTCCCGTGCGGCCGCCTCCGGACCGCCGTCGGAGCCGACCGCGACCCGACGGACGGTCACCGGGTCGAGTCCCAGCGCGGACGCCTGCCGGGAGGCGCGGCCCGCCACCGCCTCGCTGCCCGCCTGGAGCGCGTGGTCGACGACCACCGCGCCGGCCCGCAGGTCCTGCTTCGGCGCCTCGAACGCAGTCGCCGCGGCGAGCGCGAGCGAGTCCGCGCCGCCGCTCAGCGCGACGGTGACCAGGTCCCCCGGTCGGAGGACAGCGTCGGCCAGGGCCTGCGCGAGCAGGCCGCGCACGGCGCGACGGGTCTCGGCGACAGCGGGGTCGAGCCGGGGGCGCGGAGCGTTCACCCGGTAACGTTAGCCGCGCTTTCGGAACCACCGACAGCCCGATCGACAAACCAGGAGTGCAGACATGGCCGCGTACGACGTCGTCGTCGAGATCCCCAAGGGCAGCCGCAACAAGTACGAGGTCGACCACGAGACCGGTCGCGTCTACCTCGACCGCGTGCTGTTCACGTCGTTCGTCTACCCGACCGACTACGGCTTCTTCGAGAAGACCCTGGCCGACGACGGTGACCCGGTGGACGCACTGCTCCTGCTCGAGTACCCGACCTTCCCGGGCGTGGGCGTCAAGGTCCGCCCGGTCGGCGTCTTCAAGATGAGCGACGAGGCCGGCAACGACGCGAAGGTGCTCGTCGTCCCGGCGAAGGACCCGCGCTGGGCCCGCGTCCAGGACATCTCGGACGTCGACGACCAGACGAAGGCCGAGATCGCGCACTTCTTCGAGCGCTACAAGGACCTCGAGCCGAACAAGTGGGTCAAGGCCGAGGGCTGGGGTGACGCCGCCGAGGCCGAGGCCATCGTGCAGGCCGGCCAGGCAGCGTACGTGCCCGCCGGTCACTGACCGACCGCACCGCACACGACGGCGCCCGCGCTCCCCGAGGGGAGGGCGGGCGCCGTTCTCGTGTGCGGTGCGACTCCGCTGCGCGTCGCGCCGCTCGCTCGCTCGGCTAGAGCGAGCCGCTCGGGCGGGCGACGTACGGCAGGAGTTCGCCCGGCGTCCAGACCGCACGCTCGAGCACGCCGCGCTGCGGGTTGGCCGCCTCGACCATGCGACCGCCGCCGGTGTAGATCGCGTCGTGGTACGCCCCGCTGGCCGTGCCGGTCTTCGAGTAGAACAGGATGTCGCCGGGCTGCCGCTGCGACATCGGGACGAGTCGGCCGATCGACTGGAAGTAGTTGTACTGCCAGACGACGTTGTGCCCGCCGGTCGCGATGCCCTGCGAGTTGTAGGCCATCATCACCAGGCCGGAGCAGTCCCACGTGTTCGGCCCGGCGCCGCCCATGACGTACGCGTCCCCGATCTGCGCGCGCGCGAAGGCGATGGCGCCGGCGGCCTTCGACGGGCTGCTCTGGACGGGAGCCGGGGCCGGTGCTGGTGCCGGTGCGGGAGCCGGCTTCGGGGCGGGCGCGGGAGCGGGTGCCGGAGCCGGAGCCGGGTTGGCTGCGGGCTGCGACGGGGTGCTCGTGGAGGGCTTCGACTGCGCGGGCGTCTGGTTCGAGCCGCCACCCGTGCTCGGTGCGGTGCCGCCCTGGTTGCCGCCGGAGCTGTTCTGGTTGGCGGGTGCCTGGTTGCCGGATGCCTGGTTGCCGGATGCCTGGTTGCCGGATGCCTTGTTGCCGCCGGAGGAGGCTGCCGGCGTGCTGCCGCCGCGGCTCGACTGGGCGGCGAGCTGCTGCTCGGCACGCTTGGCCTGCTGGTCGTTCCAGTAGGCGGTCTCGGTCGCGACGCTCGTGTCCTTGAGGAACGCCAGCTGCTCGAGCACCTCGGCCTGCTTCGCCTGCTCGCGGTCGACGCGGTCGCGGGCAGCGGCGGTGACGTCGTTCGCCTGCTCGAGGGCACGCTCGGACTTCGCGGTGGCCTCGGCGAGGGCCTTGGTCGCGGCGGACTGCTGCGCGGCGAGGGAGTCGACCGTGTTCTGGTCGGCCTGGGCCGTGGCGAGGACCGTCGCGGAACGGGAGGACAGGTGCGACATGGTGCCGACCCGGTAGAGCAGGTCCTTCGAGTCCGACGCGTCGACGAGCATCGAGGTCGACAGGTCGCCGCCGCCCGTGCGCGACAGCTCGACCACGAGGCCGGCGACCTGCGCCGCGGACTCGTCGGCGCGCTGCTGTGCCCGCTTCGCCTGCGCCGTGAGGTCGTCGAGCGTGCTCTTCGCCTCCTGCTGCAGCGACGCGGCCATCGCGTAGTCCTGGCCCGCCTCGAGCTCGGCCACCTGGGCGGAGTCGGCGGCGTCCTGCAGCGTCTGCATGCGCGTCGAGAGCTCGTCGACGGTCTGCTGCACGTCGGCGGCGTCGGACTTCGCCTGACGTACCTCGTCCCACGTGGGGGCGGACGGGGCTGCCTGTGCGGGTCCGGCGAGCATGACGGACAGGCCGACGCCGAGGACGGCGACCATCGCGGTGCAGCCGGACAGCTTCCGGGTGGAGGGCTTCATGGTTCCTCGGTGTCTCTCGACGGCGCGCTCGTTCACACCGAGATCCCCCGCGCTGCCATGAAGGGGACCGGGTCGACGGCGGAGCCGTTCACCCGGGTCTCGAAGTGGAGGTGGCAGCCCGTCGACCAGCCGGTGGACCCGACCATCGCGATCTGCTGCCCGGCCTGGACCTGCTGGCCGACCGACACGAGGATGCCCCCGTTGACGATGTGGCCGTACGCGGTCGAGATACCGCCGCCGTTGTCGAGGATCACCTCGTTGCCGTAGCCGCCGCCGTTCGCCGCGAAGGTCACCCGACCCGCGTGGGCTGCGTAGATCGGCGCGGAGCACGCGGGAGCCAGGTCGACACCCGCGTGGAGTGCCTCCCGGTGCGTGTAGGGGTCGACACGCATGCCGAACGGGCTCGTCTGGTACCCGCCGGCGGGGCGGACCCACCCGGAGCTGCTCGGGGCACCGCCACCGCTGCCGCCGCTCCCGTTGCCGCCGCCCTGGTTCCCGGCGGCCTGCGCTGCCTCCTGCGCCGCCTTCGCCGCGGCCGCGGCGGCCGCTGCCTGGCGGGCCTTCTCGGCGGCGACGCCCTTCTCGTAGTCGGCCTCGACGCCCTGCTCGTTCGTGGTGAGCAGCACGAGCTGCGCCTGGAGGCGGGCCTCGTTGTCGTTCTGTGCCTGGACGGCGGACTGCGCGTCGTCGGCTGCGCGCTGCGCGGCCTGCATCGACGACTGCGCCTGCTGGGCGAGCGCGCCGAGCGCCTGCTTCGCCGACTGCGCCTTGTCCGCCAGGCCCTGGGCGACCCCGCGGTCCTGCGAGGCGTCGGCGTAGATGCCGTCCGCCTGCTCGGTGAGCTTCGACATCGCGCCGAGCTCGTAGAGCAGGTCGCCCGAGCCCGACGGGTGGGTGAGGATGTCGGTCGTCACGTCCTGCGAGCTCGCGCGGCCGAGCTGCGCAGCGAGGGCGCCAGCCTGGGCCTCGGAGCGCTTCGCCGTCTTCTCGGCTTCGTCCGCCTGCGCCTGCAGCGTCTGCTGGGCGAGGGTCGCCTCGTCGTACTTCGTCTGTGCCGTCTGGTAGGCCGCACCCGCTGCGTCGGCCTGCTGCTGGGCCGCGGACGCCTTCGTGCCGAGGTCGGCGATCAGGCCCTTGATCTCGGTCACCTTCGCCTGCTGCGCGGCCTGCGAGGCCTTGGCCTGCTGCACGTCGGACCAGCTCGGGTAGCTCTCCGCCGAGGCGCTCGTCGCCGGCGCGAGGGCCGCGAGGGTCCCGCCCGCGAGGGCGACGGCGACCGCCGCGGCGAGGGTGCGACGGCGGTGGAGGGCGAACCGGAGGGTGTGGGGCAAAGTGTCTCGATCTCGTAACAGCGTGGCGAGGCTCACGCGAGTAACACTGACAACAGGTGCAACAGTAACAACACGCCGAACACTCGGGACACCCCCGAGTGAGGGGTCGGGGCCCGGCGCACGCTCGAATGCGGGGGTTCGTGGGTGCGGAAGGCGTTCGTCGCTGGCGCTGTCTCGCGTTCCCGCCGGGTGCGACACGCCGGGAGATCCGCGGATCGGGCGCTCGATTTGCAGGACCGCCCACCCGTCCGTATGCTTGTCAACCGGTAGCGCACGGCGCAGCTTGCGGCCCTATCGTTTAGTGGCCTAGGACACCGCCCTTTCACGGCGGCAGCACGGGTTCGAATCCCGTTGGGGTCACTCCACGTGAGTGAGCAAGCAAGCCGAGCACCACCGAAACAGCACAACCACAACAACACATGGCCCTGTAGCGCAGTTGGTTAGCGTGCCGCCCTGTCACGGCGGAGGTCGCGGGTTCAAGTCCCGTCAGGGTCGCCACGGCTGGATAGCTCAGTTGGTAGAGCGTTCGACTGAAAATCGAAAGGTCCACGGATCGATGCCGTGTCCAGCCACGGTGAAGAGCCCCTCACGAGAGTGAGGGGCTCTTTTGCGTTGCCGGGGGCGGTCGCCGTTCCCGGGGCGTGTGGCAGGTGCTGCCTGCTCCGGGCGCTTCCGTGGTGTGACGTGTCCCCGCACAACGGGAAGCACCTCGCGCCACAAGGTTGCGTGGCGCGAGGTGCTTCCCGTTGTGCGAACCGCGGTCGTCGGGGACGACGGGTCGTCGCCGCGGACGATCAGCCCGCGGCCGTCCCGACGGGGGCCTAGGCCTCGCGGGTCTTCGGGCTGCTGTCGTTCGTCTTCGCCGGGTCACGCTCGACGACCGACCCGAGGGCGTCGTCGATGCGGGACATCAGCTCGGCGGGGATCGTCACCCCCGCAGCGCCGGCGTTGTCGTGCACCTGCTCCGGTCGCGACGCACCGATGATCGCCGAGGCGACGTTCGGGTTCTGCAGCACCCACGCCACGGCGAGCTGCGCCATGGACAGGTCGAGCTCCTTCGCGATCGGCTCGAGCTCCTGCACGGCGGACAACACCTCGTCGCGCATGAACCGCTTGATCATGTCCGCGCCGCCCTTGTCGTCGGTCGCACGCGACCCCTCGGGCAGCGGCTGGCCCGGCTTGTACTTGCCGGTCAGCACCCCCTGGGCGATCGGCGACCAGACGATCTGCGAGATGCCGAGTTCCTGCGACGTCGGCACGACCTCGCCCTCGATCACCCGCCAGAGCGCCGAGTACTGCGGCTGGTTCGAGATGAGCTGGAAGCCGAGGTCCTTCGCGAGCGCGTGACCGGCGCGGAGCTGGTCGGCCGTCCACTCCGAGACACCGACGTACAGGACCTTGCCCTGACGCACCACGTCGGCGAACGCCTGCATGGTCTCCTCGAGGGGCGTCTCGTGGTCGTAGCGGTGTGCCTGGTACAGGTCGACGTAGTCGGTCTGCAGCCGCTCGAGCGAGCCGTCGATCGACTCGAGGATGTGCTTCCGGGACAGCCCGGTGTCGTTGTGGCCCTTCGGACCGGTCGGGCCGAAGACCTTCGTCGCGATCTCGAGCGACTGCCGACGCTCCCCCTTGAGGGCTTCGCCGAGGACGGTCTCGGCGCCGGTGTTCGCGTAGACGTCGGCGGTGTCGAACGTCGAGATGCCGACGTCGAGCGCTGCCCGGACGCAGGCGATCGCCGCGTCGTTCTCGACCTGGGAGGCGTGGGTCAGCCAGTTGCCGTAGGTGATCTCGGAGACCTTGAGGCCCGAGTCGCCGAGGTAGCGGTACTCCATGTGCGTGTCACTCCTGTCGTGGAGCGCGGCGGTGCGCTCCGAGCGGGACGGTAGTCCACAGGTTCTCGGGACGGGCCGATCCAGTGGTGGTACGTGGTGTATCAGTAGGGGGTATGAGCGCTCAGACACCGAACCGATCCCGCCCGTTGTCCGTCGTCGTCGCGTGCTGCGCACTGCTCCTGTCGCTCACCGCGTGCTCGGGCCCCGGCAACTCCGCGCACACGTCCGCCTCGGCCACCGCGGCCACCACCGCCCCGTCGGCCCCGAGTGGGACCGCGCGCTCCGCGGCCATCCGGTCGGTCGTCGCCCTGGTCGTCGAGCGACTGGGCACCGCTCCGCAGGTCGCCGCGGCGAAGTTCCACTCCGGCCAGGCGGTCGACGATCCCGCACGCGAGCGGGTCGTCCTCGACGCCGCACGGTCGGCCGCCGAGCAGGCCGGGGTCGACCCGGACTGGGTCGAGGCCGTCTTCGCCGACCAGGTCGCCGCGAACAAGGTCGCGCAGTACACGCTGCTCGCGTCGTGGACGCGGGACCCCGACCGGGCGCCGGCGACGGCTCCCGACCTGGGTGCCACGGTCCGCCCGGTGCTCGACCGCATCACCCCCGAGCTGGTGTCGGGACTGGCGTCGGCCCGGGCGGCACGGTCGAGTCCGCGGTGCGGCGCGGACGTGCGCGCAGCCGTGGCCGGATCGGACGTCGACGAGTCGGCGGTGCGCGACGCCCTCTCCACGGCGGTGGCGCACCTGTGCGGAGCCGGTCGGGCCTCGGGAACCGACGGCGAGGGTGGCCGGGGATGACCGCCCCGCCCGGACGCGGGCGCTCGGGGATGACCGCCCCGACCCGGGTGCAGGCTGCGCGCACTGTCGACGGCCCCAGCCCGTGCGGGGCAGGATCGCAGGGGCGCGGTGCACGGGAGCACCGCCGGGAGCGAAGGAGCATCCATGTCGGGATCGAGCGTGCTGTTCATCGGCGGCAGCGGCATCATCAGCGCCGCGTGCGTCCGCGAAGCCGTCGAGCAGGGGTTCGACGTGACCGTGCTCAACCGGGGCGAGACGGACAAGCGGCCGATCCCGGAGGCCGTGACGCGCCTCCAGGCCGACGTGTCGGACCGGACCGCGCTGGAAGGCGCGCTCGGGGACGGACGCTGGGACGTCGTCGTCGACTTCGTGGCGTTCACACCCGACCAGGTGCAGCGCGACGTCGAGGTGTTCACCGGACGGACGCGGCAGTACGTCTTCATCTCGTCGGCCTCGGCGTACCAGACACCCGCGACCCACCTGCCGATCACCGAGTCGACGCCGTTGAAGAACCCGTTCTGGCAGTACTCGCGGGACAAGATCGCGTGCGAGGACCTGCTCGTGCGGGCCTACCGGGAGGACGACTTCCCGATGACGATCATCCGGCCCTCGCACACGTACGACGAGACCCTGGTGCCGTTCTCCGGCGGGTGGACCGTGCTCGGGCGGATGCGCGCTGGCAAGCCGGTCGTGGTGTGCGGCGACGGCAGCTCGCTGTGGACGATCACGCACGCGCGGGACTTCGCGGTCGGGTTCGTCGGACTGCTCGACCGTGCCGAGGCGATCGGCGAGGCGTTCCACATCACGGGCGACGAGGCGCCGACCTGGGACCGGATCGCGCACGAGCTCGCCACGGCCGCCGGGGTCGAGGACCTCGAGATCGTGCACGTGCCGAGCGACGCGATCGACGCCCTCGACGCGGAGTGGGGCGCGAGCCTGCTCGGGGACAAGGCGAACACGTCGGTGTTCGACAACACGAAGGTGCAGACCCTCGTGCCGGAGTTCGCGCAGACCACGTCGATCCGGCAGGGCGCGCGGGAGATCGTCGCGTGGTTCGACGCCGACCCGTCGCGGCAGGTCGTGGACGAGCGGCTCGACGGGCTGATGGACCAGCTCGTCGAGCGGTGGCGCGTGCGCTGACGCAGCGCAGGGGCACCGCGCGGAGGTGCGGTCGCGCTGGCGGGGCGCCGGGCGCCGGCGCGCGCCGGCACGAGTGCTCGCGCCGGCGCGACGCGCTCGCGCACAACCGGAGGCACGTCGCACCACGGAATCACGTGGTGCGACGTGCCTCCCCTTGTGCGGGACGCACGACGAAGCGGGCGAAGCAAGGCGGGCGACCCGGGCAGCGCGACGCGACGCGACGCTACGCGATGCGACGCCCGCCACACGCAGCGACGGCCGGGAGGCGCGGTGCGGGTCSGACCCGCACCGCGCCTCCCGGCCGTGGTCGCGACTACCGCGCGGCGAGCACCTCGCCGAGGGTCTCGATCGCCAGGCGCACCTCGTCGTCGGTGACGACGAGCGGCGGCGCGAAGCGGATCGTCGACCCGTGCGTGTCCTTCACGAGCACGCCCCGGTCGGCCAGGTCGTGCGCGATCTCCTTGCCGGTGCCGAGCGCGGGGTCGATGTCGATCCCCGCCCAGAGCCCGGCCACGCGGTGCGCGACGACCCCGCGACCGACGAGGCCGTCGAGCAGCCCGCGCAGCAGTGGCTCCCCGGCGAGGGAGCGCTCCTGGAAGGTCCCCTCGGCGAGCATCGCCACGACCTCGGACCCGACGGCCGCCGCGAGCGGGTTGCCGCCGAACGTGGAGCCGTGCTCCCCCGGGCGCAGGACGCCGAGCACGTCCGCACGACCGACGACGGCCGACACGGGGACGATCCCGCCGCCGAGCGCCTTGCCGAGCGTGACGAGGTCCGGCGTCACGCCGACCCGCTGCACCGCCAGGGTGTGGCCGGTGCGGCCGAGCCCGGACTGGATCTCGTCGGCGACGAACAGCGCGCCGAACTCGTCGCAGACCGCGCGGACCGCCGGCAGGTAGTCGGCGGGCGGGATGACCACGCCGCCCTCGCCCTGGATCGGCTCGAGCAGCACGGCCACGACGGTGTCGTCCATCGCGGCGCGCAGGGCCTCGGCGTCGCCGTACGGCACCGTGCGGAAGCCCGGCGTGTACGGCCCGAAGTCCTCGCGGGCGGAGGGGTCGTCGGAGAACGACACGATCGTCGTGGTGCGGCCGTGGAAGTTCCCGGACGCGACGACGATCGTGGCACGGCCGGCCGGGACGCCCTTCACGCGGTAGCCCCAGGCACGGGAGACCTTGATCGCGGACTCGACGGCCTCGGCACCGGTGTTCATCGGGAGCACGAGGTCGGTGTCCGTCAGGGACGCGAGCGCCGCGGCGAACGGGCCGAGCCGGTCGTTGACGAACGCGCGGCTCGTCAGGGTCACCCGGTCGAGCTGGGCACGCGCGGCGTCGAGCAGGCGGGGGTTGCCGTGGCCGAAGTTCACCGCGGAGTACGCGGCGAGCCCGTCGAGGTAGCGCTTGCCCTCGACGTCGGTCACCCAGGCACCGTCCCCGGACGCGATGACGACCGGGAGCGGGCTGTAGTTGTGGGCGAGGGAACGGTCCTCGACGGCGAGCGCGGCGGCGGTGGCGTCGCCGGACGCGCCGGTTCCCGTGTGGGCACCGGCTCCGGTCGCGGTGGTCATCAGGACCGCGCGACCGAGGTGCCGGTGCCGACGGGGTGCAGGTCGAGCGTGCAGCACTTCACGCCGCCGCCGCCGAGCAGGAGCTCGGACAGGTCGACGCCGATCGGGTTGTAGCCCTTCTCGCGCAGCTGCTCGGCGAACCGGACGGCGCGGGACGCGATCACGACGTTGTAGCCGTCGGAGTAGGAGTTCAGGCCGAGGATCGCGGCGTCCTCCTCGGTGGCGATGATCGCGTCCGGGAAGCGCTCGCGCAGGATCGTCAGCGACGCCTCGTCGAAGGCGCTCTCGAGGTATGCGATGTTCGAGGTGCCGTCGGCCGCGGGCTCCGGGTCGAGCACGGCGATCGCGGTGTCGAGGTGGTAGAAGCTCGGGTTGATGAGCTTGAGGGTGACGACCTCGCGGCCGGTGATGCGCGCGAGCTCCTCGTGCGAGGTGCTGTCGGAGCGGAAGCCGGTCCCGGCGAAGATGGTGTCGCCGACGAGCAGGAAGTCGCCCTCGCCCTCGTTGGTCTCCTCCGGCTCGGCGACGGTCAGGCCGGCCTGGCGGAACCAGTCCATGTACGCGGGACCCTCGGGCTGGCGCTCGGGGTACTGGAACTTCGCGCCGTACGCGACACCGTCGAGCACGAACCCGCCGTTCGCCGCGTAGACCATGTCCGGCAGGCCCTCGATCGGCTCGATGTACGCGATGTCGAAGCCGAGCTGCTCGTAGACGTCGACGAGCGACTGCCACTGCTCGACCGCCTTCGAGGTGTCGGTCGGCTCCTCCGGGTGCATCCACGGGTTGATCCGGTAGCTCACCGTGTAGTACGTCGGCTTGCACATCAGGATCGAGCGCTTGGTGGCGACACGCGCCGGTGCTGCGGTCGGTTCGGTTGCGGTGTTCGACATCAGTCCTCCTGGGACCGGGGCCCGAGCCTGCCAGGAACCACCACGGGTGAAGCACTCCGGCGAGACGCAGGCTCACTCACCGCAGCGGACCAGGTCGACGCCGGCTCGATCCTCGCACGAACCGTCCGCCCCGTGCAGCAACCGCGCAGCAACGGTTCGGTCACGGGCGCCCCGCAGCGGAACAGCACCACCACGAGCTCCGACGCCGGTCCCGACCGGAACCGTCCGTCCCGTGCAGCAACGGTTCGGTCACGAGCCTCGCCCTGCCACCCGTTCTGGGCACGCAGGAATCGTGCGTGGGACCCACCGGACTCGCACGGAACCGCGCGTACGATGGTCGTACATGGACACGCTCGACCACCGCATCCTGGACCAACTCCGGGAGAACGCCCGCGCCGGGTACGGCGACATCGGGTCGGTGGTCGGACTCTCGGCCTCGGCGGTCAAGCGCCGGGTCGACCGACTCGTCGCCGACGGGGTCATCCAGGGGTTCACGATCAAGGTCGACCCCGCCGTCGAGGACCGCGGCACCGAGGCCTGGGTCGAGCTCTACTGCCGCGGCACCGTCTCGCCCGACGAGCTCCGCGCGCTGCTCGACACCGTCCCCGAGGTGGTCGACGCCGGCACCGTCACGGGCAGCGCCGACGCGGTCGTGCACATGCGGTCGCGGGACCTGCCCGCCCTCGAGCTCGCGCTCGACCGGGTGCGGCTCGCTCCCCAGGTCGACCACACCCGCAGTGCGATCGTGCTGTCGAAGCTCGTCTCGCGCGAATCCGCGTAGGGTCGCGTCCGTGGGACGCAGGACGACAGCCGGGAGGCGCGTGGAGCCTCCCGTCCGGCCGCTCGCGGCCCGCCGTCTGGTCACCGCAGCGGCCGTCGCCTACCTGGCCAACTGCCTCTGGGGCACCGCCGTGGCGGTGCGGCTCATCCGGACGAAGAAGCTCCGGGTCGTGCACCACGGGCTGTTCGTCGTGACCGCGACGCTGACCGGCGTCGCGGCGACGACCCCGGTGTGGTCGCGCGACCGGTCCGCCCTGTTCCTGCTCCCCGCGCTCGTGCCGCTCGCGGTCGCACCGCGCACGAACCCGCGGTCGCGAGCACACTGGAGAGTCGCGGTCGCCGCGGCACCGTCCTACCTGGGGGCGCTGCTCGCACGCGGGCGACCAGGAGGGTGATCCGTGGAGCTGTTCGAGGCGATCCGACGCCGACGCACGACGAACGGGGCGTTCCTGCCCGACCCGGTCTCCGAGGAGCACCAGCGGTTGCTCGTCGAACTGGCCGGTCGCGCGCCCTCGCAGCTGAACAGCCAGCCGTGGCGGTTCGTGCTCGTCGAGGAGCGGGACACGATCGACCGGGTCGCCGAGATCAGCGGCCGGTCGATGACGCGGACGATGGCCGAGGGCACGTTCTTCCAGCGGTACAAGCCGTACTTCCGGTTCTCGCAGGCCGAGATGGACGAGCGGCGCGACGGGATGCTGTTCGACAAGCTCCCCGGGCCGCTCAAGCCCTTCACGAAGCAGGTGTTCACGAAGCGCGGCCAACTGCTCATGAACACGCTCCGGGTGCCGCAGACCCTCGGTGAGGAGAACCGGAAGCTCGTCGCCGGGTCGCCGCTGCTGCTCGGCGTGATGCTCGACCGGCACGAGTACCGCAAGGAGGAGCTGTCCGGCTTCTACTCGGTGTTCAGCATGGGTGCGGCGATGGAGAACGTCTGGCTCGCGACCACCGAGCTCGGGCTCGGCATCCAGTTCGTGTCGTTCCCGATGGAGACCCCGGGCGCGTGGGCCGAGATCGAGGGGCTGCTCCGGGTGCCGGAGGACCTCGAGCTGATGGCCGTGTACCGGATCGGGTACCTGCCGCCCGAGCGCCGCCGACCCGCGATCGACTGGACGTCGAGCGAGCGGAAGCGCCCGTCGCAGTACGTGTTCCGCGGGACCTGCGACACCCCGCAGCAGGGGTGGGACGACGCACCGGCGGCGACCCACCTCGACGACGGGAGCGCGTCGTGACCGCCGACCGGTCCGCCGGGGCCGGGCCGGGCCTCCCGCCCGTCGCCGCCGTGGCGCCGCCGCTGCGGGGGCGACCGTGGATCTCGCAGGACTGGCTCGACGTCGTGTTCGTGCACTGGCGGGTCGACGTGTCGGCGGTCGCGCCGCTGCTGCCGGCCGGTGCGCGACCGGACACCATGGCCCCGGACGGCACCGACGACGGCGTGACGACGTGGGTCGGGCTGATCGGCTTCCGGTTCACCGACACCCGGTTCCCGCCGCTCGGTCCGCTCGGCCGGGCCGGCAGCGTCGGCGACTTCGTCGAGGTGAACGTGCGGGTCTACACGCGTGACGACCAAGGTCGACGCGGGGTCGCCTTCCTGTCGCTCGACGCGGGCAAGCTCCTGCCGACCATCGGCGCCCGGGTGGCGACCGCGCTGCCCTACTGGTGGGCGCACGCCGACGTGCGCACGGGCGGCGGCCGTGTCGGGTACGCGATGCGGCGGCACGGGACGCACCTGCGGTCGACGTTCGAGGTGGAGGTCGGCGCGGCCGTCGACGAGCCGAGCGCCCTCGAGACCTTCCTGACGGCGCGCTGGGGCATGCACGTGCGTCGGGCCGGGGCGACCCGGTACTGGCCGAACGAGCACGAGGCGTGGCCGCTGCACCGGGCGACGCTCCGGACGCTGCGGGACGACCTCGTGGCCGCGGCGGGCCTGCCGTTCGGGCTCGCGGGGCTGGAGCCGGACTCGGTGCTGTACTCACCCGGGGTGACGACGCGGTTCGGGCGGGGGCGGTGACGCGGGCGCCGGGCGCACGGCACGCACGGCGCGCACGGCGCGAGCATTCGCGATCGCGCTCGCGCTCGCGCTGAGCGGCGTGCCCGGCGGGCGTGAGTAGCGTCCGACCGGTGAACGACAGCACGCACCAGCAGGACGTCCGACGCCGTGCGGGATGGCTCCCGCAGGACCAGTCCGGGCTCGAGGGGTGGCTCCGCGGCCGCCGCGAGCGCCTCGACGAGCGCGACCCGGACCGGGTCCTGCACCCCGCCGTGGCAGCGCTCCGCGACCTGGTCGAGGGCGATCCCCTGCTGCGGATGCAGGCCGCCGAGATGATCGCGCAGGTGCCGCAGGGCCGGGCGTACGAGGAACGGCACCTGCGGAGCTTCGACGAGCTGCTCATGCTCGTCGACGACGTCGTCACGACCGCCCCCGAGTACAGCGACGAGCAGATGGTGATGACCCCGCTCGACGGCGTGCTCGACTGGACGAAGGCCACGCCGGCCGGGTTCGCCTTCTACCGCGACCCCCGGGTCAACGAGGCGATCCGAGGCATCCTGCAGGGCTGGTGCACGTTCCTCGACAGCGAGAACTCCCTCATGGTCCTGGTCGACGAGCCCTCGGGCTGGTTGAGCGACGGCGCACGTCGGGCCGTCGGCATGGACCAGTTCGTGCACGACCCGGACGCCGAGCACTGGGGCTTCACGTCGTGGAACGCGTTCTTCACCCGGGAGTTCCGCGACGGCGAGCGCCCCGTGGCGTCGCCGGACGACGACGCCGTGGTCGTCAGCCCGTGCGAGGCGACCCCGTACCGGATCGCCAGCGGCGTGCACCGCCGCGACGACTTCTGGATCAAGGCCGAGCCGTACTCGGTCGAGGACCTGCTCGCCGGTGACGAGTCGGTCGACCTGTTCGTCGACGGCACGGTGTGGCAGGCGTTCCTCAGCGCGCTCGAGTACCACCGCTGGCACAGCCCGGTCGCGGGGACGGTCGTGCGCGCCTGGGTCGAACCGGGCACCTACTACTCCGAGGCGGACTCGCAGGGCACCGACGCCGCGGAACCGCAGCTGTCGCAGGGCTACCTCGCGCACGTGGCGACGCGGGCGATCGTGCTGATCGACGCCGACGACCCGGCGATCGGCACCGTGGCGGTCGTGTTCGTCGGGATGTCCGACGTGTCGTCGTGCGTGATCGGCGACGGCGTCGAGGCCGGTGCCCGGATCGGCAAGGGCGACGAGCTCGGGTGGTTCCAGTTCGGTGGGTCGAGCGTCTGCGTGCTGTTCGGTCCCGGCGTCGTCGAGTCGTTCTCCCTCGGGGCGATCCCGCAGGCACCTGACGAGCAGCCGTCGCTCCTGCGCGTCCGGTCGCACCTCGCGACCGCGACCCGCGCCACGGCACCCGGGGGCCGGGGTACGGCCGCTGGGTGACCGCACGCCGCGCGGTGCGTACAAGGGGAGCATGACGCGCGTGGCTGTGGTGACCGGTGGATCGGCTGGACTGGGACGGGCGACCGTCCGCGAGCTGGCGGCGCGGGGGTGGGACGTCGCGGTCCTCGCCCGCGGCCGGGACGGCGTCGAGGCCGCGGTCGCCGAGGTCGAGGCCGCCGGACGCCGGGGCCTCGCGCTCGTCGCCGACGTGGCCGACCGCCAGGCCGTCGAGGACGCGGCGACCCGGGTCGAGGCCGAGCTCGGCCCGATCGACCTGTGGGTGAACGGCGTCATGGTCGGCGTGTTCGGCACGTTCATGGAGACCGCCCCCGAGGACTTCGAACGGGCCCTCGACGTCACCTACCTCGGCGTCGTGAACGGCACGCGCGCTGCCCTGTCCCGCATGGTCCCGCGCGACTCCGGGCACGTGATCCAGGTGGGTTCGGCCCTCGGCTTCCGCGGCATCCCGCTGCAGGCCGCCTACTGCGGCGCGAAGCACGCGATCGTCGGGTTCACCGAGTCAGTGGTGTCCGAGCTGCTCGAACAGGGCAGCAGGGTGCGGGTCTCCCGCGTCGACATGCCGGCGCTCAACACGATCCAGTTCCAGTGGGTGCAGTCGACGCTCCCGCACATGGCGCAGCCCGTCGCCCCGATCTACCAGCCGGAGGTCGGCGCCCGGGCGATCGCGGCCACCGCGGAGCGCCCCCGACGCCGCACCTGGGTCGGCGAGTCCACGGTGTACACGATCCTCGGCAACCGGATCAGCGGACGCTTCGCCGACTGGTACGCCGCGAAGACCCTCGTCTCCGGCCAGCAGGCCCCGCAGAAGGACGGCGAACAGCTCGGCGTCAACCTGTACGAACCGGTCCCGGGCGACCACGGCGCGCACGGCGTCTTCGACGACTCGGCGCACTCGTGGTCCCCGCAGACATGGTGGGTCGAGCACCGTCGGCTCGGGAACGGCATCATCGGCGCGGTCCTCGGCGCTGCCGGTGCCGTCGCGATCGCCGCGGGACGACGCCGGTGAGCCGCTCGGCAGCCCCCAGGGTCCGCCGCGGGGTCGAGGCCGTCCGGGTCGCCGTCGGCCTCGTGCACCTCGTGCTGGCCGGGCGACGCGGCGCCGTCCACCGCGGACTGCACGGCGTCCTCGCGGTCCGGCAGCTCGGCCAGGCGACGGTCGTGGCGCGGGTCGGCTCGCCCGAGGCCCACACCGCCAGCGCGGTCGTCGACGTGCTGCACGGCGCGACGATGGTCCCGCTCGCGATCGCTCCCGGGTACCGCCGCTTCGCGGTCGGCCAGGCCGTGCTCGCCGTGGTGCTCGCGGTCGCCGAGGTGGCGGCGGTGGGTCGCGGGCGTCGCTGACCCGACCGCGCAGACCGCACAGGCACCGTCCGCTCCCACGCCCGCCGCGTAGCGTCCGTGCCATGAGCAACGACGACGAGAACGTCCAGACCGGCCCCGTCATGGACGGTGCCGACGAGGCGACGAACCACGAGAAGCTGCGCGGACTCATCGAGCAGGTCGACCACGACCACCGCGGCGAGGGCGCCGCGGCGATGGCCGACCACCTCCGCGACCGCATGGACGAGACCGGGGTCGAGGACGAGGACGGCGCGGCCACCGAGGACTGACGCCGGTCGCCGGACGGGAGGCGCGACTCACGTCACCGGCGCACGGAACGTGCGCAGGGCCTCCAGTCCGGCGTCGTCCACGCCGCAGCGTGCGGTGAACGCAGGCAGGTCGAAGCCGTCGAGGGCGGCGCGGAACGCGCCCTCGACCGTGGTCCCGTGGGCCGCGCAGAGCGCCTCGATGCGCCCCTCCGGGTCGGGGACGCCGACGCTGGCCCACAGGGCCGGCGCGTTCGCGACGGTGGCGAGGTGGTCGGCGACGATCGCCTCCGGCTCGACGTCGGCGAGGGACAGCAGCACGAGCGCGACGATGCCCGTGCGGTCGCGACCACCGGCGCAGTGGAAGAGCACGCCGCCCGGTGGTGCCTCGACGATCGCCCGGAGCACGGCGCCGGTCCGCTCGGGCAACTGCGCCAGGTGCTGCCCGTAGTACAGCGGGGTGCCCACGATCCCGGACTCCCAGAACGGCTCCCAGAAACCGGGCTCGTCGTCGAGGCCGTCGTGGTCGACCGTCACGGTCGTGAGCCAGGACGGGCGGGCACCGCTGTCCTTCGCGGTCTCGGACGGCGCGCGCAGGTCGACCACGGTCCGGATGCCGAGGTCGTGCACCGCCCGCCATCCGTTCGACGTGACCCGGTCGACGCTCTCCGAGCGGAACAGGCGGCCCGAGGGCGTCGTGGACCCGTCGCGGCGGGGCAGCCCGCCGAGGTCGCGGGCGTTGACCAGGCCCTCGACGGCGACGTCCCGCGTCAGGTCGGACGACGGGCCGGGGCCGGGCAGGTCGTGGTCCACGTCAGACCCGCAGCGCCGCGACGTCCGGGTCGAGGTCGCCGAAGCGGTGCGCCGTGATCGACACCGTCTGCTCGCGAAGGTACGGCAGCATCTCGACGAAGCCCGACTCCACCACGGGTCCGTCGTGCACGGTGACGTCGACGCTCGCGCCGAGGGCTTCCTCGAGCGGGAGCGGGTCACCGCCGACGAGCCGGATCCGCGCGCCCGGGCCACCGAACGCCGACGAGGACGGGCGGTCCTGCCCCGACGCGAGCACGAGGTCGATCGCGTCCTGCGGTGCCTCGTCGCCGTCCCAGTCGCGCTGGAACACGGCACCGGACGCGGCGCGGCGCAGGAACTCGTCGTCGGACTCGACGAGGTGGTCCACGACGTCGAGCGGTGAGCGCGCCGAGGCGAGCAGCTGCGTCAGGGGACCCGGCAGCGGCCGTGCGGTGCTCAGCAGGACGTGGGCGTGCGCGGCGGTCGCGGCCACGAGCGTGCGGACCAGGTCACCGGTCGGCGACCCCTCGGCGTGCCGGACGACCACCGACTGCGGGCGCCACCGGATCACGTTGCGCTCCACCACCAGCCCGGCGGTGTCGCGGGAGGTCCCGAAGACGGCCTCGCGGGCGCGCACGTCGCTGCGGGCGCCGGCGCGGACGCGGTCGAACTCCTCGAAGGACAGGCCGCTCCGGGAGGCCTCGACGACGGCCGTCACGCGCGAGGACAGCCCGGTGAGCTGGATGCTCTTGTGCACCGTGCGGGGCGTCGGCTCCCACCGGCCGAGGGCGGCGAGGGCGAGGGGGCCGTCGGGCGGCGTGCCCGGGCCGACCGCCGAGGCCTTCCACCCGCCGAGCGGCTGCCGACGCACCTTGGCGCCGGTGGTCGGTCGGTTGACGAACAGCGCGCCGGCCTGGACGTTCGCGGTCCACTCGGCGATCTCGTCCGGGTCGAGGGCCTGCAGCCCGGCGGCGAGCCCGTGGTCGGTGCCGTTCTGCACCGCGATCGCCTGGGCGAGGGTCTCGGTGCGCACGATGCCGAGCACGGGGACCGGGGCCGCGGTCTGGTGCAGGTCGCTGCCCGGGCGGACGCCGTCGCGGATGCCGGGCGACCAGAGCCTCCCGGTGTCGTCGAGCGGGGCGGGCTGGACGAGCCAGGACTCCCCCGGGCCGAGCTCGGTGAGGTGCCGACGGGCCGCTCCGTCGGGTTCGGCCACGAGCGGACCGACCTGGGCGGACGGGTCCGTCGGCCAGGCCACGCGGAGCGTGCGGGTCGCGTCGACGAGCTGACGACGGAAGCGCTCGCTGTCGCCGACCGAGCCGACGAGGACGACGAGCGACGCCGACGTCCGGCGCTGCCCGGCACGACCGAAGGCCGACGTGACGACGTCCTGCACGGCCTGGTCGAGGTCGGCCGTCGGTGTGACGACGATGCTGCTCGTCGCCGTGGTCTCGGCGCTCAGCGGCAGGCCGGCCCGCCACCAGCGGAAGGAGCGCGCGGTGTCGGTGGTGCCGGTGAGGAGCACACGGTCGACCGCGGGGTGCGCGACGAGGTCCCGTCCGAGCTGGTCCTCGTCGATGGCGACGAGCTGGAGCAGCGAGTGCGGGACGCCCGCGTCCCACAGCACGTCGGCGAGCACCGCGCCCGTCCGACCCGCGCGCGGTGCCGGCTTGAGGACGACGCCGCTGCCCGCGGCGATCGCCGCGAGGACGCCGCCGGCGGGCGACGAGACGGGCGACTCCCACGACGGCAGGACCACGGTCAGCCGGGGCGGGACGAACCGTCCGCCGTGGCCGTCGAGCTCCGCGAGCCGTCGGGCACCGTCGGCGTGGTGGTGTGCGAGGTCGACCGCGCGGCTGACGTCGGCGTCGGCCTCGGCCAGGGTGGCCGCGGTCTCGGCCACGGCGACCTCGACGAGCGCAGTGCGCCGGGACTCGAGCGCGTGGGCGATGAGGTCGAGCAGCTCGGCGCGGTCGGACGGGTCCTGCCGACCCCAGTTCGCACCGGCCAGCGCGGTGCGGGCGACGATCCGCTCGAGCTTCGACCGGTCGGCGGTGCGGGCCGCGCGGAGCGTCTGGACGCCGAGCGACGACCGCGGCACCCGGGCGAGCAGGTCGGCCGCCCACGCACGGTTGCCCGCGGTCGACGGATCGGTGTCGGGGACGTTCGCGAAGGTCGCCTGCCACCGGGGTGCCCCGGGGTCGGCACGGCGGTCCTGCGTCCGGTGGCTCGCGGGGACGGTCGCGGCCGCGGCGGCGACGAGGTCCCGGAGCCGGTCGGCATCGGAACCGGCGTCGGCGTCGCCGTGACCGTCGGGTGCCGTCGCGAGGTCGCGCAGGCGTCGGGCGAGGGTCGGGACCGCGGCGTCGAACCGCTCGGGGTCGACCACGGGGACGCAGACGACCACGTCCCCGACGTCGGCCCGGACGGCGGGGCCCGGGGTGCCGAGGAGGGTCGACACGTGCACCCCGTCGGTCACCCCGCGGCGCTGGGCCAGGACCCACGCGGCGGCGGTCAGCAGCGGGTCGTCGGCACCGAGACCGATCCGGACGGCGTCGACCCGCTCGGGGTCGAGCGCCGCGTCGACCAGGCGGAGCCACGCCGCGTCGGTGTCGCGCGCGCTGCTCCAGGTCGCCTGCGGCTGGTCGTGGAGGACGGCGTCGACGTGCTCCCGCGGGCCGTCCGCGCCCCGGACGATCCGCACGGTGACGGGCGCACCCCCGCGAGCACGACGCCCCTGGGCCCAGGCGGTGACCGCGTCGAGCGCGCCCGCCGAGTCGGGCAGCGAGGTCGGCAGCACGAGGGTCCCGCCGAGCCCGGCGAACTCGTCACGGTCGAGCACGGCGCGGAAGACCGCGACGGTGAGGGCGAGGTCGCGGTGTTCGCCGACCTCGAGCGTCACGCCGGACCCCGGGCGGCCGGACGAGGTGGTGGACACGGCGGTGCGGTACAGCGGCACGAGGCGGTCGACGGCGCGGGCCACGGTCTCGTCGAACGCCCACGCCGACAGCTGCGGCACGACGACGCGGACGGCCGTGGTGACCTGGTCGACGTCGTCGCGGGCGAGCAGCTCCGACAGCGCCTGGAGCCGTCGGTCGCTCTCCGCGGTGCCGAGCACGGCGTCGCCGAGCGGTGTGACGTCGAGTCGCGCACCGGGCCCGGCTGCCTTCGCGAGCACGCCCCCGAGCTTGGCGGGAGCCGCGTCCACGACGAGGTGTCCCGCGAGACGCCGGAGGATGCGTCGCGCGGTCGGCACCACGGCCCACGGCGCCATCGTCGCGAAGCC
The DNA here is from genome assembly GCF_001705035.1 of Curtobacterium sp. UCD-KPL2560. Taxonomy (GTDB): domain Bacteria; phylum Actinomycetota; class Actinomycetes; order Actinomycetales; family Microbacteriaceae; genus Curtobacterium. Next base: position 3,314 of record NZ_MCIG01000019.1, on the reverse strand, counting down.
GCCGCCGAGCGTCACCGCACCGCGCAGGTACCAGGCGAGCGGCTCCGGGACGTCCTGGCTGAGCTGCTCGAGCGTCCGGGCGGCGACCCGGGGGTCCTCCGGTCGGACGACGCGGTCGAGGAACGCCCGCGTGAAGTGGAGCCCACGCTCGTCACGCAGGACCTCGGCCAGGCGCAGGGCACGCGGGTCGGTCTTGCGAGCAGCGGACGCCGCAGTCCACCGTCGCGCGAGGGCGACGGCGTCGTCGGTGCAGTCCTGCAGTCGCGCGCTCGGCATGCCCCTGATCGTATGCCGCCCCTCCGACCCCACCTCGGAGGCTCCTGGACGAGCCGTCCGGGTCGTCCGAGCGGATGATCCTGGTGAGCACCGCTCGGCTGGTGGATACGCTGATCGGCATGTCGACGGAGGGCAGCGGCGGCCACGACTGGGCCACCTGGGACGCGTACCACGATGCTTGGCGACGACTCGACCGGGCGCTCGACCACGCCGTGCAGGAGGGCGCCGGGATCTCGGTCCCGGAGTTCGAGATCCTGATCGGCCTGCACCGCGCACCCGACCACAAGCTGCGGGTGCGCGACATCTCGAGCGGGATCGGCTGGGAGAAGTCGCGCGTGAGCCACCAGGTCACGCGCATGGTCGCGCGCGGCCTCGTCGTCCGGGCCGACTGCCCGCACGACGGTCGCGGCAGCTGGGTGGAGATGACCCCGGACGGCCGGCGCGCGGTGCTCGCCGGTATCCGCGCGCACACCGAGGCGCTCGAGGAGCTGTTCTGGAGGCCCGTGGGGACGGACGCGGACACGCTGCGGTCCGTCAGTGCGCGCCTCGAGGACGCGATCGGCCCGGACGAGCACGAGGCCGTCGCGGGCTGACCAGCCGACGGGTCCGCGCGCGGGTCCGGTCCGCCTGCGGGTCCGGTCCGCCTGCGGGTCCGGTCCGCCCGCGGGTCCGGTCCGCCCGCGGGTCCGGTCCGCGCGCGGGTCAGAGGGAGACGCCGGCGAGGGCGCCCTGCTCCCCGCGCAGCCGGACCTGGACGCTCCTGATGTCGTCGCGCGGGATGTCGGTCGACGCGGACAGCCCGCGTGCCTCGGCGCCGGCGGCGGACCACGTCGCCACGGTCTGCGTCGTCCCGTCGGACCGCACGACCACGAGGTCGTACATGACCGAGCCGTCCGCCGACCACTCCTTGCCGCCGTACGAGCACCCCCAGTCGAAGCGCGTTCCCCACTGCTCCCCGCTCACCGCGAGGTCGACGTCGAGCCCCTGCGAACCGGTCATCGTGTAGCGGTCCCCCGGTCCGGTCGCGGTGGGCGACGCGGCCGCACGCACCGTGCCGGTGCGGTCCCCGGCGGTGCCGACGGCGAGGCCGCCGAGCACGGCGGCGACGACCGCGAGCCCCGCGGTCGCGGCGACCCAGACCCGGCGACGCCGCCGACGGTGGCGGACGCGGTGCGCGACGGCGGCGAGGCTGCTCTCGGGGAGCGGGTCGGGCCTCCCGTCCGGCTCCGCGATCTCGACCGCCTGGTCGGCGGGGAGCTTGGCGAGGAGGCCGGGCAGGCCGACCAACTCGGCGACGGCGGCGGTGCAGCGCACGCACGTCTCGAGGTGCCGCTCGTACTCCAGCCGCTCGTCGGCTGGCAGCGAGCCGAGCACGTAGGCGGCGTCCCACTCGGCGTAGCGGTCGTGCGCGGTCGGGTCCACGCTCATCGGGTCACTCCTCGTTCCTGCAGTGCGAGCCGGAGTGCTCGCAGCCCGTAGTGCAGCCGCGACTTCGCGGTGCCCTCGGGGATGTCGTGCCGTCGTGCGATCTCGGGGACGGTGTGTCCCAGCCAGTAGGCGTCGACCACCACGCGACGGTGGTCCGGGGTCAGCGAGGCGAGGGCGTCCGCGACCACGATCCGGTCGAGCACGGCGTCCGTCCGGTCGGCCTCGGCGCGGTCGACCGGGTGCTCGGTGCCGTGCTCGCGGCGGTTCCGGGCGGACCGGGCGTCGTCGACGACGAGGTTCCTCGCGACCGTGAACAGCCAGGCGCGGGCGCTGTCGGGGGCCCGTTCGAGCACCGCCGGCCGCTGCCACGCTCGGACCATCGTCTCCTGGACGACGTCCTCGACGATCGAGCCGTCCCGCGTCAGGTGCCGGACGTACCGGGTGAGCGCGTCGCCGTGCTCCCGGTACAGGGTCGCCAGCAGCTCGTCCGCGGAACGGCTCGTCATCGTCACTTCGCCAGGTCGAGGGAGAACTCGACGGAGCCCTTCCCGTCCACGGTCACGAACCCGAGCGACGGGGCCTGGACGCCGTAGTCGGCGAAGGTGATCGGCACGGAACCGACGACCTGGACCGTCCCGCCCTTCGCGACGGCGACCTTCGCGTCGGCCGTGACGGGCTGCTGGACGCCGTGCAGGTCCATCGTCCCGGTCAGGGTGACGTCCTGCGCGGTGCCGTCGAGCGCCTTCGAGACGTCGACGGGCTTCGTCAGCGTGAACGTGGCGGTGGGGAACTTGCTCGTCTCGAGCGCCTTGTCGCGGAAGTACGCGTCGCGGGCCGCCTCGGGCGTGCTGATCTCGCCGACCTGCACCGTGACGGTCGCCTTGGTCAGCGAACCACCGGCGACCTCCGCCGTGCCCTCGACGTCCTTCGTGCGACCGACCACGTTCACATCATTCCCCTGCAGGACCTCGTGCACCCGGTAGCCGGCGTACGACGAGCCCTGGCTCTTCCAGGTGCCGTCCGCCTGGTCGGACGCGAGGGAGCCGGCCGACCCGGAGGCGGCGGCGCTGAGCGTGGGCGCGGCCGCGGCCTGCCCGTTGACGGTGTTCGCGTAGATGACCGGGCCGGCGATGGCGGCGGCGGCGCCGATGACGACGACACCGGAGGCGATGCCGATGATGACCTTCGTGCGTGTGCGGAGTCCCATACCCAGACGACGAGACGGGTGGGCGGATCGTTCACCGTCGTCCCGACGAGCGGGTGCGCGAGCGTGTCGCGACCAGGGTGGGCGCCGTTCCGTGGCCGCATCGCGTGGACGTGGAACGGCGCCGCTCCCTGATCGGGGGCGGCGCCGTTCGCGTGTCGTGCTGGTGGTGCTGGTGGTGCTGGGTGTTACTTGATCTGGGCGGTGATCGTGGCGGTCCCGACGAGCAGGCCACCCTTGACGGCGTCGGTCTTGAAGGTGCTGTTGAGCAGCTTCGCGGCGTCGTCGGAGACGTGGACCGTGGTGCCGGTCAGGATCGCGTTGTCACCCTCGAGCTGGAGCGGCTTCAGGGTGCCACCGTGCAGCGAGAACAGGTACGCGTTCGACACGGCGACCTGACCGTTGA
>NZ_MCIG01000018.1 GCF_001705035.1 Curtobacterium sp. UCD-KPL2560 | reverse complement strand
CCCCGTGCTCGCGTAGGGTCGGCAGCGTGACGACGACGTTCCCCCGGTCCACCCCGTCCGCCCTCGGCATCGACGCGCGCGGGGTGTCCGCGTTCCTCGACGCCCTCGAGTCGACGCCCGACGTGGAGCCGCACAGCATCGTGCTGCTCCGCCACGGGCAGCTCGCCGCGCAGGGCTGGTGGGCCCCGTACGCCCCGGAGCGCGTGCACCTGCTCTACTCGCTCAGCAAGAGCTTCACCGCCGCCGGCGTCGGGATCGCCGTCCGCGAGGGCCTGGTCGACCTCGACGCCACGGTCCTGTCGTACTTCCCGGAGCTCGACGCCGACGTCACCGACGACCGCAGTCGACGGATCCGCGTGCGGCACCTCCTCGCGATGGCGTCCGGGCACCGCGAGGAGACCCTCGACCGGGCCCGCGCCGCCGACCCGCACGACCTGGTCCGGGGCTTCCTGCTCACCCCGCCGGACGAGGAGCCCGGCACCGTCTTCGCCTACAACCAGCCCTGCACCTACACGCTCGCAGCGATCGTCCGGCGGGTCACCGGCGGGTCCCTCGTGGACTGGCTCCGCCCGCGGCTCCTCGACCCGCTCGGGATCGACGACCTGGCGTGGAAGCGCGACGAGACCGGCGCCGAGCTCGGCTTCAGCGGCTGCCACGCGCCGACCTCGGCCGTCGCGGCGCTCGGACAGCTGTACCTGCAGCGCGGCGTGTGGGACGGGCAGCGCATCCTCGACGAGGACTGGGTCGACGCCGCGACGAGCGCGCAGGTCGCGAACCCGGACGAGGCGAACCCCGACTGGAGCCAGGGCTACGGCTTCCAGTTCTGGATGGCGCGCCACGGCTTCCGCGGCGACGGCGCGTACGGGCAGTTCTGCGTGGTCCTACCGGAGCAGGACGTCGTCCTCGCACTCACCGGGCAGAGCCTGGACATGCAGGCCGTCCTCGACGCGGCGTGGGCACACCTCCTGCCGGCGATCGCCCCGGTGGACGACGCGGCGGCTGACGACGCGGCGCGCGACACGACGGCGGACGACGGCCTGGAGGCGCGGCTCGCCGCCCTGGGGCTGCCTCCCGTCGCGGGGTCGGCGCCGACCGACGACGCGGCCGGCTCGTGCGACGCGACCGGCGTGGTGGACGGGGTCCGCCTCGCGGCGGACGCCGACGGCTGGCGGGTCACGCTCGACGTCGACGGCGGCATCCTGTCCGCACCGGTCGGCGTGGGGGAGTGGCGGGTCGAGGGCCCGCTCGCCGCGAGTGCCGCGGTCGACGCCGACGGGGCGGTGCAGCTGGACGTGCGGTTCGTCGAGACGCCGCACCTGCTGCACGTGCGCCTCGACGTCGCGGCCGGGACCGCCACCTCGGTGTGGGCGACGCAGCCGCTGCACGACGGACCGCTGACGCTCCGCCGCCCCGCCGACTGACGGGGGCCGGAGCGGCGTCGGTTGCCACCCGGCCGCGCCGACGGCGCCCGCGCGGCCGCGCTCACGGCAGCGCGTGCCGGATCGTGCCTACGGGGTCGTGGAGCGCCGGTCGACGGGCTGCAGCTCGGGACGCTTGGCGCTGATCCCGTCGCCGGAGGACGTGTGCCGGATCCGGCGCACGACCCACGGCACGAGGTACTCGCGTGCCCAGCCGAGGTCCTCGACGCGGGCCTCGCGCCACGGCCGGGCCTCGAGCGGCTCCGGCGTGGACGGTGCCAGCCCGTGCTCGACGCCGAGGGTGTCGAGCACGGCGGCCGCGACCGTCGCGTGGCCGGTCGGGGAGTGGTGCAGTCGGTCCGGCGCCCACATCCGCGGGTCCCGGAGCACCCGGAGCGCCCACATGTCGGCCACGTGTGCGCCGTGCTTCAGCGCGATCGCGTGCAGGTTCTCGTTGTAGACCGCCGTCTTGCCCCGGACCATGCCGAGGACCGGCGTCATGCCGACGTCCGGGCCGGTGAAGAGCACCACGGTCGCCCCGCCGCTCCGGAGCCGCTCGACCATGCGGTCGAACCGCTCGGCGAGCTCGTCCGGGTCCGAACCGGGGCGGATGATGTCGTTGCCCCCCGCCGACACCGTGACGAGGTCCGGGCGGAGCGCGAGGGCCGGCTCCACCTGCTCGTCGACGATCTGTCCGAGGAGCCGCCCGCGGACCGCGAGGTTCGCGTAGGCGAAGTCGTCGGTCCGGGCGGCGAGCACCTCGGCGACGCGGTCCGCCCACCCGCGGTGGCCGCCCCGGGCGGTGGGGTCGGGGTCGCCGATCCCCTCGGTGAACGAGTCACCGATCGCGACGTACCTGGACCACGGATGACGATCTGACACAGGTGCGACCGTAGTCTCGTGCCATGACGAAGGCCACCTCGCCGGGCTGGACCCTGCCGGACGACCTGCTCGCGCGGATCGCCGAGCGGGCCCCGCGGTACGACGCCGAGAACACGTTCTGCACCGAGGACCTCGACGAGCTCCGCGCCGCCGGGTGGCTCCGGATCGGTGTGCCCGTCGAGCAGGGCGGCTCGGGCCTCGGCCTCGCCGCGACCGTCGCGCTCCAGCAGCGCCTCGCGCAGGCGGCGCCGGCGACCGCGCTCGGGCTCGGGATGCACCAGGTGTGGGTGCAGGCGGCCCGCAGCGTGTCCGCGCGGGGCGGGACGTTCCTCCAGACCGTCACCGACCACGCGGCGGACGACCACCTGCTCGCGTTCGGGGTGAGCGAACCCGGCAACGACGCCGTCCTGTTCGACTCGTCGACGACGGCGGAGCCGGACGGCGACGGCGGGTACCGCTTCACCGGCACGAAGGTGTCCACGTCCCTCGCACCGGCCTGGGACGTGCTGAGCGTCTTCGGCAAGGACACCACCGGTCCCGAGCCGCGGCTCGTGCACGGGTTCGTGCTCCGCTCGGACGGCGACGTCGAGCACGTGGACGACTGGGACACGCTCGGCATGCGCGCGACGCAGAGCCGCACGACCCGACTGCTCGGCGTGCACGTCCCGGCCGAGCGCATCGTGCGGTCGCTGCCCGTGGGTCCGACACGCGACCCGCTCGTCTTCGGGATCTTCGCCGCGTTCGAGCTGCTCGTCGCCGCGGTGTACGTCGGCGTCGCGTCCCGGGCGGTCGAGCTGGCGGTCGCGGCGGTGTCCGGTCGACGTGGCCGGGACGGCGTCGCGCGGTCGCAGGACCCGGACGTCCGTCGGGCGGTCGCCGACATGCGCGGTGCCGTCGACGCGGTCGCGCTGCAGGTCGGGTCGCTCGCACGGTCGGTGGACGACGGCGACGACCTCGGCGCGCGGTGGTTCCCGCTGCTCGTCGGGACGAAGGCGCGGACGGTCGACGCGGCGCGGCACGTCGTGGACGAGGCGATGCGCGTGGTCGGCGGCTCCGCGTACGCGGCGACGTCGGAGTTGTCGCGGCTCGCCCGTGACGTCCGCGCCGGCCAGTACCACCCGTCGACGCGCGACTCGGCAGCCCGGACGATCGCGGCGGCCGAGCTGGGGCCGCTGCCGTAGCGGGCCCGCCGTCCGGCGACGCGCCGGCGACCGGCAGGCGGCGCGGGCGTGCTGACCGGCGGCGGACCCGGCGTCGCGCCCGTGTCGCTCGTCGGCGGACGGGCGGTGTCGGCGGCCCGTGGCATCATCGGCGGGTGAGCAAGCAGGACGGACGCAACCGGTTGGTCTCGGACCGACCGGTCGACGACGTGACGGCGACGGTGCTGCACGTCGACATGGACGCGTTCTTCGCCTCCGTCGAGCTGCTCGACCGCCCCGACCTCCGCGGTCTGCCCGTCATCGTCGGCCACGACTCCGACCGGTCCGTCGTCACCGCCGCGACGTACGAGGCCCGGAAGTACGGCGTGAACTCCGCGATGCCGATGGCCGTCGCCAAGCGTCGTTGCCCGAACGCGGTCATCGTCGAACCCCACTTCGAGAAGTACACGGCCAAGTCCGCCGCGGTGATGCGCGTGTTCGGCGAGTTCACGCCCCGGGTCGAGAAGCTCGGCATCGACGAGGCGTTCCTCGACGTCGCCGGGGCCATGCGCCTGTACGGCACGCCGTGGCAGATCGGCACCGCGATCCGCGCCGCCGTCCTCCGCGAGACCGGACTGCACTGCTCGGTCGGCGCCGCGTCCACGAAGTTCGTCGCCAAGCTCGCGTCGAGCCGGGCGAAGCCGGACGGGCTCCTCGTCGTGCCGGCCGAGCACACGGTCGCGTTCCTGCACCCGCAACCGGTGTCGGCGCTGTGGGGCGTCGGCGGCACCACCCAGGAGAAGCTCGAGCGCCGCGGCATCCGCACCGTCGGCGACCTCGCACACACCCCACTGGCGTCGCTCGTCGCCGCCCTCGGTCCGGCCGGCGGGCAGCGCCTGCACGACCTGTCCTGGGGCCGGGACCCGCGCGTGGTCGACACGGGCGTGAGCGAGAAGTCGATCGGGCACGAGGTCACGTTCGGCCGCGACCTCACCGAGCGCGACGACGTCGCACGCGAACTGCTCCGCCTGGCCGACAAGGTGGCCGTGCGCCTGCGCCGAGCCGAGGTCCAGGCCCGCACCGTCGCCCTCAAGGTCCGCTACACCGACTTCAGCACGCTGACCCGGTCGCGCACGCTCGCCGAGCCCACCGACGTGGCGAAGCGCCTGCACCACGAGGCGGTCGAGCTGTACGACGTCCTGCACCGTCCGGGCAACCGGATCCGGCTCATCGGGGTCCGCGGCGAGAACCTCGTGCCGGCGGCCGCGAGCAACGCACTGTGGGACGACGACGCGCCGTGGCGGGACACCGAGACGACCGTCGACGCGGTCGCCGCGCGGTTCGGCGCCGGCGTGCTGCGGCCCGCGTCGCTCGTCCGCGGCACGCCCGAGCAGCGGCCGCCGCACGCCCGACAGGACCCGGCGTGACGGTAGGATCTCCCGGAGTGAGCGCAGCGGAACACCAGCACCAGCAGCAGCCCGCGACGCTGTGGGGCGACACCCCCGAGAGCGCCGAGGGCCGTCCGGCGAACGGTCCCACCGAGCAGGCCGACGGCACCGCCGACACGGTCGTCCGGCCGCACGAGGAAGCCGTCGTGCAGGCCGAGAACGCGGGCAACGCGGCGGCCGAGCACCTGTCCCCGGCCTTCCCCGAGCGTGCTGCGTGGGGAACGGCGTCGAAGCTCCGCGCCTGGCAGGTCGAGGCCCTCACGAAGTACTTCGAGAAGGAGCCGCGGGACTTCCTCGCGGCCGCGACCCCGGGCGCCGGCAAGACCACCTTCGCGCTCCGGCTCGCGACCGAGCTCCTCGCCCGCGGCACGATCGACCGGATCATCGTCGTCGCGCCGACCGAGCACCTCAAGCGGCAGTGGGCGGACTCCGCCGACCGCGTGGGCATCCGGCTCGACCCGATGTTCAAGAACGGCGACGGCATGTACGGGCGCCACTACCAGGGCGTCGCGATCACCTACGCGCAGGTCGGCATGAACCCCGAGGTGCACCAGCGGATCACCGAGGGCGGCCGCACGCTCGTGATCCTCGACGAGGTCCACCACGGCGGCGACGCGCTCACGTGGGGCGACGGCATCCGCGAGGCGTTCACCAAGGCCACACGCCGCCTGTCGCTGTCCGGGACCCCGTTCCGCTCCGACACCGCGCCGATCCCGTTCGTGCAGTACGCGCCCGACGAGCAGGGCATCCGCACCTCGGTCTCCGACTACAACTACGGCTACGGCCGCGCGCTCAAGGACGGCGTGGTCCGGCCGGTGCTGTTCATGGCGTACGCCGGGCAGATGCGCTGGAAGACCCGGATGGGCGACGAGATGTCGGCGTCCCTCGGCGAGCAGGTGACGAAGGACATCACCGCGCAGGCCTGGCGCACGGCGCTGTCGCCCGACGGCGAGTGGATGCCCGCGGTGCTGTCGGCCGCCGACAAGCGCCTCACCGAGGTCCGCCGCGGGGTCCCCGACGCCGGCGGTCTGGTCATCGCCACCGACACCACCACCGCGCGCGCCTACGCCCGGATCCTGCAGCAGATCACGGGGGAGCGGCCGACCGTGGTGCTCTCCGACGAGGCCGCCGGCTCGAGCCGGATCCAGGCCTTCGCCGAGGACACCTCGCGGTGGATGGTCGCGGTCCGGATGGTGTCCGAGGGCGTCGACGTCCCGCGGCTCTGCGTCGGCGTGTACGCCACGAGCGCGAGCACCCCGCTGTTCTTCGCCCAGGTGATCGGCCGCTTCGTGCGCGCCCGACGCCGCGGCGAGACCGCGAGCGTGTTCCTGCCGAGCGTGCCGAACCTCATGGCACTGGCGGCGACCCTCGAGCTCGAGCGCGACCACGCCCTCGACCGTCCCAAGGACGCCGACGACGGGATGTACAACCCCGAGGACGCCATGGTCGCCGAGGCCAACAAGGAGGACCGCGCCTCCGAGAGCCTCCTCGAGGTGCAGCCGTTCCAGGCGCTCGACTCGCAGGCGTCGTTCGACCGCGTCCTCTACGACGGCGGCGAGTTCGGGACCGGCGGCGAGGTCGGCTCGCTCGAGGAACTCGACTTCATCGGGATCCCGGGGCTGCTCGAACCCGACCAGGTGCGCGACCTGCTCCGGGCACGACAGGCCACCCAGGCGAAGCGCTCCCGCGGCCGGACCGCCAAGGACGGCATGCCGAAGCAGCAGCCCGCCCCCGACCGCCCCATGTACCAGACGCTCAAGGAGCAGCGCACCGAGCTCGCGCGGCTCGTGTCGATCTGGTCCCGGCACGCGAACGAGCCGCACGGCGCGATCCACGCCGAGCTCCGTCGCATCAGCGGGGGACCGGCCGTCGCGCAGGCGAGCATCGAGCAGATCCAGAAGCGCATCGACGTGCTGCGCTCCCGCATCGGCAACCGACGGTGAGCGTCCGCGCGTGATCGACCCCGTCGACGACCGCACCTGGCTGGTCCGTCGCACGCCGGAGTCGTCGCCCGAGGCGATCATCGACCGGTTCGGCGGCGGCTACCGGCTGCGGCGGTTCTCGCTCACCGAGGCCCGGCGCACCCCGCACGGCGTGTACACCGGCGTCGAGCTCGCCGAGACGGCGTGGTGGCGGCTCCAGGACCGCCCGCTGCGGCGCTGACCGGCACCGGCAGGGTCCGATCACGCCGACGCGTGACGGAGGGCACCGCCCGGATCCGCCGACGCTCGGCGGACGGTGCGGCGCGGATCGGCCGACGCTCGGCGGACGGTGCGGCGCGGATCGGCCGACGCTCGGCGGACGGTGCGGCGCGGCTGGGTGACGCGACCAGGGTTCTTCCGGTAGACCGGACCCATGGCAGACTCCATCCCCCACGTCCTCGTCCTCGGCGGCGGCTCCGCCGGCTACACCACGGTCAAGCAGCTGCAGAAGCACGCCGCGACCGTGCCGATGCGCATCACGCTGGTGGACCAGAACACGTACTACACGTACCTGCCGTTCCTGCCCGAGGTCGCCGGCGGCCACATCGCGCCGAAGGACGTCACCTTCGAGCTGCGTCGCGCGCTGAAGAAGACCCGCGTCATCCAGGGCAAGGTCACCGGGATCTCGTCGAAGGACAAGACCGTCTCGATCGCCACCGCCGGCGGCGACGACCGCACGCTCGGCTACGACCAGCTCGTCGTCGCGCTCGGCTCGGTCACCCGTACCTTCCCGACCCCGGGCCTCGACGAGGTCGGCGTCGGCTTCAAGACCGTGGAGGAGGCCGCCTACGTGCGCGCCAAGCTCCTCGACAACATCGCCAAGGCGGCTGCCACCCGCGACGAGGACGAGCGTCGCCGGCTGCTCACGAGCATCTTCGTCGGCGGCGGCTACACCGGCGTCGAGGCGATCGGTGAGCTCTTCGACGTGTCCCAGGCCGCCATCAAGACGTACCCGTCGCTCGCCGGCGAGCAGCCGCGCTGGGTCCTCATCGACGCGCTCGACCGCGTCGCGCCCGAGGTCGGCCCGGAGCTGTCCAAGTGGACGCTCGAGTCGCTCCGTGCCCGCGGCATCGACGTGCGACTGAAGACCACCATGCCGAGCTGCGAGGGCGGCGTCGTCAAGCTGTCCGACGGCGACGAGTTCGCGACCGGCCTGCTCGTCTGGACGGCCGGCGTCAAGCCGAACCCGCTCCTCGACGCGACCGACCTGCCGCGCGGTCCGAAGGGCCACCTCGCCGCGAACGCCAAGCTCCAGGTCGAGGCCGAGGACACCCACGAGGTCGTCCCGGGCGTCTGGGGTCTCGGTGACGTCGCCCAGGTCCCCGACCTGACCGCCGAGAAGCAGCCGGCCTACTACCCGCCGAACGCGCAGAACGCCGTCCGTCAGGCCGTCGTCGCCGCCGACAACGTGGTCGCCACGATCACCGGCAAGCCGCTCGAGGAGTACCGCCACCCGTCGATCGGCACCGTCGCCTCGTACGGTGTCGCGAAGGGTGCCGCGAACATCAAGGGCGTCAAGATGACGAACCTGTTCGCGTGGCTCGCCCACCGCGCGTACCACGTGTACGCGATGCCGACGCTGAACCGCAAGGTCCGCATCGTGATCGGCTGGGTCACGGGCGCGGTCTCGGGCCGCGACGCGACCTCGCTCATCAAGGAGACCGACCCGCGTCGCACCTTCGTCGAGGCCTCGAAGAGCTGACGCAGGACCCCCTGCTGGTCGCGTCCCGTGGACGCGACCGGACGACGGACGGGAGGCGCGGTGCCGGTCGGCACCGCGCCTCCCGTCCGTCCGTGCTCGCCCGCCGGGCCGGGGCCGGGTCGGGCGGTGCCACGCGCGGACCGGTCCGGGCCCGGCGCGCGTCGGGTCGCGCACGGCGCGCGCGTGCGGCAGACTGACTCCCTCGCCGCGCGCGGCCGAGGTCCCGGAGGTGTCCACGTGAACCCCGAACCGCCCACCACGCCCGTCGTCCGTCGCCCCGCACCGGACCACCTGCACCGCACGATCGCGTCGATGCCCGGCGCACGGACCGTGCTCGACGCCCTGCACCCGCTCGGCCGCCCGCTCGTCGTGGGCGGGACCGTCCGCGACGCCCTGCTCCGCGAGGCCGGACGTCCGGTGCCGGGGACGGCCGCCGGGGACCTCGACGTGGAGCTCCACACGGGGCACGGCGTCGACCGGGTCGTCGCGGCGCTCCGGGAGGTCGGCGCATCCGTCGTCCGCGCCGGAGCCCGGTTCGAGGTGTGCAAGGTCGCGCTCGACGGTTCCCAGGTCGACGTCGCGGTCGTCCCCGCTGCACTCGAGCCCGACACGGGCTTCCGGGACGCCTCGGCACGCCGCGACTTCACGGTCGACGCTGTCGCGTGGGACCCGCACGAGGACGTCCTGCTCGACGCGCACGGCGGCCTCGAGGACGTCCGGTCCGGTGTCCTCCGGCACACGTCAAACCGGTTCGTCGAGGACCCGCTCCGGGTGCTCCGCGCGGTGCAGCTGGTCGCGCGGTACGGCTTCGTCGTGCACCCCGACACGGTCGCCCTCGCGCGGCGCACGAGCGACCGCTGGACCGAGATCGCACCCGACCGGGTCTGGCCGGAGCTCCGCCGGCTCGCGTCCGGCGACCACGTCGCAGCGGCGCTCGAGGTCCTGCACGCGGTCGACTGGGAGCGGCACCTGCCCGAGCTCGCGGCGGTCCGGGACGTCCCGCAGGACCCGTCCTGGCACCCCGAGGGTCCGGTGCACGTCCACCTCGGGCTCGCGGGCGACGCTGCCGCTCGTGCCTGCACCGCCGACGGGGTCACCGGCGAGGACCGCGTGGTCGCCGTGCTCGGCGCGGTCCTGCACGACCTCGGCAAGGCCGGCGACGGGACGCAGGTCGTCGACGAGGACGGGCGACGGCGGATCCGGAGCCTCGGCCACGAGGTCACCGGTGCCGAGGCGGCCCGCGCGCTGCTCCGTCGCGTCGGGGCACCGCGGTCCGTCACCGAGCGCATCGCCCGGATCGTCCGCGAGCACATGGTGCCGCACTCGACCGGCGGGGCCGCCCCGACGGTGCCGGCGGCGCGTCGCCTGCTCCGTCGCCTCGGTGGGACGCGGGCCGACGTCGACGCGTGGGCGCGGGTCTGCGCGGCCGACGTGCACGGGCGTGGGAGCGCCTGCGGCGTCCCGCAGGGCGTCGGCACGAGCACGTCGAGCACGTCGAGCACGAGGCTGCCGGACCCCGTCGCGCGGTGGCTCCGGGTGCTGACGAGCGACGCGGTCCTCGGACGCCGCACGCCGCTGCTCACCGGGCGGGACCTGCTCGACGCCGGGCTCGCTCCGGGGCCCGCGTTCCGGACGGTGCTCGACGCGGCGACGGCCGCGCAGGACGACGGCGTCTTCGACGACGTCGACGGCGCCCGCGGGTGGCTGGCCGCGCACATCGCCGAGCGCTGACGGCGACCGGGGACGGACGGGAGGCACGGGGCGGGCCCGCACCGGGCCTCCCGTCCGTCGTCCGGTCGCCGCGCGATCCGCTGGCGGGCACGTGCCGCGCGGACGGCGTTTGGTCGTTGCACGCGGTCCTGGACCGGCTCCCACGCGCCGGCCACGAGCGTGGGCCGCACGAGCGAGAGGAGCGCGCATGCGCGCCATGACGTACCGCGGGCCCTACCGGGTCCGTGTCGAGGAGAAGCCCGACCCGCGGATCGAGCACCCGAACGACGCGATCGTCCGTGTCGAGCGGGCGGCGATCTGCGGGTCCGACCTGCACCTGTACCACGGCATGATGCCGGACACGAGGGTCGGTCACACGTTCGGCCACGAGTTCATCGGGGTCGTCGAGCAGGTCGGGCCGTCGGTCCGCAGCCTGGACGTCGGCGACCGGGTGATGGTCCCGTTCCACGTGTCCTGTGGGAGCTGCTGGTTCTGCGCCCGCGGTCTGTACACGAACTGCCACAACGTGAACCCGAACGCGACCGCGGTCGGCGGCATCTTCGGGTACTCGCACACGACGGGTGGGTACGACGGCGGGCAGGCCGAACGGGTCCGCGTGCCGTTCGCCGACGTGGGGCCGCAGGTGATCCCCGAGTGGCTCGACCCCGACGACGCCCTGATGATGACGGACGCGCTCGGCACCGGGTACTTCGGGGCGCAGCTCGCATCGATCCGGCAGGGCGACACCGTCGTCGTGCTCGGCGCCGGGCCGGTCGGCCTGTACGCGGCGAAGTCGGCGTGGTTCATGGGCGCTGGCCGCGTGATCGTCGTCGACCAGTTCGAGTACCGCCTCGAGAAGGCGCGGACGTTCGCCCACGCCGAGACGATCAACTTCGCCGAGGTCGACGACGTCGTGGTCGAGATGAAGAAGCAGACGGACTACCTGGGTGCCGACAGCGTGATCGACGCCGTCGGTGCCGAGGCGGACGGCAACTTCCTGCAGCACGTGACCTCGGCGAAGCTGAAGCTGCAGGGCGGCTCGCCGGTCGCCCTCAACTGGGCGATCGACGGCGTCCGGAAGGGCGGCACCGTGTCCGCGATGGGCGCCTACGGCCCGATCCCGAACGCGGTCAAGTTCGGGGACGCGATGAACAAGGGCGTGACGATCCACATGAACCAGGCACCCGTGAAGCGGCAGTGGCCGCGGCTGCTCGAGCACATCCAGGCGGGCCACCTCACGCCGAGCGAGATCATCACGCACCGGATCCCGCTCGAGCACATCGACGAGGCGTACCACCTGTTCTCGGCGAAGCTCGACGGCTGCATCAAGACGGTGATCGTCCCGTGAGCGCCGTGGAGGGCGGGGACGCCGTGCCCGGCGGTGCCGGCGATGCGGACGTGCCGGGCGGAGCGGCGCCGGGAGACGCCGTCGCGGCCCGGCGGGCGGGTGCCGGGGTGGACGCCGTGCCGCCCGGAGCGCTCGACCACACGCCGTACGTCGCGGACCCGCCCCGACGGGTGCCGTCGGCGGCCGAGCTCCGGGAGCGCATCCCGGGCTGGGGGAGCGACCTCGACCTGGAGGACCGTCCCTCGGTGCCGAAGCTGTCCCGCGAGGTCGGGGCCACCTCGGGCGCGCACTGGGACCTGCCCGACCAGCAGCCCGGCGGTGAGGGCCGGGAGCGCTCGATCGAGCACGCCCACGTCACGCCGGTCTTCGGCACCGCACAGCCGCTGTCCGGGCCGGCCGGGGTGGTGCGGCGCTACGCCTACCGGCGGTTCAGCGAGGGACGGCTCGCGCACTGGATGCTGCTCGTCCTGGGTGACCGGATCGACGTGGCGACGCACCGGGTCACGGACGCCCTGCGTGGACGGCCGGACCGGGTCGTGCACGAGACCGGCGTGCGGGCGGAGCTGCGCCACCACCCGGTGGCATCGCGTGCCGGGTCGTCGCGGCGGGACTGGCGGCACGGGCTGCTCGACCCCGTGGTGGCGAACTGGGGGTGGTTCGCGGCGCTCGGCGGCGTGGTGCTGCTCGTCCGGCGGCTCCGGCGTCGCTGAGCACGAGCGCACGGGCGGTGGGCGGCGCGCGAGGGCGAGCGCGCGGCGGATGCGACATCGCCGCTGTCGTTCGACGTCGGAGATGTCGCGCGCGCCGAACTCGCGCCGCTCGTCGTGGGACAGGCGTCAACGCCGCTGTCGTTCGACGTCGGAGTTGTCGCACGAACAGCACGCCCGCCCCGCCTCACCCACCGGAACGACCCCGAGAACGACGAAAGCCCCGCAGCCTGAGCTGCGGGGCCTTCGTCCTTGCTGTGTCCGAGAGGGGACTTGAACCCCTACGCCCTAATACGGGCACTAGCACCTCAAGCTAGCGCGTCTACCAATTCCGCCACCCGGACAGGTGGTACTGCTGTCGTGCAGGCCGTCTCACCGGGCTGTTTCCCCGGCGTTCCTGCCGAGAGAAGACACTAGCACGGCTCTGAACGCCCGATGAACACGGCTGTACATCCCGGGCGCGTCCTCCCGCGTCACACCCGTGCACGACAGCCCCGGGACCGGACCGACGCCCGGTAGCGTGGGCGCATGAGCGACTCCCGGGCGACCGAGCAGGACCTCGAGGCCACCGCGGCGATCGCCCGTGACCTCATCCGCATCGACACGACGAACTGGGGCGGGGGCAAGTCCCGCGGCGAGACCGAGGCGGCCCACTACGTCGAGGCCGAACTGCGCGCCCTCGGGCTCGAGCCGCAGCTGTTCGAGTCCGAACCCGACCGCGTGAGCGTCGTCGCCCGGGTCCCGGGCCGTGACCGCTCGAAGCCGGCACTCGTCGTCCACGGGCACCTCGACGTCGTTCCGGCGGACCCGGCGAACTGGTCGGTCGACCCCTTCGGCGGCGAGGTCCGTGACGGCTCGCTGTGGGGGCGCGGCGCGGTCGACATGAAGAACATGGACGCGATGATGCTCACCGCCCTCGGGGACGTCGTCGCCCGGCAGGGTGCTCCCGAGCGCGACCTCGTGATCGCGTACTTCGCCGACGAGGAGGCCGGCGGCGTGCTCGGCTCGCACCACGTCGTCGAGCACCACCCCGAGGTCTTCGCCGGCGCGACCGCGGCCATCAGCGAGGTCGGCGGCTACTCGATCACCCTCGGCGACCGGCGCGCCTACCTGCTGCAGACCGGAGAGAAGGCCCTCATGTGGGTCAAGCTCGTCGCGACCGGCACCGCCGCCCACGGCTCGCACGTGATCCGGGACAACGCCGTCACGAAGGTCGCCGCGGCGGTCGCCCGGATCGGCAGCGAGGAGTGGCCCGTCCGGCTGTCCGCGACCACCGACGCGATGGTGGCCGAGATCGCCCGGTTCCTCGGGGTCGACCCGGCCGTCACCGGACCGGACGAGGTCGCGCTCGCCACCGGCTCGGCGTCGCGGTTCATCCACGCGGCCCTGCACACCACCTCGAACCCGACGGTGCTCACGGCCGGGTACAAGCACAACGTGATCCCGGACCGTGCCGAGGCGCTCGTCGACATCCGCTGCCTGCCGGGCGACGAGGAGACGGTGCTCGCCCGCGTGCGGGAGCTCGCCGGCGACGACGTCGAGGTCGTCACCGAGTTCCGCGACGTCGGCCTCGAGCAGGACTTCGGCGGACCGCTCGTCGACGCCGTGCGGGACGTGCTCGAGCGGCACGACCCGGGCGCCCCCGTGCTGCCGTACCTGCTCTCGGGCGGGACCGACAACAAGGCGCTGTCGACACTCGGCATCGCCGGCTACGGCTTCGTACCGCTGCAGTTGCCGGCCGGGGTCGACTTCCCGGCGATGTTCCACGGCGTCGACGAGCGCGTGCCCCTCGACGCCCTGGCCTTCGGGCGGCGCGTCCTCGGGGACCTGCTCGCCACGTACTGATACATTGCCGGGTCGCCACCGCGGCACCGTCCTGCCTGCCGACCCCTGAAAGGCCCGCACGATGCACATCCTCGAGGCGATCTTCCTCGGCTTCGTGCAGGGGCTCACCGAGTTCCTGCCCGTGTCCTCGAGCGCGCACCTGCGCATCGTGGGCCTGTTCCTGCCCGACGCGGAGGACCCCGGTGCCGCGTTCACCGCCGTCACGCAGCTCGGCACCGAGACCGCGGTGCTCATCTACTTCTGGACGGACATCACCCGGATCATCGGTCGGTGGTTCCGCTCGGTGTTCCGCCGCGACGTGCCGAAGGGCGACCCGGACGTCCGGCTCGGGTGGCTGGTGATCCTCGGCACGATCCCGATCGGCGTCGCGGGACTCGTGCTCAAGGACGCGATCGAGACCACCTTCCGGTCGCTCTGGATCGTCGCGGTGGTCCTCATCGTGTTCGGTGTGGTCCTGGGCGTCCTCGACGTGGTCGGCCGCAAGGTCAAGCCGATCGAGCAGATGACCTTCCGCAACGGCCTGCTCATCGGCGTCGCGCAGATGCTCGCCCTCGTCCCCGGCGTCTCGCGGTCGGGCGCCACGGTGTCGATGGGTCTCGCCCTCGGGTACACCCGCCCGGCGGCCGCCCGGTTCGCCTTCCTGCTCGCCGTCCCGGCGGTCTTCCTCTCCGGGTTCTACGAGGCTGTCACGAGCCTGGGCGACACCGGCGCGCCGTTCGGACTCGCCGACACGCTCATCGCCACGGTCGTCGCCTTCGTGGTCGGCTTCGTCGTGATCGGGGCGTTCATGAACTACATCAGCAAGCGCAGCTTCATGCCCTTCGTGGTCTACCGGATCGCACTCGGTATCGTGCTCATCGTGTTGCTGTCGCTCGGAGTGGTCCAGCCGTGAGGGCCTGGGAGGCCCCGTCCGTCCCCGACGTCCCCGGGGAGGGCCCTCGTCCCGTCGTGCACGACACGGCGTCCGGGCACCCGGTGGACCCGACGCACGGTGACGACCGCGCGGCGCTGTACGTCTGCGGCATCACGCCGTACGACGCGACCCACCTCGGGCACGCCGCGACCTACCTGACGTTCGACACGCTCGGCCGCGCATGGCGCGACGCCGGGCTCGAGGTCGAGTACGCCCAGAACACGACCGACGTCGACGACCCGCTGCTCGAACGCGCCGCACGCGACGGCGTCGACTGGCGCGAGCTCGCCGCCTCGCAGATCGACCTGTTCCGCCGCGACATGGAGGCACTCCGCGTCCTGCCGCCGGACGAGTACGTCGCCGTGACGGACGAGGTCGACCGCGTCGCCGAGGCCGTCGCGTTCCTGCAGGAGACCGGCTACGCCTACGAGGTCCCCACCGCCGACGCCGCGGGCGACGACCTGTACTTCGACGTGAACCGCCCGACCGAGGCTTGGTCCCTCGGCGACGAGAGCCGGCTCGACCGCGAGACCATGGCCACCCTGTCGGCCCAGCGCGGCGGCGACCCCGACCGCCCCGGCAAGCGCGACCCGCTCGACCCGCTGCTCTGGCGCGCAGCCCGCGAGGGGGAGCCGAGCTGGGACACCGTCGTCGGTCCCGGCCGCCCCGGCTGGCACATCGAGTGCAGTGTCATCGCCGGCGACCGCCTCGGCCTGCCGATCAGCGTGCAGGGCGGTGGCAGTGACCTGGTCTTCCCGCACCACGAGATGAGCGCCGGACACGCGGCTGCACTCGCGCACCAGCCGCTCGCGAACGCCTTCGTGCACACCGGGATGATCGCCTACCAGGGCGAGAAGATCTCGAAGTCGCTCGGCAACCTCGTCACCGTGCGCGGGCTGCTCGACGACGGCGCCGACCCGCGCGCGATCCGCCTCGCGCTCCTGTCGCACCGGTACTCGGACGACTGGGAGTGGTTCGACGGCGAGCTGTCGAGCGCCACGGCACGCCTCGCGACCTGGGACGCGTGGGCCGGTGGTGCGCCGGCCGGGCACGCGGACGACGCCGCCGACGTGGTGGCGCGGATCCGCGCGCGCGTGGCCGACGACCTGGACACCCCGGGTGCGGTCGCCGCCGTGGACACCGCGATCGCGGGCGGCACCGCGGTGACGCCCGAGCTCGTCGACCTCGTCGACGCGCTCCTCGGCATCCGCCTGGGCTGACCCGGGGACGGGCGCGCAGCGCACCGGGCCGCCCGTGCGCGGGTGCGCACGGCGTGCGCCGGGGTGCGCGGCCGGACGCACGCGGGACGCGACCCCACGACGGACGGGAGGCGCGGTGCCAGCCGGCACCGCGCCTCCCGTCCGTGTCGTGGGTGCGTCTACTGCGGCGGCTGCGGCGGACGGAACCCGCCACCCGCCGTGCCGCCGTCCTTGCCGTCCTTGCGCTCGCGTCGGCGGAGGTACTGCTCGAACTCCTGCGCGATCGCGTCGCCCGAGGCCTCGGGGGAGTCGACCGTGTCGCGCGCCTGCTCGAGCTGGCCGATGTAGCTGGCCATGTCCTCGTCGTCGGCGGCGAGGGCGTCGATGCCCTCCTCCCACTCGGTGGCCTCGTCGAGCAGGCTGCCGCGCGGAACGGTCACGTCGGTGAGCTCCTCGATCTTGTCGAGCAGCGAGAGCGTGGCCTTCGGTGAGGGCGAGTTGTGCACGTAGTGCGGCACCGACGCCCAGAGGGACAGCGTCGTGATCCCGGCCCGGTGCACCGCGTCGGCGAGCACGCCGAGGATGCCGGTCGGACCCTCGTACGTCGAGCGGTCGACGTCGAGCGCCGTCCGGACCGCGGCGTCGTCGCTCGACACGAACACCGAGATCGGTCGGGTGTGCGGGACGTCCGCGAGCATCGCGCCGACGAAGACGACGGCGTCGATGGCGTGCACGTCGACCAGGTCGACCACCTCGGCGCAGAAGCTCCGCCAGGTGCGCGAGGGCTCGGGGCCGACGAGGACGAAGACGTCGCGGTCGATCTCGGTGCCGGTCGCGGAGACGACGCGTCGGGCGGCGGCGTCCGGGCCCGGGCCGTGCAGGACGATGCGCGGCCAGGTGATCTCGCGGGAACCGTCCTCGGCGGTGCCGACCTCAGGGCGGTTGAACTGGTAGTCCACGTACCGCTCGCCGTCGAACTCGCGCAGCTCCTCGAGGCCCATCGCGTCGACGATCCGTCGCGCGAGGCCGCTGGCCGCCTCTCCGGCGTCGTTCCAGCCCTCGAACGCGACGACGAGCAGTCGTCCGTCGCTGAAGGGGG
Source organism: Curtobacterium sp. UCD-KPL2560 (assembly GCF_001705035.1). GTDB lineage: Bacteria > Actinomycetota > Actinomycetes > Actinomycetales > Microbacteriaceae > Curtobacterium. The sequence goes on along the minus strand of NZ_MCIG01000018.1, from coordinate 26,191 downwards.
AGTGCTGTGGCACGGGGGCCTCCTGGGTCGGAGCGGGCACGCGCGGGACGCGCGCGGCCGGACACGGTACGGGTGCTGCGGCGGTGCCGGGACCGTCGCGGTGGTCGTGCCGCGACGGTGCGGACACCGACGCGGTACGGGTACCCAAGGATAGGCCCGACGCCGGTCGGCCCGTCCCGGCGTCCGCGTGCAGCGGAACCCCGCCCGCTAGACTCGTCGCCCGTGACCGCCCAGCACCCCGACCGAGTCCTGCCCGCAGCCGTGCTGTGGGACATGGACGGCACGATCATCGACACCGAGCCGATCTGGCAGCGGTCCCAGGTCGAGCTGACCGCCCGGTACGGCGCCGAGTGGACGCACGAGGACGGGCTGTCGCTCGTCGGCAGCGGCCTCGAGCGCTCCGGTGAGATCCTCCGCGACAAGGGCGTCGACATGGAGGTCGAGGAGATCGTCCAGTGGATGACCGACTACGTGATGGAGCACCTGCTCGCCGGTGAGCTCCCGTGGCGTCCCGGCGCACGCGAGCTCGTCGAGGAGCTGCACGACCGCGGGGTGCCGACCGCGCTCGTGACGATGTCCCGCCGCAAGATGGCCCGCGTCGCCGCCGAGGCCTTCGGTGCCCGCGGCTTCCGGGTCGTCGTGGCCGGGGACGACGTGGACCGGCCGAAGCCCTACCCGGACGCCTACCTGGCCGCCGCCGCGCAGCTCGGCGTCGAGCCGACCGCGTGCGTCGCGATCGAGGACTCGGCCACCGGTGTCGCCGCGGCCGTCGCGTCGGGTGCGGTCACCGTCGCCGTCGAGCACATCGTGCCGCTCTCCGAGATCGACGGCGGCGACGTGCACCTCACCACGCTGCAGGGGGTCGACGTCGACCGGCTCGCCGAGCTGACCGGCCCGGCGCTCACCGCGCGCGCCGCGGCGGTCGCACGATGACGACCGGGGCCCCGACACCGGGCGGCCGGACCACCACCGGCACCGAGCCCGCCACGGGCACCGAGCCCACCACCGGCACCGACCCGACGACGGACGAGCAGACCATGAGCGACCAGCACCCGACCACCGACGACACGGACGGCGCCGTCGACGCGGTGCACGAGACCGCCGCGCTGCCGGAGACCGACGCGCAGCCGTTCGCCGCGCAGCCGGCAGCCCCGGTCCCGGCCGACCTGCCGCACACTGCCGGCGGCGCCCCGCACACCCCGCCCCGCGGACCGTTCCGCGCGGGCGACCGCGTGCAGCTGACCGGGCCGAAGGGCAAGCTCACGACCCTGTCGCTCGAGACCGCAGGCGAGTACCACACCCACCGCGGCGTCCTGCGGCACGACGACGTCATCGGGCAGCCGGACGGCTCCGTCATCCGCGCGAGCACCGGGGACGAGTACCTCGCGCTCCGACCGCTGCTCAACGACTACGTCATGTCGATGCCGCGCGGCGCCGCGATCGTCTACCCGAAGGACGCCGCCCAGATCGTGGCCTTCGCCGACGTGTTCCCCGGCGCTCGCGTGGTCGAGGCCGGCGTGGGCTCCGGCGCGCTGTCGCTGTTCCTGCTGCGCGCGATCGGACCGACCGGCCGCCTGCAGTCGTTCGAGCGCCGCGCCGAGTTCGCCGCGATCGCCCAGGGCAACGTCGGCACGTTCCTCGGTGCCGTCCCGGACAACTGGTCGGTCACGGTCGGCGACCTCGTCGAGGCGCTGCCCGAGGCCACCGAGCCGCAGAGCATCGACCGCGTCGTGCTCGACATGCTCGCGCCGTGGGAGTGCGTCGACGCCGCAGCCGACGCCCTCGTTCCCGGTGGGCTCATCGTCTGCTACGTCGCGACCGTCACGCAGCTGTCCCGCACGGCCGAGGCGCTCCGTGACACCGGACGCTTCACCGATCCGCAGTCGAGCGAGACCCTCGTGCGCACCTGGCACGTCGAGGGCCTCGCCGTCCGCCCCGACCACCGGATGGTCGGCCACACCGGCTTCCTCGTCACCGCCCGACGACTCGCCGACGGCGTCGTGCTGCCCAACCTGAAGCGTCGCGCAGGCAAGACGGAGTTCTCGGACGAGGACGTCGAGGCCTGGACCCCCGGCGCCGTGGGGGAGCGCTCCGCGAGCGACAAGAAGCTGCGCAAGGTCGCCCGCCAGGCCGCCGCGCAGGCCCGCAAGGTCGCCGCCGCCGAGGCCTCGGACGGAGCCGGGACCGACGAGGGCGACCGGTAGGCTACGCACCGTGCCCGTCCTGCATCGAACGGAAAGAGGGTCCGTGCGCACCATCCCCGCACTCCTGGTCACCATCGGCCTCGCAGCCTCCCTCACCGGCTGCGCCGCGAGCGGAGCCGGCACCGCCGCCTCCGACTGCGCGACGCCGGGTGCCGCATCGCGCGCCGTGAGCGCATCCGGCGCGTTCGGCAAGGAGCCGAAGGTCTCGGTTCCCGCCGGCCTCACGACGACCGGCACGCAGGTCTCGGTGCTCCGCTCGGGCGAGGGACGCCAGGTCGAGGCGGGCACCCCGGTCGTCCTCGACTACACGCTCGTCGACGGCGCCACCGGCAAGGCCGTGCAGTCGAGCGGCTACACCGGCCCCTCGGAGCCGATCGTCGCCGGCGCCGCGAAGTCCGGCCCACTCGGCAAGGCCGTCGAGTGCGCGCACGTGGGTGACCGGCTCGCGGTCGCGATCCCGAAGAGCTCCCTCACGCAGGGCGGGGCCACCGGCAGCGAGTCGCGTCGCAGCGACGACGCCGTCGTCCTCGTGATCGACGTCGAGCGCGCCTTCGACTCGCGTGCCACCGGGACCCCGCAGCTCGCGGGCGACGGGATGCCCGCGGTCGTGCTCGCGCCGTCCGGCCAGCCCGGCATCACGATCCCGTCCTGGAGCGCGCCCGCGAACGACCAGCAGCACCTGCTCCGCAAGGGGTCCGGCGCCGAGCTCACCGAGCGCGACACCGTGGTGCTGAAGTACACCGCGGTGTCGTGGCCGCAGGGCGGCGGGACCTCGACGGTCCTCAGCTCCAACTGGTCCGACGGCGACGGCCCGCTCACCCTGCCGCTCGCGAAGGGCCAGCTCGCGGACGGCGTCCGGGATGCCATCGTCGACCACCACGTGGGCGACCAGGTGCTCGCGGTCGTGCACCAGCAGAGTGGTCCCGCGGTCTACGTGATCGACATCGTCGGCCGGATCGCCGGCTGACCGACAGCCCTCCACCGACGGCAGCGCGGGTGCACTCCGGTGCACCCGCGCTGCCGTAGGATCGGGCTCGTGCCAGCGACCCGAGCTCCCCGCGTGCCCGCCGAGGAGCGGCTCTTCAGCCTCGTGCTGGCACTGCTCTCGACCGAGTCGGGGCTGACGAAGGCCGAGATCTTGGCCAACGTCCAGGGCTACCGGCAGCGGTTCACCCCCGGCGGCGACAACGCCTCGCTCGAGCGGCAGTTCGAGCGCGACAAGGACGACGTCCGCGAACTCGGCATCCCGCTCGAGACGATCGAGACCCCCGGTGCAGCCGGCAACAACCAGACGCTGCGCTACCGGATCCCCAAGGGCGAGTACGATCTGCCGCTCGACGTCCGGTTCACGCCCGACGAGTCCGCGCTGCTCTCCCTGGCCGCGATGGCGTGGCGTGAGGGCGCGCTGTCCGCCGACTCCCGCCGTGCCCTGCTCAAGGTCCGCTCCGCCGGCGCCGACGAGAACCCGGCCGGTCCGCTCGGCACCGCCGCGTACGCCCCGCGCCTCCGCACGCGTGACACGGCCTTCGAGCCGCTGCGATCGGCGCTCGACCGGGCCGCTGCGGTCCGCTTCGACTACATCACCCCGGGCGAGCACGAGCCCCGGCAGCGCGACGTCGCACCGCTCGCGCTCGTGCAGCACGGCGGCCGCTGGATGCTCGCGGCCCACGAGTTCGCGACCGACAGCGTCAAGAACTACCTGCTCTCGCGCATCGTCGGACCGGTCACCGCCCACCACGCCGGTCAGCACCCCGCGCCGGCCGGGGCGGGGGAGCGCGCCCTCGCGGAACTCGACCGCATCTGGTCGGAGCGCACGGCCCGCATCGCCGTCGCGCCCGGCTCGGACGCCGAACGGCGACTCCGACGGCGCCGCGGGACCGAGGTCGACGGCGAGGGCGTCCTGCTCGTGCACCACGTCGACCCGCACATCCTCGCCGAGGAACTCGCCGCCTTCGGCCCCGAGGTCCGCGTCCTCGAACCCGCCGCCCTGCGCGAGCGCGTGGTCGCCCGGCTCCGGGCACTGGTCGCCGACCACACCGACGCAGCCGGCACCGCCGACACCACCGGGGGAGACGACCGTGGCTGACCAGCACCCGCTGCAGGCGCAGGACAAGCTCGCGTTCCTGCTCGTCCTCGTCCCGTACCTCATCGACCACGAACGCGTCTCGGTGCGCGAGGCCGCGCGGCACTTCGGTGTCCCCGAGCAGCGCATCCGCCGCGCGGTCGAGCTCATCGCGGTCTCGGGCGTCCCCGGCGAGACGATGCAGTACCAGCACGGCGACCTGTTCGACATCGCGTGGGACGACTTCGAGCAGAACGACATGATCGTCCTGACGAACCTCGTCGCGATCGACGACGCGCCCCGGCTCTCGGCACGCGAGGCGTCGGCGCTCATCGCCGGTCTGCAGTACCTGTCCGCCCTGCCCGAGGCGGCCGACCGCGACGCGATCCACGCCCTGATGGCCAAGCTCTCCCGCGGTGCCGGCGGAGCGGCGTCCAACGTCGCCGTCGGGCAGGACCTGCACGACGCGACCCTCGCGACCGTGCGCCGCGCGATGTCGGACTGCCGCGGCCTGACGTTCGAGTACGCCGGCCCGCGCACCCGCGGCGGCACCCGCCACGTGGACCCGCTGCGCGTCGAGTCGATCGACACCGACTGGTACCTCCGCGCCTGGGACCTCGACCGCCAGGCGATCCGCACGTTCCGCTTCGACCGCATGTCCGACGTCCGGGTCGACGAGCGCGCGGCCGAGAAGTCGCTCGCCGACGTCACGCTGCCCGACACGCTGTTCCAGCAGTCGAGCCAGGACGTCATCGTCACGGTCGAGCTCGACTGCTCGTCCCTGCCCCTGGTCGCCGACTTCCTCGCCGACACCGCGGACGACGAGGACGCCGACGGCCGGGTGCGCATCCGGCTCGCGGCCTCGAACGGCTTCGACGGCGTGGTCCGGCTCGTGGCCGGTTTGCCGGGTCGCGCGGTCGTCATCCACCCGCCCGCCGCGCGCGCGGCGGTGCGCGCGTTCGCCGAGGCGGCCCTCGCCGCCGAGTAGCGGCCGACCCTGTCGGCGCCGCGGGGCGACGGCCCGCGGCCCGCGCTCCGGACCGGACCCGCAGCCGGACGGGAGGCGCGTGCCGGGCCCGCCACGCGCCTCCCGTCCGCGCGTCCTGGACGGGAGGYCCGTGGCGGCCCCGCACCGCGCCTCCCGTCCGCCTCGACGCCCCCTGGGCGTCCGCCCGGCCGCGGCCGTGGTGTCGGTCCCCGTCCCGTAGGATCGGTCCATGGCTTCGACGACCGCGAGCGGGCAGGCGAAGCGGCCCGGGCGTCCGAAGAAGGACACCGAGGGTCGCATGTCGCTCGGGCAGCACCTCATCGAGCTGCGCAACCGCCTGTTCAAGGCCGTCGTCGCGGTCGCCGTGTGCGCGATCGGCGGCTGGTTCCTCACCCCGTTCGTGCTCGACGCGCTCCGCGCCCCGGTCACGCAGCTGGCGAAGGTCGGCGGCCACACCGCCGAGCTGAACTTCCCGATGATCACGGGTGCGTTCGACCTCAAGCTGCAGATCGCGATCACGATCGGCATCGTGATCTCGAGCCCGGTCTGGCTGTACCAGCTGTGGGCGTTCATCGTCCCCGCACTCGTGCGACGCGAGAAGCAGTACGTGTTCGGGTTCCTCGGCACCGCGATCCCGCTGTTCTTCGCCGGCTGCTGGTTCGGGTGGTACATCCTGCCGCACGTGGTCGGCATCCTCGGCAGCTTCGTGTCGTCGTCGGACACGTCGATCGTCGACGCCAAGGCGTACTACGACTTCGTCATCAAGCTGATCGTCGCGGTCGGCATCGCGTTCGTGCTGCCGGTCTTCCTCGTCCTGCTCAACTTCGTCGGCGTGCTGTCCGCCGCGTCGATCATCAAGTCCTGGCGCGTGGCGATCCTCTGCATCCTCGTGTTCTGCGCGATCGTGACCCCGTCGGCCGACGTCGTCTCGATGTTCCTGCTCGCGGTGCCGATGGTCGTGCTGTACGTGGCCGCGTGTGCGATCACCTGGCTGCACGACCGCCGCGTCGCGAAGCGCCAGGCGAAGCTCGACGCGGAGTACGGAGCCTGATGTCCATCCAGCTGAGTCCCGCCGAACGGTTCGCCGCCGCGAAGTCCCGCAGCCGCTCACGCAACCTCGAGTTGTTCCGCACCGACCTGCGGTTCGACCTCGACCCGTTCCAGACCGCCGCGTGCGACGCCCTCGACCAGGGCCGGAGCGTGCTGGTGGCGGCGCCCACCGGCGCGGGCAAGACCATCGTCGCCGAGTTCGCCATCTGGCTGGCGATGCGGCAGCCCACCGCGAAGGTCTTCTACACGACGCCGATGAAGGCGCTGAGCAACCAGAAGTACGCCGAGCTCGTGCAGGCCTACGGCGAGTCCGAGGTCGGGCTCCTCACCGGTGACACCAACGTGAACCCGCGGGCGCGTGTCGTCGTGATGACGACCGAGGTGCTCCGGAACATGATCTACGCCGGGTCCGACCTCCTCGACGACCTCGCGTGGGTCGTGCTCGACGAGGTCCACTACCTCGCCGACAGGTTCCGCGGCGCGGTGTGGGAAGAGGTGATCCTGCACCTGCCGACCGAGGTCCGACTCGTCTCGCTCAGCGCGACCGTCTCGAACGCCGAGGAGTTCGGCGACTGGCTGCAGACCGTCCGCGGCGACACCGACGTCATCGTGTCCGAGGAGCGTCCGGTCCCGCTCGAGCAGCACGTGCTCGTCGGGTCGAAGATGGTCGACCTGTTCGACTCGAGCGGTGCGGCGGCGACGAACCGCGTCAACCCCGAGCTGCTCCGCATGGTCGGGGGAGCGACGCGCAGCGAGCGGCACGGAGGCGGTCAGCGCGGGCGACGCGGCCGCGGCGGGTACCCGGAGCGCCGGGGTCCACGCACCGAGAAGATGTTCCGCGAGCAGATCGCCCGCGTGCTCGACGAGCGGATGCTGCTGCCCGCGATCTTCTTCGTGTTCAGCCGGAACGGCTGCGACCAGGGCGTCCGCCAGGTCCTGCGGTCCGGGGTGTCGTTCACGACGGCGCAGGAGCGCAACGAGATCCGCGAGACCGCGGAGTACCACTGCCGCACGCTGCTCGACGAGGACCTCGCCGTCCTCGGGTACTGGGAGTGGCTCGAGGGCCTCGAGCGGGGCGTCGCCGCCCACCACGCCGGGCTCCTGCCGGCGTTCAAGGAGGTCGTCGAGGACCTGTTCCGCCGCAAGCTCCTCAAGGTCGTGTTCGCGACCGAGACCCTGGCGCTCGGCGTGAACATGCCCGCGCGCACCGTCGTCCTCGAGAAGCTCGAGAAGTTCAACGGCGAGGCCCGCGTGCCGATCACGCCGGGGGAGTACACGCAGCTCACCGGTCGTGCCGGGCGCCGCGGGATCGACGTCGAGGGGCACTCGGTCATCCAGTGGTCGGACGGCCTCGACCCGCAGGCCGTGGCGTCGCTCGCGAGCCGTCGCACCTACCCGCTGAACTCGTCGTTCAGGCCGACGTACAACATGGCCGTCAACCTCATCGACCAGTTCGGCCGGCAGCGCACGCGCGAGGTCCTCGAGACGTCGTTCGCGCAGTTCCAGGCCGACCGTTCGGTCGTCGACCTCGCGCGCAAGGTCCGGTCGCAGCAGGAGTCGCTCGACGGCTACCAGCAGGCCATGCAGTGCCACCTCGGCGACTTCACCGAGTACGCCGCCCTGCGCCGACGCCTGTCGGACCTCGAACGCACCAACGTGCCGGGCGGCCGCGAGGCGTCGCACGGCGCGAAGCAGGAGCGCCAGGCCGCGATCACCGAGGTGCGTCGCCAGATGCAGCGCCACCCCTGCCACGCCTGCCCGGACCGCGAGGCGCACGCCCGCTGGGCCGAGCGCTGGTACAAGCTCAAGCGCTCGCACGACAAGCTCGTGCAGCAGATCCGGTCGCGCACGGGTGCCGTCGCGACGACGTTCGACCGCGTCACCGACGTCCTGCTCCAGCTCGGCTACCTGGTCGACACCGGGAACGGGGAGGCCACGGTCGCCGCGGGCGGGCGACGCCTGCAGCGGATCTACGGCGAGCGGGACCTGCTCGTCGCCGAGTGCCTCGAGGCCGGGGTCTGGAAGGACCTCACGCCCGCGCAGCTCGCGGCGATGGCGTCGACGATCGTCTACCAGCCCCGGAGGGAGGACGCCCCCGGCACCGAGCACGCCCTGCCCCGCGGCGCGTTCCGCCCGGCGCTCGACGAGACCCTGACGATCTGGGCGCGGCTCGACGACGTCGAGCGCGACGCCCGCCTGGCCGGCTCGCAGCCGCCCACCCCGGCGATGTCGGTCGGGATGTTCCGCTGGGCGTCGGGCACCTCGCTCGACGACGTCCTGCGCACGCTCGACATGCCCGCCGGTGACTTCGTCCGCTGGTCGAAGCAGGTCATCGACCTCCTCGACCAGGTCCGGAACGCCGGCGACGAGGAACTCGCCCAGACCGCGCGGCGCGCGACGGACGCGGTGCGCCGCGGCATCGTCGCGTACGCGACGGTCTGACGGGAGGCACGGTGCCGGCTCCCGAGATCGCGGTGCGTCCGTCGCGCGGCGGCGTCCCGTCGCGTGGTGGCATCCCGTCGTCGGTCCGCTCGGGGGTGGGCCGACGGCCGTCGTCGCGCTGGACCGCGTCGCGTCCGGTCGGCACCGGTGCGTCCGAGTTCACGGCGCTGCCGCTCCGGACCGCCTTCCCGCTCGCCGTCGTCGGCGGGCTGCTCTTCGCCCTGTCCTTCCCGTCGCCCGGCTGGTGGTTCCTCGCGTACCCGGCGATGGCGTGCATGCTGCTCGCGGCGATGGGACAGCGGGCCCGCCGAGCCGCGTGGCTCGGCTACGTCGCCGGGGCCGCGTTCTGGTTGCCGGCGATCTCGTGGGCCGGCCGGTACCTCGGCCCGGTGCCCTGGCTCGCGCTGGCGCTGTTCGAGGCCGCGTACTTCGCCCTGGGCAGCGTCGCGATCGCGCTCGCGTACCGCTGGGTCGCGCGCGTGTTCCCGTCGACCGCCTGGCGGGTGTGGGGGCTGCCGGCCGTCGTCGCGGGACTGTGGACCGGGCGTGAGTGGTTCTCCGGCAGTTGGCCGTACGAGGGCTTCGCGTGGGGGCGGGTCGGGCTGTCGCAGTCGCAGGGGCCGTTCACGCACCTAGCCGCCTACGTCGGGGTGCTCGGGGTGACGTTCGTCGTCGTCTACTGCGTGGCCGTCGTGCTGTCGCTCGCCCTGGTCGTCCCGCGGGCACCGGGTGCCGTGCTGCGGTTGCCGGTCCGCATCGCCACCGCCGGACTGCTCGTCGCGGTCGTCCTGGCGGTCCCGGCGTGGCCCACCCGCGTCGACGGGAGCATCCGCGTGGAGGCCGTGCAGGGCAACGGACCCGCGGGCTACTTCGACCGGGCGCAGCCGGGCGAGGTGCTCGCCGACCAGGTCGCCGCGACCGACGTCGACGCGAAGGGTGTGGACCTGGTCGTCTGGCCCGAGGCGGCGGCGGAGGCCGACCCGCGCGTCCAGCCGGTCGTCGCGCAGGCGCTCGACAGCGTCGTGTCGAGCGTCGGAGCGCCCATCGTGGCGGGGGCGATCACCCGGACGTCGACGGGCGTGCTGCACAACACGTCGTTCGTGTGGACCGCCGACGGATGGCAGTCGTCCTACGACAAGAAGCGCCCGGTGCCGTTCGGCGAGTACGTCCCGGACCGCTGGTTCTTCTCGAAGCTCGCACCGTCGCTCATCGGGCTGCTCCAACGCGACTACACGCCGGGCACGAAGCCGAACGTCCTCGACGTCGCCGGGGTGCGGGCCGGCATCGCGGTCTGCTTCGACATCGTCGACGACGGTCTGACGAACGACATGGCGCGCGGGGGAGCGCAGGTGATCCTCGCGCAGACGAACAACGCCGACTTCTCCGGCACCGACGAGAACCTGCAGCAGCTCGAGATCGCCAGGTTGCGTGCCGTCGAGACCGGTCGCTCGCTCGTGAACATCTCCACGGTCGGGGCGTCGCAGGTGATCGACCCGACCGGACGCACGATCGACCGGGTCCCCGCGTACACCGCGACGTCGATGGTGACCGACGTGCCGCTCGGCACCGGGACGACGCCGGCGACCGTCGCGTCCGGCTCGGTCACCCTGGTGGTCTCGCTCGGCGCGCTGCTCGCGCTGCTCGCGTGCGCGCCGTGGTCGCGACGCCGCCGGTCGACCTCCGTCCGGCCCTGACCACCTCGACCGCCGCCCGGCCCTGACGACGTCCGCACGCGCCGTCGGGTCGACGCTGCGCGGGCCCGGAGGCCCGCCGTGACCACCCACTGGGAACGGTCTGTGAATGCGCCCCACCGGGATTGATGCTGCGTGGGACAGTGTTGGGGAGGGCAGACGAGCGAGAGGAGCACACACATGGCTGATCGGAGTCTCCGCGGCATGCGGCTCGGGAGCCAGAGTCTCCAGAGCGAAGAGGGCGTCGAGCTCTCGGACCGCAAGCGTGCGGTCTACCAGACCGAGTCGGGCGAGACGTTCGACATCGTGTTCTCGGCCGACGCGGACGTCCCCGCGAACTGGTCCGAGCCCCGTTCCGGACGTGAGGGTCGGCTCCTCGGCGACGACGGGATCCCCGTCGAGGTCGCGGCCGAGGAAGTCAAGGCGCCGAGGACCCACTGGGACATGCTGCTCGAGCGGCGGTCCCGCGAAGAGCTCGAGGAACTCCTGCAGGAACGCCTGCAGGTCCTCCGGGCCCGACGCGGCGCCTGACCGCACCACACACGACGACGCCCGTCCCGGATCGATCCGGGACGGGCGTCGTCGTGCGTGCGGGTGTGCTCAGGCGGGCGTGCCCTGCCCTGTGCTCGGGTCGGTCGTCGAACCGGCCGCGCCCCGTGCGGCCTCGTCGGCCGCGGCGATCTTCTCGTCGACACTGCGGTTCGACTCCGCGAGCCGTTCGTCGATCGCGGCGTCGGGCACGATGTCCGCGGCGGTCGCGTCCGGTCGGGGGTCCGACCCGGCGGCACCGGCGGCCGCGGTGTTGGCGAGGCTCTCGTTCGCGAGTGCGGAGATCCGGGACAGGAAGTCCGTCCCGCCGGCACCACCGGTGACCGGGCCGGAGCCCGAGCGTCCCGCGGTGAAGCCCTTCGCGATGCCCGACAGCGCCTCGGTGAACTCGCTCGGGATCATCCAGAGCTTGTTCGCGGTGCCCTCGGCGATCTTCGGCAGGGTCTGCAGGTACTGGTACGAGAGCAGCTTCTCGTCCGGGTCGCCCGTGTGGATCGCCTCGAAGACGGTCGCGATGGCCTGGGCCTCGCCCTCGGCACGGAGGACCTGCGCCTTGGCGTCACCCTCGGCGGCGAGGATCGCGGCCTGCCGCTGGCCCTCCGCCTCGAGGATCTGCGACTGCTTCGTGCCCTCGGCCTGCAGGATCGCCGCACGGCGGCTGCGCTCGGCGCGGAGCTGCTGCTCCATGGCGTCCTGGATGGACACGGGCGGCTCGATCGCCTTCAGCTCGACCCGGCCGACGCGGATGCCCCACTTGCCGGTCGCCTCGTCGAGGACGACACGGAGCTGGCCGTTGATGTTGTCGCGGCTCGTCAGCGCCTCCTCGAGGTTCAGCCCGCCGACGACGTTGCGGAGCGTGGTCGTCGTGAGCTGCTCGACGGCGCCGAGGTAGTTCGCGATCTCGTAGGTCGCGGCGCGCGCGTCGGTGACCTGGAAGTAGACGACGGTGTCGATCGACACGACGAGGTTGTCCTCGGTGATCACCGGCTGGGGCGGGAAGGACACGACCTGCTCGCGCATGTCGAGCAGCGGGCGCAGACGGTCGATGAACGGGACCAGGAGGTTCAACCCGGGGTTGAGGGTCTTGTGGTACTTCCCGAGGCGTTCCACGATGCCCGCGGTCGCCTGGGGGACGATCCGGATGGCGCGGGACAGGACGACGATCACGAAGATCACGACGACGAGGACGAGGACGAGCAGTGCGATCGTCCCGGCTGAGATGGTCACTTGGTGGCCCTTTCTCCGAGGCGGACGACGGCTGTCGACCCCTCGATGGACTCGACGACCACGGGGGTGCCGAGCGGCGGTGTGCGGTCGGGGGAGTCGGCGGCGAGCCGGGCGCTCCAGGTCTCGCCGTTCGCGAGCCGGACCTGTCCGGGGGCGGACGTGGTGAAGGCCACGGCCACGGTCCCGGGGAGGCCGATGAGCCCCTCGACGTTGGTGCGGTGCGGATCGGCGTTGCGGCCGAGGGCGACGAGGAGGCGCGGGCGGACGACGGCGAGCAGGAGCAGCGCGACCCCGGCGGCCACGATGGCCGACAGCCACCACGGTGCGCCGACCAGGCCGGCGATCAGTCCGCCGGCCGCGCCCGCCGCGAGCATGAGGAAGACGAAGTCGAGGGTGAAGACCTCGACGACCCCCAGCAGCAGCGTCAGTCCGATCCAGACGACCGTCTGGATCCAGTCGATGTTCACGCGATCTCCCTCCCTCGGTCGCGCGCTCCGGCGTGCAGCGTCGCGACGGCCGGTGTTCTTCCCTCCACGGTACCGGTCCACCCGCCGGGTCGGCTGACCACCTACGGCGCGGTTACGGACCGCCCGGCACCGTTCGGCACCGCTCGGCGCGGTCCCGGACCGGACGGCACCGCACGGCAGGGGACGGCTCGGTGCCGGTCGACTCGGTGGTGGTCGGTCCGGGCGGTAGGCTCGTCGGCGGCCGACCGGCCGGTACCGCGACCTGGAGAACACGACTGTGACGAACCCCCTCGCCCCCGGATCCCTCGCCGACACGCGCGCACTCGTCACGGGTTCGTCGCGCGGGATCGGCGCCGACACGGTCGGGTACCTGGCCGAGGCCGGCGCGAAGGTCGTCGTCAACTACCGCAACAAGGCGCGTCGCGCAGAGCAGATCGCCGAGAAGATCGTCGCGGACGGCGGCGCTGCCCTGGCGATCGGCGCCGACCTCACCGACCACGAGTCGGTGCAGGCGATGGTCGACGCGGTCGTGGCCGAGTGGGGCGGCATCGACCTGCTCGTCCTCAACGCCTCCGGCGGCATGGAGAGCGGCCTCGGCGAGGACTACGCCCTCCGCCTGAACCGCGACGCCCAGGTCGACATGCTCCAGACCGCCGTGCCGCACATGCCGGCCGGCTCCCGCGTCGTCTTCGTCACGAGCCACCAGGCCCACTTCGTCGAGACCGCCGAGACGATGGACGAGTACGTCCCGGTCGCGAAGAGCAAGCGCGCGGGCGAGCTCGCCCTGCGCGAGCTCATCCCGCAGCTCGAAGCCGTCGGCATCGAGTTCGTGGTCGTCTCCGGCGACATGATCGAGGGCACGATCACCGCGACGCTCCTCAACCGGCTGAACCCCGGCGCGATCGAGGGCCGACGCCAGGAGGTCGGCAAGCTCTACAGCGTGTCCGAGTTCGCGGCCGAGATCGCCCTCGCCGCGGTCGAGCCGATCCCGGCCGACCACACCAAGCTCGTCGGCGACGTCAGCGGGTTCACCGCCTGACGGCGCGGCAGCCCGACGGCGCGGCAGCCCGACGGCGCGGCAGCGCCGGTCGCGACCCGCACGAGACGGCGAGTCGATCTGCCAGCGCGACCACCGTCCGACCGGCTAGCGTCGTGGACGTGACCGCCAAGCCCGGCCTGCGCCGTTCCTCCAGGATCATCCTCCTCGACCCCGACGACCGTGTGTTCCTGATGGACACGCGGTCGCCGTCGTCCGACGGGTCCCACCGCTGGATCACGCCCGGCGGCGGCGTCGACCCGGGGGAGTCGCACCGGGTCGCGGCGGTGCGCGAGCTCCGCGAGGAGACCGGCATCGTCGTCGACGACCCGGGCGAGCCGGTGTGGACGTGGGACTTCACCGTCGAGTGGGACCTCGCCGACCACGACCGCGGGCACAGCGAGTTCTACGTCGTCCGCACGCCGGGCTTCGTGCTGTCCGAGGCGGGCTGGACCGACGACGAGCGCGTCGACATCCTCGCGTCCCGCTGGTGGACCGCCGACGAGCTCGACGCCACCGACGAGCCGTTCGAACCCGCCGAGCTCCCGGAGCTCGTGCGCCGTCACGCCGCGCGGTCGGGCACGGTCTGAAGCCCGACCCCGGCACCGACCGGGGGTGGCGGGGGCGGGGTGCGGAGCAGTAGCGTCCTGACATGCAGCACGCCACCGACCACGCGGCGGACCGACACGACCGTATCCGCGTCCGCGGTGCGCGCGAGAACAACCTCCGCGACCTCGACGTCGACCTGCCGAAGCGCCGGCTGACGGTCTTCACCGGTGTCTCCGGGTCCGGCAAGAGCTCGCTCGTCTTCGCGACGATCGCGGCCGAGTCGCAGCGGATGATCAACGAGACCTACAGCGCCTTCCTGCAGGGCTTCATGCCGTCGACGGCGCGACCCGACGTCGACGTGCTCGACGGCCTCACGACCGCGATCGTCGTCGACCAGGAACGCATCGGTGCCGACCCCCGGTCCACGGTGGGGACGGTCACCGACGCGAACGCGATGCTCCGGTTGCTGTTCAGTCGACTCGGGACGCCGCACATCGGGGGACCGAACGCGTTCTCGTTCAACCTCGCGACCGTGACCGCCGGCGGGGCGATCACGGTGCAGAAGGGCAAGGACGCGAAGGCCGAGAAGGTCTCGTTCTCGCGGCTCGGCGGCATGTGCGCCGACTGCGAGGGCCGCGGCACCGTCACGGACATCGACCTGACGCAGCTCCTGGACACCGACCGGTCGCTGGCGGACGGGGCGATCACCGTCCCGGGGTGGGGCACGGACGGCTGGATGGTGCGGATGTACGCCGAGTCCGGCTTCGTCGACAAGGACAAACCGGTGCGCGACCTCACCGAGCAGGAGCGTGCCGACCTGCTGTACCGCGAGCCGACCAAGCTGAAGATCGCCGGCATCAACATGACCTACGAGGGACTCGTGCCCCGCGTTCGCCGGTCGTTCCTGCAGAAGGACCGCGAGGCGATGCAGCCCCACGTCCGTGCCTTCGTCGACCGCGCGGTGACCTTCACGACCTGTCCGGCGTGCGACGGCACCCGGCTCAACGACACCGCCCGGTCGTCCCTCGTCGACGGCAGGAGCATCGCGGACGTCTGCGCGATGCAGGTGTCCGACCTCGCGGCGTGGCTGCACGGACTCGACGCGCCGTCGGTGGGCCCGCTGCTCGACGGTCTGCGGGACGCGGTGGACTCGTTCGTCGAGATCGGCCTCGGGTACCTGTCCCTCGACCGGCCCACGGGGACGCTCTCGGGTGGCGAGGGCCAGCGCGTGAAGATGGTGAAGCACCTCGGCTCGAGCCTGAGCGACGTCACGTACGTCTTCGACGAGCCGAGCACCGGGCTGCACCCGCACGACGTGCAGCGCATGAACGCCCTGCTGCTGCGGCTCCGCGACAAGGGCAACACGGTCCTCGTCGTCGAGCACAAGCCCGAGGTGATCGCCGTCGCCGACCACGTGGTGGACCTCGGTCCCGGGGCGGGGGTCGAGGGCGGCACGCTGTGCTTCGAGGGCACCGTCGCGGGGCTCCGCGCGAGCGACACCGTCACCGGGCGCCACCTCGACGACCGCGTCTCGGTCAAGGACGAGGTCCGCACACCCACGGGTGCGATCGAGGTCAGGGGAGCCGACCGGCACAACCTGCGGGGCGTCGACGTGGACGTCCCGACGGGCGTGCTCACGGTCGTCACCGGGGTCGCCGGGTCCGGCAAGAGCAGCCTCGTGCACGGGTACCTCGCCGGTCGCGACGACGTCGTCGCGATCGACCAGAGCGGTATCCGCGGCTCGCGGCGCAGCAACCCGGCGACGTACACGGGGCTGCTCGAACCCGTCCGCAAGGCCTTCGCGAAGGCGAACAGTGTCAAGCCGGCGCTGTTCAGCGCGAACTCCGAGGGCGCCTGCCCCGCGTGCAACGGCGCCGGGGTGCTGTACGTCGACCTCGGCATGATGGCGGGCGTGTCGACCCCGTGCGCGGAGTGCGAGGGCAAGCGCTTCGACCAGTCCGTGCTCGCCTACCGACTCGGCGGGAAGGACATCAGCGAGGTCCTCGCGATGTCGGTCGCCGAGGCCGAGCGCTTCTTCGCCGCGGGGGAGTCGCGTGTCCCGGCAGCGCACGCGGTGACCACCCGGCTCGTCGACGTCGGCCTCGGCTACCTGACGATCGGGCAGCCGTTGACCACCCTGTCCGGAGGCGAACGGCAGCGCCTCAAGCTCGCCACGCACCTCGGCACGCCCGGCGGGGTGATCGTGCTCGACGAACCGACCGCGGGCCTGCACCTGGCCGACGTCGCGCAGCTGCTCGGCCTGCTCGACCGGCTCGTCGACGACGGGCGCACGGTCGTGGTGGTCGAGCACCACCAGGCCGTGATGGCGCACGCCGACTGGATCATCGACCTCGGCCCGGGCGCCGGGCACGACGGTGGCCAGGTCGTCTTCGCGGGGACGCCCGCCGACCTGGTCGCCGCACGGTCGACGCTCACGGGGGAGCACCTCGCCGCGTACGTCGGCTGACCGGCCGGCGCCGCGGCGAACGGGCGCGGCGGGAAGCGCCTACCGTGAGCGCCGACGGTCGCGTGCACCCGCACGGCGGGCCACGACACGAGGAGTGACCATGTCCACCAACGGATACCCGCCGGCACCGAACGCTCCGGGCGGCGCACCCGCGAAGAGCGGCGGCAACGGGCTCGCCGTCGGCTCGCTCGTCCTCGGCATCGTCGGCGTCGTCTTCGGGTTGATCATCGCGCTCGTCGGCATCGTCGCCGGCGTCGTCGGCCTCGTGCTCGGCATCATCGCGCGTCGCCGTGGGCTGTCGCGCGGCATGACGCTCGCCGGCATCATCCTGTCGGCGATCGCCATCGTGCTCGGCATCATCGGCTACATCCTGGCTGCCGTCGCGCTGACGCAGCTCGGCACGAACTGACGCGACCGCGGGCGGACGGGAGGCGCGTGGCGGCATCGCCACGCGCCTCCCGTCCGTCCACCACCCGCGTCCGACGGGAGACGCGTGCCGGGGCCGCGCCGCGCCTCCCGTCGGGCGCGTGGTCGGGCCGGTCTGGAGGCGCGGGTCGCGACAACGCGGTGGCTGCCGGCGCCGCAGGTGGCCGGGTCGCGCACCGCCCGACCACCCAGGGTGGTCGGGAGTAGCGTCCGCGGCATGACGTACAGCCAGCCGGACCCGGCAGAAGAGACCACGCAGGCAGAGGCACCCGAGCAGCCCGACACGGACCGCCCCGACCTCGAGGAGCACGGCGAGGAGCAGGCCGCGCTCGAGATCGACGCGGACGACGTGCCCACCGGGGACGAGACGCCCGAGCACTGAGCTCGTGACCGGCGGGCGCGGCCCGTCGTGTCCACCACGGACGCCCGGACCACGACGGTCCGGGCGTCCGTCGTCGGAGTCGGCGTGTCCTGCTCGCGGATCGCCACGGAGGCTTCGGTGCGCCGGTTCGAGCCGAGCGCCGATAATGCATATTATGTCAACTCAGGTGCAGCCGGCCGGTCCCGTCAGGCTCCTCGGCACCTCCCCGCAGCCGGTCGGCTGCCGCTGACCACCGGGCGGACACCGCCGGTGATCGTGTCGGCGGATGCCGCGGCGGCGAGGTGCGACGATCATGGGTCCGTGTCCTCCGTGCTCATCGTCGACGACGAGACCCTGGTCCGATCCGGCCTGTCGATGATCCTCGACGCCGACCCTCGGATCGACGTCGTCGGCGCCGTCTCCGGTGCGGACGCCCTCGAGGCGGTCGAGACCGCCCGACCCGACGTCGTGCTGCTCGACATCCGGATGCCCGACCGGGAACGGGACGTCCTGCGGCTGGTCGCGGAAGGTGCCACGAACGGTGAGATCGCCGACGCCGTCGGGGTCAGCCTCGGCACCGTCAAGGACGACGTCGGGACGGTACTCGTCAAGCTCGGCGTCCGGAGCCGGGTGCTCGCCGCGCTGACCGCAGCCCGCGCCGGACTGGTCGACCGGTGACCGCCGACGAGGACCGCCGCGACACCGGGCGGACGCACCGCGGTACCCGGTGGTCGCCGTTCCTGATCGACGTCGTGCTCGTGCTCGTCTCCGCGTCGTACTCCGCGCTGAGCGTGTACAGCGACGCAGACGCGCCGTCGAAGTGGGTGCTGACGATGATCGCCGCCGCGGGCTTGCTGCTGCGTCGTCGCTGGCCGTACGTCAGCCTGGTGCTGGCGCTGCCGGGTTTCGAGTGGGGCTTCGCGGTGTTCGCGGTCATGTTCGCGCTGTACAGCGTCGCGCGCAGCGAGCGCCGCACCGCCTGGATCGTGGGCGCCGCGGTGGTCGCGTTCTGCTGCTCCCCCTCCTGGCGCGGGATGACGACGGGGATGCGGCTCGACCTGTCGACCCTGCAGTCGCTGGTGACCGCCGCGCTCTTCTCGGCGCTGTACGTGGCAGCGCCGACGGCACTGGGTGTGGCGATCCGCGTGGGCGCCGAGCTCCGCCAGGAGATCCGCGAGCGTGCCGCCCTGCAGCAGCAGCGCGCCCGTCTCGCAGCCGAGCACGCCCTCGAACGCGAACGTGCGGTGCTCGCGCGCGAGATGCACGACGTCGTCTCGAACCAGGTGAGCCTCATCGCGGTGCAGGCAGGCGCGCTGCAGGTGGCCTCCCCTGACGCCACCGCTCGACGGGTCGCCGCCACGATCCGCGGGCTCAGCGTGACGACGCTCGACGAGCTCCGCGCGATGATCGAGGTCCTCCGTGCCGCCGGTGGCGCCGACCGCGGGCCCGCTCCGCAGCCCACCCTCGCGGACCTGCCGGGACTCCTCGAGCAGAGCGGCATCGCCGTCGACACGCACGTCGAGCTCGACCGACCACTCCCCTCCGCGGTGCAGCGTGCCGTCTTCCGACTCGTGCAGGAAGGCCTGACGAACGCTCGGAAGCACGCACCGGGAGCAGCGGTGCACCTGACGATCAGCACGTCCGGGACCCGGGTCTCCGTGGAGCTGGTCGCCGAGCCGCCACAGGGTCCCCCGCTCGACCTGCCGAGCGCGCACCACGGTCTCGTCGGGCTGCGGGAACGGGCGGAACTCCTCGGCGGCTCACTCGAACGGCACCTCGGCGACGACGGGACCCACACGCTCCGGATGACCCTCCCCGCACCGCGGACGACGACCGGGCCACCCGCACCCGATCAGCCGGACCGGCGTCCAGACAGCTGATCGACACCGCCGTCCGGCACATGCCGTCCGACGTCGGGGCCGATGTCGCGGCCGATGACGCGGGCGGCGTCCGCAGCCGGGCGGCCAGCCGATCGGCTGCGGGACTTCATCCGGAGGACTGATGTCGGTGTCGGTTCCCCGGTGCCATGATGGTCTCGTACGGGGGGCGCACCAGTCGGGGTGCCTTGTCTGGTTCGATTTCCGGAGCCCTCCACCATCACGACGTCGATCAGGTCGGCATCCGGAGCAGCGTCCGATCAGGCTGCCGCGCCGAGCACCGACCGGTCGTCCCGAACGGCCTCGGTCACCTCGTCACCACTGCCACCGTCATGCCCGCAGCGGTCGGCGGCCCGTCCATCGCGAGGATCGCGTCCGGCAGCTCGTCGAACCCGATGGTCCGGCCGATCGACTCCGACGGACGCAGCCGCCCGGCGACGACGTCGTCGAGCATCGCGGCGTACTCCCCGACCGAGATGCCGTGACTGCCGAGCAGTTCGAGTTCGTCACCGACGACGCGACCCATCGGGATCGCCGGGACGGCCTCGTCGCCGAGCAACAGGCCGACCTGCACGTGTCGTCCGCGCGGGCGGAGCGAGGCCACCGCGGCGACCGAGGTCGCTCGGCTGCCGAAGGCGTCCACCGAGACGTGCGCTCCCCCGCCGGTGAGGTCGTGCACAGCGTCGACGACGTCGTCGTCCATCGACAGGGTCTCTGCGCCGAGCGCCGCCGCCCGGTCGAGTGCCGCCGCGGAGACGTCGACCGCCACGACCCGGGCACCGGCCGCGACCGCGACGATCACCGTCGAGAGGCCGACTCCCCCACAGCCGTACACGACGACCCACTCACCCGCGGCCACGCGACCCCGGGCGTGCACGGCGTGGTACGCCGTCCCGAAGCGGCAGCCGAGGCCGGCCGCCTCGGCGAACCCGACGGCGTCCGGCAGTGCCACCAGGTTGACGTCGGCGTGCGGCACCACGACCGACTCGGCGTAGGAGCCCGGCAGTGTGAAGCCGGGTTGCTGCTGTCGCGTGCAGACCTGCGTCGCGCCCTGCTGGCACTGCTCGCACGTCCCGCACGCGAAGACGAACGGTGCGGTGACGCGGTCGCCGACCGCGAAGCCGGACACGCCGGCCCCGACGGCGCTGACGACACCCGCGAACTCGTGTCCGGGCACGTGCGGCAGCACGACCGAGTCGTCGTGGCCCTTCCACGCGTGCCAGTCGCTCCGGCACACGCCGGTGGCGGCGACCCGGACGACGACCCCGTCGGCCGGTGCGACGGGTTCGGGCAGGTCGACGATGGCGGGGGCGGCTCCGAACCGGTCGTACTGGACTGCGCGCATGCCGTCATCCTGGCAGACCGGTCGCCGCCCGACCGAGCCGGGTGGAGCCCTGTGGGCGACCGCCCGACCCGCCGCCGCCTGTGGAGGAACCGGGCCCCGCGCCTCCCGGCCGGGCCCCGCGCCTTCCGGCCGGGCCCCGCGCCTCCCGGCCGGGCCCCGCGCCTCCCGGCCGGGCCCCGCGCGTACCGGCGCGGGACCCGCGCGTACCGGCCGAGCCGCGCGCGTACCGGCGGGGACCCGCGCCTCAGTACGCGATCCGGCCGTTCCGGCCGTGGAACTCCCCCGTCGGCCCGTCCTGGTCGAGCAGCGCGAGCCGCACGGTGGCGTCGGTGCCCTCGGTCACGGTCTGGTGGCCGCCGAACCCGTTGAACTCGGTCGCCGTGTAGCCGGGGTCGCTCGCGTTGACGCGGAACCCGGGCAGGTTCTTGGCGTACTGCACGGTCATCGCGATGAGGGCGGCCTTCGACGCGGCGTACGGCACCGCGGCGACCGGGTACTCGTCGTGACCAGGGGTGGTCAGCCACCGGGTGAAGCCGACGCCCGAGGCGACGTTGACGACGACCGGGTTCGCCGAGCGCCGGAGCAGCGGCAGCGCGGCCTGCGTCACGCGCACGACACCGGTGACGTTCGTCGCGAGCACGGCGTCCATCGCGGCCGGGTCGAGGTCGTCGACGCCGAAGGCCGTCCCGAGCACGCCGGCGTTGTTCACGAGCACGTCGAGTGCGGGCAGGGCGGCGATCGCGCGGTCGACGCTCGTCTGGTCGGTGACGTCGAGCTGCACGACCTCGGCGCCGAGCTCGCGGACGGCGTCGGCCGAGGCAGGGTCCCGGACCCCGGCGACGACCGTGTGGCCGGCCTCGAGGAGGCGGCGGGTGGTCTCGAGTCCGAGGCTGCGGTTGGCCCCGGTGATGAGTGTGGTGGGCATGGGTCCAGCCTGGCCCCCGCGGCTGCACTCCCCCAGGCACGGGTCGACCATGGGACCGGCAGTACCAGGGAGCCCGGGTCGTCCGGGGCCAGGATGGACGCATGAGCGAGTTCGCCGAGGTGCTGCGCGCGTGGCGCGACCGGGTCCGACCCGAGCAGGTCGGCCTGCCCGCGGGGCCCGGGCGCCGCACGGCCGGGCTCCGCCGCGAGGAACTCGCCGCACTCGCCGGGGTCAGCGTGGACTACGTCGTCCGGCTCGAGCAGGGGCGGGCGACGAACCCGTCGCCGCAGCTGCTCGGCGCACTCGCGACCGCGCTGCGACTGAGCACCGCGGAACGCGACCACCTGTTCCGGGTCGCCGGCGCGGCCGCGCCGTCCCGCCTCACGGTGCCGACGCACGTCCCCCCGGGCGTGCAGCGCATCGTCGACCGACTCGGCGACGTCCCCCTCGCCGTGTTCACCGCGGCGCACGACATCGTCCTCTGGAACGAGCTCTGGGCCGCCCTCGGGGACGACCCGGGACGCTGGACCGGCCTGGACCGGAACCTGGTGTGGCGGCACTTCGTGCACGGCCACGAGGGCGTGGAGTGGGACGAAACCCACCAGGAGGACTTCTCGAGCGACCTCGTCGCCGACCTCCGGGCCGCGGTCGGGCGCTACCCCGCCGACGCACGGCTGGCCGACCTCGTCGCACGCCTCCGACGGGAGTCGCCCGAGTTCGAACGTCGGTGGGACAGCGGCCGCATCGCCGCACACCGGACCAGCCGCAAGGTCGTGCGCACCCCGGTCGGGCCGGTCGAGATCGACTGCGACGTCCTCGGCGTGCCCGGCAGCGACCTGCGCATCGTCGTCTACACCGCGGTCCCGGGCAGCCCCGACGCCGCGACGCTCGACCTGCTCCGGGTCACCGGCCTGCAGGAGCTCACGCCGGGCTGAGGCACGGCAGGACGCGTCCGCAGCGCGCCATCGCCCTGCCCGCACCGACCGGCACGGCACCGGACGCGTCCGCAGCGCGCCATCGCCCTGCCCGCACCGACCGGCACGGGCAGGGCGGCGGATCACTCCCCGAAGCCCGAGCGCACCAGGCTGACCAGGGTGTCCACGGCGTCCCGGGCGTCCGGCCCGGTCGCGTCGATGGTCACGGACGCGCCCTTCGGCAGGGCGAGCGCCATGATCGCGAGCAGGCTCTTGGCGTCCACGCCGTTCACCGACACCCGGGCCTCGTGCTTCGCCGCGGCCTTGACGAACTCGGCCGCGGGGCGGGCGTGCAGCCCGCTCTCGTTCACCAGTTCGACGGTCGCGGACGCGACCGCGTCGTCACCGTCGGCTGTGCCGTCCACCGGCACCGCGCCTCCAGGCCGGTCACCCGCCGGCGCGTCGGACGCGGCCTCGGCGGTCTGGTCGCCGAGCACCGGACTGGAGGCGCTGCCCGCGTCCGCCCCGCTGGTCGCGGCGGTCGCCGCCGCGGCGAGCACGGCGTCGGCGTCGCCTCCGGTCTGCGCGGCCACGGCCGCGGCGATCGTGCCCTCGACGACGGGTGCCGAGGACACGTGCACGCGACCCCGGGCGTCGTCGTCGAGGAAGTCGAGCGCGGTGTCCACCGTCAGGTAGGCCGAGCCGAGGTCGCACAGCACCACGACCGCGTCGGCACCGGCGAGTTCCCCGATCCCCTCGGTGATCGCCTCGAACGAGGTGCCGATCCCGCCGTCGTCGGTCCCGCCGGCGGCGACGAGCGGCACGTCCGCGGCCATCTGCCGGGCCAGGGCCACGGTCCCCTCGGCGATCGCCGCGCTGTGCGAGACGACGAGGATCCCGACGGTCACGCCGCGTCCGCCGCGGCGCGCAGGATGTACGCCGTCGACTGTGCGCCCGGGTCGCGGTGCCCGACGGCCCGCTCGCCGAGGTAGCTCGCACGACCCTTGCGGGCGACCAGCGGTTCGGTCGACTCGGCACCGGTGCGTGCGGCGTCCGCGGCGGCCTCGAGCACGCGCTCGGGCGACTCCCCCGCAGCGGCGGCCGTCGCTGCGGCGTCGACCGCTGCCGACCAGGCGTCCACCATCGTCTTGTCGCCGACCTCGGCCTTGCCACGGGACACCACGCCGTCGCGGGCCGCCGTGAGCACGGCCACGAGGGCGTCGGCGTCGAGCTCGGTCGCGTCACCCGCGGCCTGCGCGGCCTTCAGGTACGCCGTCCCGAACAGCGGCCCGGCAGCGCCTCCGACGGTCGAGATGAGCTTCGTCGCGACGACCTTGAGCACCGCGCCGGGGGTGTCGAAGGACCCGGCGTCGACGGCCTCGACGACGGCGCGGAAGCCGCGGTCGAGGTTCTCGCCGTGGTCGCCGTCGCCGATCTCACGGTCGAGCGTGACGAGCTCGGCCCGGTGTTCGTCGATCGTGGCGAGGGTGCGGTGCACCCAGTCGGTGGCCCATGCGGTGTCGAGCGCCAATTCGTGTCCCTTCCTGGATGGTGAACGGTGGTCCCGGGCCGCGTCGGGCCGGGTCAGCGACCCCAGCGCATGGCCGGGGTCTCCACCGGGGCGTCCCAGAGGGCGGTGAGTTCCTCGTCCAGCACCGTGACGGTGAGCGAGAACCCCTGCATCTCGAGGGACGTGACGTAGTCGCCGACCACGCTACGCGCGACCCGGTGGCCACGCTCCGCGAGCACCTCGGCGGCGCGTCGGTAGACGATGTACAGCTCGGAGAGCGGCGTGCCGCCCATGCCGTTCACCAGGAGCAGCAGGTCAGAGCCCGCGGGGGCGTCGAGATCGGTGAGCACCGGCTCGAGCACCCGGTCCACGAGTCGGTCGGCCGGCGCCATCGGGATGCGCTCCCGACCGGGCTCGCCGTGGATGCCGATGCCGAGCTCGACCTCGTCGTCGGCGAGCGTGAACGACGGTTCGCCGGCGTGCGGCACGGTCCCCGAGGACAGGGCGAGCCCCATCGACCGGGTCGCGGCGTTCACCCGGCGGGCGATCGCGGCCACCGCGTCCAGGTCGTCGCCGCGCTCGGCGGCGGCGCCCGCGCACTTCTCCACGACCACGGTCCCGGCGACCCCGCGGCGGCCGGCCGTGTAGAGCGAGTCCTGCACGGCGACGTCGTCGTCCACCACGACGGCCTCGACGCGCACGTCCTCCATCGCCGCGAGCTCGGCGGCGGTCTCGAAGTTCAGGACGTCGCCGGTGTAGTTCTTGACGATGTGGAGCACGCCCGCTCCCCCGTCGACGGCCTTCGTCGCGGCGACGATCGGGTCCGGGGTCGGGCTCGTGAACACCGGTCCGGGAACGGCCGCGTCGAGCATGCCGTACCCGACGAACCCGGCGTGCAGCGGTTCGTGGCCGCTGCCACCACCGCTGACGATCCCGACCTTGCCGGCCACGGGAGCGTCAACGCGGCGGATGTGGATCGGGTCCTCGACCAGGACGACGTGGTCGGCGTGCGCCTGCGCGAAGCCTCGGACGGTCTCGGTGACGACGGCCTGCGGGTCGTTGATGAGCTTCTTCACTGGTGCCCTCCACGGGTGCGGGGCCGTCCGCGGAGGTGCGACACCGCCGTCGTCGACCGGAGTGCGTCCACCCTACAGCGACCACCCGTTCCGCACAGGTGCACGTTCGTGCACTCCGCACCCGGTCCGGGAGCCTCCCGCGATCCCCCGGCGCACACGCGTCCTGCACGTTCGTGCACTTTGGTGGACTTCGCTCAGTGATGCGTCGCGCAGCGCGGAACGGCGTCACTATGCTCGGCCCCAATCACTCAACGGGGAGTGCCGGACGCAGCACCACCGGACCCCCGACCCTCATGCACTGGAGGTCACCGATGGACGGCATCGGCGTCAATTTCCTCAGCGAGCTCGTCGGTACGGCGATGCTCATCATCCTCGGTGGCGGTGTCGTCGCCGCCGTGTCGCTCACGAAGTCCAAGGGCTTCGGCGCGGGCTTCCTCATGGTCACGATCGGCTGGGGCTTCGCGGTCTTCGCCGGTGTGCTCGTGTCGTACAAGTCCGGCGGCCAGCTCAACCCCGCGGTCAGCCTCGCGCAGGCGATCCTCGGCAACATCACCATCGGCGAGATGTTCCTGTACTGGCTCGCGCAGCTCATCGGCGCGATCATCGGTGCGGTCATCGTCTGGCTCGCCTACAAGCAGCACTTCGACGAGGAGCCCGACGCAGCAGCGAAGCTCGGCGTGTTCTCGACCGGCCCCGCGATCCGCTCGTACGGCTGGAACCTCGTCACCGAGATCATCGGCACCTTCGTCCTCGTGTTCGTCATCCTCGCGATGACCAACGGCAAGGCCCCCGCCGAGCTCGGCGCGGTCCCCGTCGCCTTCCTCGTGATCGCGATCGGTGTCTCGCTCGGTGGCCCCACCGGCTACGCCATCAACCCGGCCCGTGACCTCGGCCCCCGCATCGCGCACGCCCTGCTGCCGATCAAGGGCAAGGGCACCAGCGACTGGTCCTACGCCTGGGTCCCGGTCGTCGGCCCCCTCGTCGGCGGCGCGCTCGCAGCGATCGTCTCCGGGCCCCTCCTCCCC
>NZ_MCIG01000017.1 GCF_001705035.1 Curtobacterium sp. UCD-KPL2560 | reverse complement strand
CGGGGATCTTCGACGACGAGGACGAGACCGTGTGGATGCTGCCGTCGGCCTGCGCGGCGGAGACACCGAACGCGGCACCGCCCAGCACGAGCGCACCCGTGGTGGCGAGGGTGATGGAGGTCTTGAGGCTCTTGCGCATGTCTGCGTTCCTTTCGTTGTCGCGCTCGGCGCGAATCCCTGGATGCGCGCCGAACACACCCCGAACAGGGGTGGAGAACCAGCTACCTGCGGCTGGTGAGCGCTCCGGGTGTTTCCCGGCTTGTGCAGGTGATTCGACACCCCCCACCGAACGGTTTGGACGGATTCCTGGTCGTTACCGTTCTGTGACAAACCCGGGGGACGAGGGTCCGATCACCGCGCGTCGAGACACGCTCGGCGCCCCGCACGCGGGGGACACGGACGGGCGGGCGACGGTCCCGACTGCGGCGCGGACCGGCTCCACCACGTCCCGGTGCCGGACGGCGACCGCGCAGGGGAAGCAGAGCAGGTCGCCCGCACGCACGTCCGCGGGGACGGCGACCCGCTGCGTGCCCGACGTCCGGCCCGGGCTCGAGACCTCGACCCCGACGACCGGCGCGCAGCTCACCCGTCCGACGAGCCGGACGACCTCGAGCACGGCGCACGCCGGGACCACGGCGTCGAGCGCTCACGGACCGGTGGCGGTGGCCCTGACCGTGACGCGGACGCTCAGGGGCCGGGAACGGTGACGCGGACGGCGCTGATCCGCCCGGCACGCGTCGTCGCGGTCGTGGCCGGGTCGTAGCTGTCGGCCGTGGCGAGGTACAGCGTCCGGCCGTCCTCCCCGCCGAGCGCGCAGTCGATCGCGCAGCGCCCCGGGGCGTCGATCCGGTCGGTGACCGTGCCGCCCTCGACCACGCGGAGGAACTCGCCCGTGTCCACCGAGCAGACCCAGACCGCACCCTCGGCGTCGACCGTGCTGCCGTCGGGCGTGACGCCGTCCGGGAGTGCGGCCCACGCACGCCGGCCGGTCAACGAGCCGTCCGGTTCGATGTCGAACGCCGTCAGCCGACCGCCCCAGGTCTCGCTCACCACGAGGGTCCGCGTGCCGGGCAGCACGTTCGCGCTGTTCGGGAAGACCAGTCCGTCGGCCGCGCGCCGGGCGGAGCCGTCCGGCTCGACGACGTACAGCGGGCCGGGCCGCAGCTCCTCGCCGCCGTACAGGTCGTAGCCGAACGCCCCGACGTAGGTCCGGCCGGTCTGCTCGTCGACCACCAGGTCGTTGAGGAGCGAGGGCTCGACGGCGGACAGGTCGGCGAACACCGACGTCGAGCCGTCCGGTGCGGCGGCGACGAGGGTCCGTGACTCCATCGAGCTGATGACGAGTCGGCCGTCCGACAGCCAGCCGAGCCCCGAGGACTGCCCCTCGACGACGGCCTCGACCCGGGGCGCCTCGGACGAGGCGGGGTCCACCGAGAAGACCTCGCCCGTGTGCATGTCGGAGTACCAGAGCCGTCCGCCGTGCCACCGGTTGCCCTCGGGGAACCGGATGCCGGTGACGATGTCGGTCGCGGAGTCGAGCGTCGTGTGCACGGACCCAGCCTGCCAGCGGGACCCGTCGGCGGCCCGGGAGTGGTCCGCTGCCAGGTGGTCAGACCGTCGCCTCGGTCCCCCGCACCTTGCCGACGACCACGTCGACGATGCCCGCGAGGAGCGCGACCGCCACGAAGCCGAGGGACACCCCGAGCGCGAGCGGCAGCCCGGTCGAGTAGTCGCCGCGGGAGTCGGCGAGCGCCGAGTAGAAGACGCTGCCGACCGCGGCGATGCCGATGGCCGACCCGACGCGCGCACCGACCTGGATCAGCCCACCGGCCGAACCACCCTGCTCGACCGGGACCTCGGACAACGTCAGGGTCTGGTTCGGCGAGATGGTGAGCCCCGACCCGACGCCGGCGACCAGGAGCGGCACGACGAGCCACCAGCCGAGGTCCGACTCGTAGTGGTTCGCGACGACCCAGATCACGCCACCCAGACCGATGAGCACGAGGATCGTCCCGATCACGATCAGCTGCCGCCCGAACCGGTGCACGATCCGCCCGCCGATCGTCGACGCCACCCCGGACCCGATCGCGAACGCCACCGAGGACAGGCCCGCGAGCAGCGCCGAGTAGTGCAGCCCGGACTGCAGCGCGAGCGTCAGGACGAAGAACAGCGGCGTGAAGCCCGCGAAGTACACCGTGGCGAGGCCGACGCCGAGCGAGAACGACCGGCGGCGGAAGAGCGCGAGGTCGATCACCGGCTCCTTGGTCCGGGCGTAGCGCCGCTCCCAGAGGACGAACAGGACCGCGAAGACGACGGCGGCCACGACGAGCCACCACTTCGCGTTGCTCTTCCACTGCTCGGACTGCACGAACGGCAGCAGCAGCGCGACGACCGCGGCGCCGAGCAGGGCGATGCCCACCGGGTCGAAGTCGTGCTTCCGGCCCCGGGTCGACCCGGCGGCCTGCGGCAGGTACTTGAAGGCCAGGAGGATCGTGACGAGTCCGACGGGCAGGTTCACGAAGAAGACGAACCGCCACCCGTTCTCGGTGCCGAACGCCGTGATGAGCAGGCCGCCGACGAGCGGGCCGATCGCCGTGGCGATGCCGACCGTCGCGCCGAAGAGGCCGAACGCGGTACCGCGCTCCTTGCCGCGGAACAGCTGCTGGATGAGCGCGGTCACCTGCGGGGTGAGGAGACCACCGGCCAGGCCCTGCACGAGCCGGGCGACGACCAGGACGATGCCGTTCGGCGCGAAGCCGCACAGCGCACTCGCGACCGTGAAGAGCCCGACGCCGATCACGAACATCCGGCGCCGGCCGGAGGCGTCCCCGAGTCGACCGCCGGGCACGAGGAGCAGACCGAACGCCAGCGCGTAGCCGGACAGGATCCACTGCACCGCCTCGGGCGACGCCCCGGGGAGGCCACTCGAGATCGACTGCAGTGCGACGTTCACGATCGACACGTCGAGCAGCACGATCCCGCCGCCGAGCAGGCAGATGACGAGCGCCTTCCACCGGTTCGGGTCGGGCTGGTCGCCCCCGTGCTCGACCCGCTGCTCGCGAGCGGGCGGATCGGCCTGCTCGCGAGCCGGGTGCGCGTCGGGGGCAGGCCCGGCGACCTCGGCGGCCGCTGCGTGGTGGGCGTCGTGGTGCGCGACGGTGGGAGCCGCGTCGGGCTCGGCGGACTTGCGGTGTTCGGCTGTCATGACCACTTCACGCTAGGCGCGGGTGGCTGCCGGGATCGCAGACGCGGTTCGCTTCCTGTCCCCCGGACGTGAGCACCTGTACAGCCGAGGGGGTGCGAGGGCGGCCGTCGTGGGTTCGGGTCCGGGACGGACGCCCTCGCGCTACGGCGCCGTCGGGTTCGACGCTGAGGGTCTGGACGAGGCCGACCCGGGAACAGGGATCCGGGCCCCCGCAGCAGGGTCTACGGGGTAGCCCGGCAGACGTTACCTCCGCGTGGCACCGGTACTCCCAGCGGATGCCCGGGCCAGGAGTGCGGCCCCGCGTCCGCTCGTGCCCTCCCCAGCCGCCCGTGCCACGCTCGACCCGTGCACTCCCTCCCCACCGTCGTCATCGCCGGCTGCGGCGACCTCGGCACCGAGACCGGCCTGCGCTTCGCCGCGCAGGGTCACCCGGTCGTCGGCCTCCGCCGCAGCGCCGACCGCGTCCCCGCCCCGCTGACCGGCCGTGCGGTCGACCTCCGCCGCGAGGTCCCGACCATCCCGGACGACACCGGCGTGGTCGTCGTGGCCTTCGCCGCCGGGTCCCGCGACGTCGACGAGTACCGCGCGACCTACGTCGACGGGCTCCGCAACGTGCTCGACGGCATCGCCGCGTCGGCCGCCGACCCGCGCCTGCTCGTCGTGTCCTCCACGGCGGTGTACGACGTCGCCGACGGCAGCGTCGTGACCGAGGCGACCCCGGCGCACGGTGGTACCCCGACGGCCGCGGTCCTCGTCGAGGCCGAGGCGCTCCTGCGCGAGCGCGCACCCGGTGCCGTGCTCGTCCGTCTGTCCGGCATCTACGGGCCCGGGCGGGAGCGGCTGGTCACGCAGGTGCGCGAGGGGGCGGCTCGGCTCGCGCCGGGCACGTCACCGCACACGAACCGGATCCACCGGGACGACGCGGCCGCCGCGATCGTGCACCTGGCGTCCGTGCCGGATCCGGCGCCCACGTACCTCGGCACGGACGACGAACCGAGCCGCCTGGACGACGTCCTGCGGTTCCTCGCCGCCGAGCTCGGACTCCCGGAGCCGACGGTCGGCGAGGGCGACGCGCGGCAGGCCGGCGGCGACAAGCGCCTGTCGAACGCGCTGCTGCGGTCGACCGGGTGGGGGCCCCGGTACCCGACCTTCCGCGAGGGCTACCGCGCGGTGCTGGCCGGCGAGGGCGTCCGGCACCCGTAGGGCGCCCGCGCGACCCGACGACGGACGGGAGGCCCGTGGCGGGCCCGCCACGCGCCTCCCGTCCGTCGGGTGGTCGGCTCAGCGACGCTCAGTGCTCGTCGTAGTGGTCCTCGTGACGAGCGTGCCGGTGGCCGTCGTGCACGAAGTCGACGTGGTCGCCGTGCTCGACGGTCTCGTGCTCGCCGCCGTCCTGCTCGTGGTCGTGGTCGGCGACGTCGTGCTCGGCGACGCGGTGCTCCTCGGCCTCGGCGGCGGGGGTGGTGTCCGGGTTCGACATGGTTCCTCCTTCGTGAGATCAGTTCTCAACAGAAGGCTACGGGAGCGGACCGGGACTGTCCGCGTCGACGCCTGATGAGGCGCACAGCACCGGTCGACGGACCGGGCGGTGTCAGTGCCAGCGGTGGTCCTGGATCGTCATGCGCGGCCCGAACGTCGGCTTCCGGAAGCCCGAGCCCCCGATCAGCCGCACGACCCGTTCCCGGTGCCCGCGCCACGGCTCGAGCAGCTCGAGCATGCCGTCGTCGTCCACCGGGCCGCCCGCCAGCGCCCACCCGACGAGCGCGGGCACGTGGTAGTCCCCGACGCTCGGCGAGTCCGGGTCGCCGTGCGCGCGCTGCGCCGTCTCCGCCGCGGTCCACCGCCCGATGCCGGGGACCGACTGGAGCCGCTGCGCGACCACCGCACCGCCGCGACCGAGCGCCAGCGTGCGCTCGAGTGCCGGGGCGACCTTGACCGCCCGCATCACCGTCGCCGAACGGCCGGGCTCGATGCCGGCCCGGTGCCACTCCCAGCTCGGGACCCGTGCCCACTGCTCGGGGGTCGGTGGGACGAACATCTCCGCGGGTGCCGGACCGGGTGCCGGCTCACCGAAGCGCCGCAGCAGGTACCGCCAGGCGCGCCAGGCCTGGCGCGACGTCACCTTCTGCTCCATGATCGCCGGCACGAGCATCGCCACGACCGTGTTCGTCCGGAGCAGGCGCAGCCCCGGTTGGCGGTGCCGCGCCTCGGCCAGGAAGGCGTGGGCGCCCACGTCGAGGTCGGACCAGTCGTCGCCGCGGCCGAGCAGGTCCGGCGCGTGGGTCACCGCCCACGAGGCACCGTCGCCCCACGCCGACACCGCGACGGCGTCGCTGCCCGCACGGCGGACGAGCACCGAGGCCGCCCCGGCCGGCGTGCGGAGCGCGAGCCACGTGTCGGACCCGACCACCCGGAAGGCGGGGTCACCGGAGCCGCGCTGCAGGGGCCGGAGGGTCGCGCGGACGTCCACCGCGCCTCCAGGCCGGTACACCGTGTCGACCCGCTCGGCCGCGGCGGACCCGCCGGACGGGCCGGGGGTGACGGGGGACGGCAGGGACACACGGGGATGGTAATGCCCCACCACCGTCAGACATGATGGGGAGGTCCCCGCAACCCGACGACGTTGGAGTCTCCGTGCGCATCGGCATCCTCACCTCCGGAGGCGACTGCCCCGGACTCAACGCGGTCATCCGCGCCATCGTGCTCAAGGGCATCGCGATCCACGGCCACGAGTTCGTCGGGTTCCGGGACGGCTGGCGCGGGGTGGTCGACGGGGACATCGTGCCCCTCGGTCGCAAGGACATCCAGGGCATCGCCAAGCAGGGCGGGACGATCCTCGGCACGAGCCGCACGAACCCCTTCGAGGGACCGAACGGCGGCGTCGAGAACATCACGAAGACCCTCGAGCGGCACGGCATCGACGCGATCGTGGCGATCGGCGGCGAGGGCACCCTGGCCGCCGCGAAGCGACTCACCGACGGCGGCCTCCGGATCGTCGGTGTCCCGAAGACCGTCGACAACGACCTCGGCGCCACCGACTACACGTTCGGCTTCGACACCGCCGTCGCGATCGCGACCGAGGCGATGGACCGCCTCCGCACGACCGGTGAGTCGCACTCGCGGTGCATGGTCGCCGAGGTGATGGGCCGGCACGTCGGCTGGATCGCGCTGCACTCCGGCATGGCCGCGGGCGCGCACGCGATCCTCATCCCCGAGCAGAAGACGAGCATGGAGCAGATCGCGACGTGGGTGCGCGCCGCCTACGACCGCGGTCGCGCACCGCTCGTCGTGGTCGCCGAGGGCTTCGTCCCGGACCACGAGGACACCGCGCACACCGAGCGGGGACTCGACGCGTTCGGGCGACCGCGGCTCGGCGGCATCGGCGAGCGCCTGGCGCCGATGATCGAGGAGATGACCGGCATCGAGACGCGTGCGACGACGCTGGGGCACATCCAGCGGGGCGGCACCCCGACGGCCTACGACCGGGTGCTGTCGACCCGGCTCGGCCTGGCGGCCATCGACTCGGTGGTCGAGGGGCGCTGGGGCCGGATGGTCGCGCTCAAGGGGACCGAGATCGTGCACGTCTCGTTCGAGGACGCGCTGGGCGAGCTGAAGACCGTGCCGCAGGCCCGGTTCGACGAGGCCGCCATCATGTTCGGCTAGGCACGTCCCCCCCCCCCGGGGCGGCGACCACCGGTGGTGGTCGCGTCCACCGGTGGTGGTCGCGTCCACCGCTGGTGGACGGGCGGCCGGGAGGCGCGGGTAGCGTCCGACGCATGACGCGCGCAGTCCTCGTCTCCCGTTCCGCACCGCCCACGGTCACGCAGGTCGACCTGGCCGAGCCCGCCGAGGGCGAGGTCCTCGTCGACGTGACGTGCTCGAGCGTCAACTACAAGGACGGCCTGGCCCTGGCCGGCAACCCCGGCGTCGCCCGGGTCGACCCGCTCGTGCCGGGCATCGACGTCGTCGGCACCGTCTCGGCGCTCGGCCCGGGCGTGCACGACGTGGCGATCGGCGACCGGGTCGTGTGCAACGGCGCAGGGCTCGGCGAGACGCGCCACGGCGGCTGGGCGGACCAGGCGGTGGTCCCGAGCGGGTCGCTCGTCGTGCTGCCGGACGGCGTGCAGGACTCCTTCGCGGCGGCGGTCGGCACGGCGGGCTTCACGGCGATGCTGTCGGTCCTGGCCCTGGAGCGGTCGGTGTCGCCCGACGACGGTCCGGTGCTCGTCACGGGCGCGTCCGGCGGCGTCGGCACGGTCGCGATCGCGCTGCTCGCGGCACGCGGGTACCGGGTGACGGCGTCGACCGGCCGACGTGAGCACGAGCGATCCCTGCGGACCCTCGGGGCGACCGACGTGGTCGACCGTGCCACCATCGCCGACCTCGGCAAGCCCCTGCAGCGGGCGACCTGGGCGGGCGCGGTGGACAGCGTCGGCGGTGCCACGCTCGCGAACGTGCTGGCGTCGACGCGCTGGGGCGGTGCGGTCACGGCGTGCGGCCTGGCGCAGGACTCGGCCCTGCCGACGACCGTGATGCCGTTCATCCTGCGTGCCGTGTCCCTGCTCGGCATCAACTCGGTCGAGGCCCCGCTCGCCCTCCGGCAGCAGGCGTGGGACCGCATCGCGACCGACCTCGACCCGGCCCTGCTCGCCGACGTCACGCGCACGGTGGACCTCGAGCGCGCGGTCACGGTCGGCGCCGAGGTCGTCGCGGGGCGGGTGCACGGCCGGACGGTGGTCGACCTCCGCGGCTGACCACCCCCGCAGGCCGACCTCCCGCGGCTGATCTTTCACATCACTGGTGTTTTCACAAACGTTTGCGTATTTCACGCTAGGTTGGGCGGCGGACCACCCGGAACCCACTGGAGGAGCAGCGCATGCCCGTGCCCAAGTCGACCGTCGAGAACTCGCCCCGCAAGCTGCTGCGCGACGTCGTGCTCGAGAAGATGCTCGCCGCGATCCAGGACGGCACGCTCCAGGCCGGTGAACGCCTCAACGACGACGAACTGGTCGCCTGGCTCGGGGTCAGTCGCACGCCCATCCGCGAGGCGATCGCGAAGCTCGTCGACTTCGGCCTGGTCGAGATGGAGGCGAACCGCTACACCCGGGTCGCCTCCCCCACGCGCGAGCAGTACGACGACGCCTTCCAGCTGCTCTTCGGGTTCGCCGAGCTCGCCGCGCGCTGGGCGATCCCGACCCTCGACGACGCCGCACTCAAGCAGCTCGGCAAGCTCCTCGACGGGGCCCGGGCACACGCCGACGCCGAGGACCGCAAGCTCAACGACGACATCGACGCGCTGATCGCGTTCCTCGTCGCGCACTCGGGCAACGAGCTGCTCGTGAAGACCGCCGAGGGCATCGTCAACCGCGCGAAGTTCGTGCGGATCGGCCAGCCCGAGTTCGTGTTCTGGGACGTCAAGCACGGACTCGACTCCTTCCGTGCAGCCGCGAAGGGCCGCGACGGAGAGGCAGCCGGCGCCGTGATCCGCGGCATGTCCCGCGCGATGGCCGAGCACCTCGCCGAGGTCCGCGCCGCGAAGGCCTGACCCGGGAACGGGCGCGGGTCCGGCAGCATGGAGCGGTGACCGAACCACGCATCGCAGCCGCCGGACTCCGCGTCACCCGCTCCGGCCGGGACCTGCTGCACGACGTCGACCTCACCGTCCGCAGCGGGGAGCACTGGGCCCTGCTCGGCCCGAACGGCGCCGGGAAGTCCACGCTGCTCGCGGTCCTCGGCGCCACGAGCCACCCGACGGCGGGCACCGTCGAGGTCCTCGGTCGGCGACTCGGCCGGACCGACGTCCGCGCGCTCCGCGAGCACATCGGGCACGTGGACCCACGGCACCGGGTCCTCTCGCCCCTGACCGTGCTCGAGGTCGTCCTCACCGGCCTGACCGGGACGACCGACCTCATGCTGCGCTGGGAGCCCACGGCCGAGCAGCTCGACGCCGCACACCGGCTCGTGGCCGACGTCGGGCTCGTCGCACGCACCGACGCGCGCTGGCCGGTCCTCTCGCAGGGGGAACGCGGACGGGCACTCATCGCGCGGGCCCTCGTGGCGGAGCCCGACCTGCTGCTGCTCGACGAACCCGCGACCGGGCTCGACGTCGCCGCGCGGGAGCACCTGCTCGAGACCGTCGACGCCCTGCGCACGCGACGCCCCGACCTGTCGAGCGTGATGGTCACCCACCACCTCGAGGACCTGCCGGCCTCGACCTCGCACGCGCTGCTGCTCCGCGACGGGGCCGTCGTGGCGCAGGGGCCCGCGGACGCGGTCGTCACGTCGTCCGCGGTGTCCGCAGCCTTCGCGTTCCCGCTCACCGTCGACCGTGTCGGTGGGCGCTGGCACGCACGCCGCGCGCCGGAGGCGACCCGCGCCTCCCGTCCGTCGTCCTGACCACGGGGAGCCCAGGACAACCAGTGGATCGTCTTCCCGCCGGCCTGGGCGACCTGGTCGAAGTAGACGCGCTGAGTGCGGCGATTGCCCTCGCGGAAGGGGTGAGCGTCGTTCACGTCGTTGAAGCGCTCCGCGAGCAGGCTCGACCACCGAGCGTTGTCCATGCCTGGAGGGAGCAGGCCGTCCTCGCGCATTATCCGAGCGGTGCCATCGACCTAGAACCCGACGTGACGAGGATCCAGGGATTTCTCGCCGTCCTCCGAAAACCCCACAGTCCGAATTTCGCCAGCCCAGGGGTACACGTTTTGGAACAGGTGTCGGTGGATTGCCTGCAGATACTCGATGCCGAAGTCCCCGCGGATCGGCTCCGCTTGGATCTCGTCCACCGGTACTCAACGCGGCTATCTTCGAATCGGCGTAGCTCCTCTACGGTGTGGAGAGGCTCGGTCGACCGGCTGCGAAGCAGTTCGGTCTCGGCGTCCAGATAGCTGGCTACCTGGTCCTGCCTAGTGGTGCCTGTTGCCCAGGGCCGTTCCGCTACCCAGACCTCACGGTCAAGGCTGGCCATGCCAGATCAGCGGTCAGCACTGGACGAGTGGAGTCGGCGCACCTCGGCGCCTACTTCCTGCCACGTCAACTCACCACGGACCCACCGGTCCTGCAGCGCGTGAACTTCGTCCGAGGAACGGCCGCCCTCGAGTTCAGTGGAGGTGCGGGCCTCGTCGATGATCTGCTGACGGCGCAAGCATTCGGTGTCGCTGAGCTGCGTGGTCTTGGTCTGCGTTGCCATCGGGTCCTCCCCCACGTCAATATTTCAATCATACTCTTTCAGCATCAAAAACGGTAAGTACACGTTTCGATGCCGCACTGTTTTGACGATGAGTTCTGACAAAACAAAAGGCTCGTGCTGGTACGGGTCGACGTGTGGCTGGGAACGCTCTAAGGCGTGATTCCGGCAGTGCTGTATGGCCCAGCTTGCTCCGTCTGTGTCGCTTGCCGGGTCAGGGCTGGCTGTGCTTGGCCTTTGCCTGGTCGTCGGTGTCGGGGTGGCCGCTCATCATGCGGAGCATGGGCCAGGAGCCGCTGCGGGTGAAGGCGACGAGCAGGAACGCGGCGATCAGAAGGAACACGATGTTGAGCCAGGTGGTGTAGTTCCAGCTGATCGAGGTCGTCACGATGGTGAGGTGCCGGTTGGTGGGGATGAGATGCAGGGGGGCGAAGAGCAGTTCGACGGCGTAGCCGGCGAGGACCATGGCGCCGTAGAAGATGCCGGTGATGCGGAGGGCGGCTTTCCAGCCGTAGTACTTCCGGTAGATGATGATGATCGGGATGATGATCAGGTCGGCGAAGATGAAGCTGATCACACCGCCGAAGCTGATCCCGCCGTTCCAGAGGACCGCTGCGAGGGGGACGTTGCCGACGGAGCAGACGAAGCTCACCATCGCCAGGATCGGGCCGATGAGCGGGTCGACCAGGAACGCGAGCGTCGGGTGGCCCTCGAGGAACAGTGCTTGCAGCCAAGCCTTCGGCACCCAAGCGTCGAACGCGCCGGCGATGAGCAGGCCGATGACGATGTCACGCAGCACGGACGCCCAGTCCATGACGAAGTACTGCGACACGCTCGTCAGTCCGGGCTTCGAGAACAGTCGCCGCCAAAAGCCCTGATCGCCCTGCACGGACATGTCCATGGCCGCGTGGCCCTCCATCGAGCCGGCGAGGCCCTTGTCGGCTTGCTCGCGGGCGGCGTCGACGATCTTCCCGCGCATCCAGAGTCGGAACCCAAGGGCGATGAGGATGATCATCAGCGGGCCGCCGACGAACTCCGCGACGGTGAACTGCCACCCCATCACGAACGCCAGGATCAGGCCGAGTTCGACGACGAGGTTCGTGGAGGCGACCTCGAACGCCATCGCGGACGTCAGGCTCGCGCCCTTGCGGAACAGGGCCCGTGCGAGGGCGACCGCGGCGTAGGAGCAGGACGAGGACAGTGCGCCCAGGCCGGTGGCGACGCTGATCGCTCGGGGGGAGTCGTCGCGCATGAGCTTGGTGATCTGGTCGGTGCGGACGACGGCTTGGATGATGCCGGAGAGGGTGAAGCCGAGGATGAGGGGCCAGAGGATCTCCCACCCCATCGAGGCGGCTGCTGCTAGGGCGTCACCGACTGCGTTGATCACGAACATGCGTACCTGCTTCTTCACGTCGCGGGCATGGTCTGCCGCGACAGGTGGTCACGAACGGGGAAGAACCGGTCTTGGGCCGAGGCGGACTGCGTTGCCCGCCTCGACCCGCGACTGGTGTCACTTGGACGCGAGCATGTCCTTCATCTGCGTGATCTGCTCGGTCTGGCTCGACACGATCGACTTGGCCATCGCGACCGCGTCGGTGTTCTTGCCCTTGTCGACTTCGGTCTTCGCCATATCGACGGCGCCCTTGTGGTGCTGGACCATCTGCTGCAGGAACAGCTGCCCGGCGTCCTTCGCAGATGCCTGGTCGAGGTCGGTCATGTCGGAGTCGGACATCATCCCGGACATGGAGTGCCCCATCCCGGAGTGCTCCGACTCGGTGGGCTCCCCCCAGCCCTGCAGCCAACTGGTGAGCTGCGTGATCTCCGGGCCCTGTTCGGCCTTGATCTGCTTTGCCAGGGTGGCGACGTCGGGGTCAACACCGTCGCCCTTCGCGAGGAGCATGTCGCTCATCTCGACGGCCTGCTGGTGGTGCGGCAGCATCATCTGCGCGAACATCACGTCCTGGTCGTTGTGCGCAGACGCGGCCGAGCTCAACGTGGCGGACGAGCCCGCGTCGGAGCCGGTGTTGCTGCTGGTGGAGCAACTGGCGAGGGTCAGGCCGAGGGTGAGTGCGGCGGCGATCGCGAGGGTGCGTGTGGTCGTGGTGGTGTGCATGGAAGGTCCGTTCCCGTGGATGCGTCAGGTGGTTCGGGCAGGCGGATGCCTCCCGGTTCTGGGCATGCGGGATTCACCCTGCGACGGTGTGGTCCCGCAGGGGGCGGATCAGATGCGGATGATCTGCAGTGCCGTCAATGACGGTGGTTTCGGTGCCGCGATGCGGCGCGGCAGATGGCCTGCCAGCGCGAGCAGGCGCGAGAGCAGCGCGAGGACGCCGTCGGCCCGTGCGCGCAGCAGCGCCCATGCGAACAGGGCAATCGTCAGCGTGCACGCCATCCCCATCAGCGAGCACATCAGCGCGCACAGGCCGCTGTCGCAGCCGGCGTCGGTGAGGGCCGTCATCACCGCGGCCGCGGGAGCGGCATGCTCCCCGTGGCGGTTTCCGACGGCATGGGTGTGCTCGGTGGTGGCGGCGGGAGCTGCCATCGGGTGCTCGTGGCCGGCGGTGTGTCCGGCCATCGTGTGCATCAGGACCGTGAACCCGACCAGCAGCAGCAACGCCAACGTCGCCGTGACCTGCAGCAGCAGTCGGCGACGCGGGGAGGCGGTGGTGGTGAGCATCGATTCTTCGATCAGGACGAGGGGTGGCGGAGCGTCGGGCTGCAGCGGAAGCACGTTCCGTTGCGAGGTCGACCGAGTGGCACTGTACCCCGTGGGGGTATGTGCTGTCTCGGGCGGCTGGCTGATCGATCAGCACAGGGGTAGGCGTCGCGCGACCGTACCGACCAGAGGCACTCCCCTTCAGAAGAAGTCCTAGGCCTTTCCTGTCGTGGTGCGTGGTGGTGGGTGCATACTGGTGGTGTCTTCGGACCCGGCAGTGGGGCTTGCCGGACCCAACCTCGACATCTGTCGACAACAGTCCCTATCTCAGCATGGTGCGCGTCAGCGTGCCCGAGATAGGGAGATGAAATGGTCGAGGCAGATTCCGCCCGCACGATCGTTGCCGGTGTGCAGTCCGGGCAGGTGGAGAGCGTTGTCGGCGTTGCCACGCTGATCGCAAAGCACTTCGGCGCGTCGGTGGTGTGTGTTGCGGTGGATCCGGCGCTGCTGAGCGCAGGAACTCGTCGGGACGGTTCGGAGATCATCGAACCGATCGATCCGGACACGGCGGACACCGAACCGCAGCAGCTGCCCGACCGCGACGTCGCCGTCATCCACGATCTCGCTGCAGCACGGTCGGTCCGAGTGGAGATCCTCACCCGAGTCGGGGATCCGAGCCGGGCGTTGGCTGCGGTGGCGGAGCAGCGTGACGCGGTAATGATCGTCGTCGGGTCCCAGACGGGCCGACGCCGGGTTGCGGAGTTCTTCAACGCATCCGTCGCCGCCCGCCTGACGCACCAGCAGCACCGTCCCGTCGTGGTCGTCCCACACGCTCCGGACGGGTTCGAGAGCGCCCTGCCGTGGGATGCGTCGTGACGGGCCGGCTGGTGCTGCTGAGCCACGGGGAGAGCACCGCGAACCGGGCCGGCACCTTCACCGGCCTCCGCGACGAACCATTGACCGTCGAGGGTGAACGGCAGGCCGTGACCGCGGGGCGGCTCCTGCAGGCAGCAGACATCATCCCGGACCAGGTGCTCACGTCGACGCTGCAGCGCACCGTGCGCACAGCGGAACTGATCATCGACACTCTCGGCATAGCCATCCCGACGGAAGAAGTCTGGCAGCTCAACGAACGCAGCTACGGCGCACTGACCGGGATGACGAAGACCGATGCGCGCCGAACGCTCGGCGACGACGAGTACACCCGGCTCCGCAGGTCTCGGAACGGCGCACCACCGGCGATGTCCCTGCAGGCGTGGACGGCGCTGCGGTCAAGTTCCGCGCTGCGCGACCTGCCGGACACTGCCCTCCGGCGCACCGAGGCCCTCCTTGACGTCATCGACCGGGTCCGACCCGTGCTGCAGGACCGGCTCATACCGATGGTGCGGTCGGGTCGAACAGCCCTCGTCGTCGCGCACGGCAACTCGCTCCGCGCCCTGTGCGCGTGCATCGACGACCTCACCGATCGAGAGCTCGAGCAGCTGAACCTGCCGACCGGGCAGCCGCTGCAGTACCAGCTCACGCCGACGAGTGCCCTCGCCCCACGGGGTGGGACGTTCCTGGATCCGGCAGCAGCGCAGCACGCCGCGGCGCTGGTCGCAGCAGAAGGCGGAACGTGAACACCCGAACGGACATCCCAATGCCCGACAATCAGCTCCCCTCCGACCCCGATGTGGACGTCTCCGACCCCACAACGAGCATGCGGCCCGTGCACCTGCGGTGGCGGTACGTCGGCCTCGTCGCACTCGGTGGCGCGGCCGGCACGCTCCTGCGCGACGTAATCAGTGGACTGCTCCCAGCAGACGACGGGGTGAGCTGGTCGATCTTCTGGATCAACATCAGCGGAGCGCTGCTGCTCGGGGTACTCCTGGAAGCGTTGGCGCATCGCGGTCCCGACGCGGGCCGCCGACGTGTCCTGCGGCTACTGCTCGGCACGGGAGTGCTCGGCGGGTTCACCACCTACAGCACCCTCGCCGAATCCACCGCCGCACTGTTCCTCACCGGCCACAGCCTCGCCGGCACCGGGTACGCGCTCCTGACCGTCATCGTCGGTGCGATCGCGACCGCGGTCGGACTGGTGGTCGCCGGCTGGTTCCGCCCCCGGACGGTGTCCGCATGAACGCCGGCATCCTCCTCGCGGTCGCCGCCGGTGGCGGCGTCGGCGCAGCAGCCCGGTTCCTCCTCGACGGGCTGATCAACACCGGCCGGGAGTTCCGCCTCCCGATCGGAACCCTGACCATCAACATCACCGGGTCCCTGCTACTCGGGCTCATCGTCGGCGCCGCCAGTCACCTCGGCGCAGCCCCCGTGGCGGTGCTCGGCACCGGGGTGATGGGCGGCTACACCACGTTCAGCACCGCCAGCTTCGAAACAGTCCGCCTCGCCCGCAGCGGCCGCATCACCGCCGCAGCCGTCAACGGGCTCGGCATGCTCGTCCTCTCCGTCTCCGCAGCCATTGCCGGCATCCTCCTCGGCGGCCTGCTGTGACCGCCACTCCACATCCTGAAACGGACCTTCCCATGCAGTTCGACGTCAAGATCGAGATCCCCCGCGGCAGCGGCAACAAGTACGAAGTCGACCACACCACCGGCCGGATCCGGCTCGACCGTGCCGTGTTCACCAGCATGGTGTTCCCCCAGGACTACGGCTCCATCGACGACACGCTCGGCGATGACGGCGACCCCCTCGACGCGCTCGTGCTCCTGCCCCGACCCACGTTCCCGGGCGTCGTCATCACGGTCCGCCCGATCGGGATGCTCCGCATGGTCGACGAGAACGGCGGCGACGACAAGATCCTCACCGTCCCCGCCAACGACGACCGGTTCATAGGTCTGCAGGACATCAGCGACGTTCCCGAGCACACCCTCACCGAGATCGAGCACTTCTTCTCCCATTACAAGGAGATCGAGCACGGCAAGCACGTCACCACCAACGGGTGGGCCGACCGTACTGCTGCCGAAGCCGTCATCCGCACCGCACAGGACGCCCACACCAGACACCCGTGACCCACGGGCCCCAAGACCGCCGCGGGGAGGCACTGGCGCTGAGTGATCGCCAGCAGGACGTCCCCTCCGCCTCCCCGCGGCTTCCCCTCAGCCACAGACCAGCCCGACGCATGACCCGACCAGAAGGAGCGTCACCATGAATGACTACATCAGCGGCATCCACCACCACGGAGCCCACCAGGGCGAGTACGTCACCCACCACGACCACCCCGTCACCATCGACGCCGTCCACGGCGCCCGCATCCTCGACTCCCGCGGCTACCCGACCGTCCGCGTCACCCTCGAGCTCGACGACGGCCGCACCGTCACCGGCGACGCCCCCGCGGGCGCATCCACCGGCGCCCACGAAGCCGTCGAGCTCCGCGACGGCGGAACAGCGTTCGGCGGCCGCGACATCACCCAGGCGCTCCACCTGATCAACGCCGACATCGCGGGCCTGCTCACCGGGCGGTCCTGGTCGGCGATCGGACAGGTCGACGCCGCCCTCGCCGAACTCGACGGCACCACCGGATACCGCCGGCTCGGCGCGAACAGCGTCGTCGCGGCCTCCATTGCCGCTTCCCGGGCGCTCGCACACGCCGCGGACCTCCCGCTCTGGCAGTGGATCGCCGACATCACCGGCTCGACGCCGCGGATGCCGGTCCCGCACTTCAACGTCCTCAACGGCGGCGCGCACGCAGCGAACGCGTTGGACTTCCAGGAGTTCATGATCGCCCCCGTCAACGCCGGCTCGATGGCCGACGCTGTCCGCATCGGCGCGGAGGTGTACCACGCCCTCGCGGGCCTGGTGCGGGACCGGTTCAGTAGCCTCGGCCTCGGCGACGAGGGCGGCTTCGCACCATCGATCGCTGCACCCGAGGAAGCGCTCGACCTGCTGGTCACCGCGATCCGCGCCGCCGGCTACGAGCCGGGCGTCGACCAGGTGGCGATCGCCCTCGACCCGGCCGCGAACGAGTTCTTCCTCGGAGACGGCTCGTACCGGATGCTCGACGACAGCCTCGACCGGGACGGGCTGGTCGACTACTACCGGCAGCTCATCGACACGTACCCGATCCGCAGCATCGAAGACGAATTCGCTGAGGATGACCATGAAGGGTTCCGCCGCATGCAAGCCGCGCTCGGTGACCGGATCCAGACCGTCGGCGACGACCTCTACGTCACCGACCCACAACGCATCCGCGACGGCGGCGAGCAACACCTGACGAACGCGGCACTGATCAAGCCGAACCAGATCGGCACCGTCTCCCAGACCCTCGGCGCGATCGCCACCGCCACCGGCATCGGGATGGCC
Source organism: Curtobacterium sp. UCD-KPL2560 (assembly GCF_001705035.1). Lineage (GTDB taxonomy): Bacteria > Actinomycetota > Actinomycetes > Actinomycetales > Microbacteriaceae > Curtobacterium. The sequence goes on along the minus strand of NZ_MCIG01000017.1, from coordinate 27,932 downwards.
AGCATGGTGTCCCACCGTTCCGCGGAGACCACGGACACGTTCATCGCCGACCTCGTCGTCGGGACCGGCACTGGGCAGATCAAGTCCGGCGCACCCGCCCGCGGCGAACGCGTCGCGAAGTACAACCGGCTCACCGAGATCGCTGAGCAGCACCTCAATCTGCCCTATGGACTGATCTGATCACCGGCATTCGAGCTGCGAGCGGTGTCCAGAAACGCCGTGACAGCAGGCCCGGGATGGCCTGACCAGATCGCACGCAGCGACCGGATCAGTGGTGGGCCGAGCAGCGGCACCCGCACGAGGGCACCGTCGGCGAGGTCCCTGCCGACAGTGCGGAGACTCATCACCGCCGGAGCGATGCCCGCTTGAGCGTTGGCGCGGATGATGCCCGTCGTCTCCAGTACCGCAGCTGGCGGAACGAGGGTACGGCCCGCATCGTCGAGCCACGTCTCGACCGTGGCGCGGGTGCCGGACCCTTCCTCCCGGAGCAGCAGCGGCGTCTCCGCGAGGTCGTCCGCGGTGATGCTCGAAGCCCGCGACCACGGATGGTGCGGAGCGACGACGACCACGAGTTCGTCCTCGTCGACCACCAAAGAGGACAGGTCAGGTGGCGCAGCAGGGGTCTCCGTGAATCCGACGTCCGCAGCGCCGGAGCGAACGAGATCGATCACCGCGGTGGAGTTGCCCGCAATCAAACGCACCGACGCATCGGGTGCGGCAGCACGGTGGTTGAGCAGCCATCCAGGCAGCAGGAGTTCGGCGATCGTCTGCGACGCTGCTACCACGAGGGATCCCGCCGGTTCTCGCAGCGCGACAACTCCTGCTTCGAGCCGCTGGGACGCCTCCAACACCGGAATGGCCAGACCGAGCACCACCCGGCCGGCGTCGGTCAGAGCGGTCCCGGATGCTCTCCGGTGCGCCAGCGGCTGACCGATCGCCTGTTCCGCGGCACGTAAGCGCGCGGACACCGCCTGCTGTGTCACCCCCAACGCTTCGGCCGCGCGGGTCAACGAACCGGTCTCCGCGACGCGGACGAGGACCTCGAGCGTGTCGAGGTCCAGAGTCCGGTCCGTCAGCCGCCGCAGTGCCACAAGAAGCCATTGTGCCCCGCCAAGGAGTTCGCCGTTCCCGGACCATGGGAAAGACGCGCACGCTGAGTACATGTCCGCTCACCTCGCCCACGCACCCGCACGTTCCGAACATGGTGTGCAAGAGCGGCGGTTGTTCCGGGAGTTGGAGCGGCCAGGACTGATCGTGTCGAACCTGACCCCGAACTGGTTCGCATCGATCATGGGCACCGGGATCGTCGCCGTCGCAGCTGCATCACTGCCGCTGCAGTTCCCGGGGCTCCGCACTGCGGCGACGGTGGTGTGGGCAGTCGCCGCGGTCCTGCTCGTCGCCCTCACCATCGCGACGGTCCTGCACTGGGTCCGCTACCGGAGCACCGCAGCGAAGCACCACCTTCACCCGGTCCTCTCCCACTTTTACGGCGCCCCGCCGATGGCGTTCCTCACCGTTGGTGCCGGCACGATCCTGCTCGGGAAGGACTGGATCGGCCTCCCGGCCGCCGTCACCGTCGACTGGGTCCTCTGGAGCATCGGCACCATCGGAGGACTGCTCACGGCAGTGCTCGTGCCGTACCTGGCGTTCACCCGCCACGAGAACACGCCCGACTCCGCGTTCGGCGGTTGGCTGATGCCGATCGTCCCGCCGATGGTGTCCGCCTCCACCGGTGCGCTCCTCCTGCCCTACGCCCCCGCCGGACAGGCACGCGAGACACTGCTGTGGTCCTGCTACGGCTTCTTCGGCCTCAGCCTCATCACGTCGCTGGTCGTGATCACGCTGATCTGGAACCGTCTCGCGCAGCACAAGGTCGGCGCCGCGGGCATGGTCCCGACCCTGTGGATCGTCCTCGGACCGGTTGGACAGTCGATCACCGCCGTGAACCTGCTCGCGTCGAACGCCCCGACCGTTGTCGATGCGAGTACCGCGCATGCCCTGCTGGTCGTGGCGCTGGTGTATGGGTTCGCGATGCTCGGGTTCGCACTGCTGTGGACCGTCATCGCCCTCGTGATCACCATCCGCACTGCCCGAGAGCACTTGCCGTTCAGCCTGACCTGGTGGTCATTCACGTTCCCCGTCGGCACCTGCGTCACCGGCCTGAACGGCCTGGCCCTGCACTCCGGACTCACCGTCGTCGCCGTCCTCGCCGTCATCTACTACGTGGGACTCGTCGCCGCCTGGATCACCGTTGCCGTCCGCACCTTCCACGGCTCCGTCATCCGAGGCACCCTCCTGGCACCACCACAGCCGGCGTGAGCACCGCCGAGGAACTCGCGGACGTTCGATCGCTGAACGCCCTCGCCGAGACATGGCGCACCGCGCCTGACGGCTCGCGACGGTTCGTCCCGAGCTTCGACCCACGATCCGGCGGCACATCCAGCCGCGTGCTGGTCCTCATGCAGTCGCCCGGCCCGCAGACCATCGCCGCAGCGCACGCGGCGGTCTGCAGCGAGGACAACCAGGGCCCGGCCTCGGCCGCGTTCCGCGCAGCCCGCATCGAGTCCGGACTCGCACGGGGCGAGTACCTCCGCTGGAACCTCATCCCCTGGGAAATCCCCGGCCGCATACGACCTGCGGACATCGACGAGGGGCGAAGCGCCCTCGGAGCTTTGCTCGGGGTACTCCCCGTGCTCGACGCCATCGTCACGTACGGGACCGTTGCCCTCGACGGAGTCATGCGGCACCTCACCCTAGACGAGCACCCCAGACTCATACCCGTCATCGCGGCGCCACACCCCTCTCCCGCCAACGGCCGCCACCGCGCGGAACAACACCGACGTTCCGTTCAAGCACTCCAGCTTGCCGCACTGACGCGACCAGTGTAGCGAATACGAACGATTCCGCTACAACTGTCCGAACTGACGCTCCGGCAGTGTGCGAGACAGCGTGTCTTGTAGCGGAACTCAGTCCCGGAATCTACGTGCCGCCACTACCCCTCCTGGTCGAGTTTCGCTACGTTCTCTTCATGGGTCACCTCCTCGGGTACGCGCGCGTATCCACCACCGACCAGGACGCGTCATTGCAGGTCGATGCGCTGAACGCTGCCGGCTGCTTCCGCGTGTTCGTCGACACCATGTCCGGGTCACTCGAGCACCGACCAGAACTCGACAAGCTCCTCGACCAGATCCGCCCTGGCGACACACTCGTCGTCTGGCGTCTCGACCGACTCGGGCGCTCGATCCGGCACCTCATCGACCAGCTGCACGTCCTCGCGGACCGCGGTGTCGGGTTCCGGTCGTTGCAGGAGACCATCGACACCACCTCGCCCGGCGGCCGCCTCGTCTTCCACGTGTTCGCCGCCCTGGCGGAGTTCGAACGGGACCTCATCAAGGAGCGCACCAATGCCGGCCTCGCTGCGGCCCGCGCCCGTGGCCGCACGGGCGGGCGTCCACCGCGGCTGTCCTCTGACCAAGTCCGAACGGCACGCCGGTTGTACGAGCAGCAGGACATGACCGTCGCGCAGATCGGAGACGTCCTCGGAGTCAGCAGGACGACCATCTACCGCACGCTCGCGAAGCACACCGAGCTCGAGACCGCTCGGCGCACCAAGCCCTCCCCGTCGATGTAGCTGGCCATGGACGCGGACGAGCGGTGGCGAATCCTTCGACTGCATGTCGATGACGCGATTCCGCTTGCCGAGCTCGTCCGCACAACGGGTGTGCCGCGTCGGACCCTGACGCGGTGGCTCGCCCGCTACCGAACAGGCGGCTACGACGCGCTCTCCGACAGTGTTCGCCTGGACCGTGGGGTCAGGCGCACATCGCCGGATCTCGTGGCTCTGGTTGAGGCGCTGGCCCTGACCCGGCCACGACCTTCGATCGCCACCATCCACCGGCGCCTGGTCGAGCACTGCGCCGGCCGCGACGCCGATGCACCGTCGTACTCGACCGTGCAGAACATCGTGCGCGCTCTCGACCCCGGGATGGTGACCCTGGCGCTCGACGGGCCGGCGTCGTACCGGGATAAACACGAGCTGCTCCTCCGGCGTCGAGCGGACCAGCCGAACGCGGTCTGGCAGGCCGATCACACGATGCTCGACATCCTGATTGTCGGCCCGGACGGGAGGCCGGCTCGTCCTTGGCTGACCGTCATCCTCGACGACTACTCCCGAGCCGTGTGCGGGTACCTGGCGTTCCTCGGTGCGCCATCGGCGGCGAACACCGCGCTCGCACTTCGGCAGGCGATCTGGCATAAGGTCCAACCTGATTGGCCCGTCTGTGGCATCCCCGATGTGCTCTACGTCGACCATGGGTCCGACTTCACGAGCCACCGGCTCAGTGCAACAGCCGGGGCACTGCACCTTCGAATCGTGCACTCCGCAGTCGGTCGACCGCAGGGCCGCGGGAAGATTGAGCGGTTCTTCGGCACCGTGAACACTGAGCTGCTCGCCGGTCTGCCCGGCCACCTCACTCAGAGGATGTCCGCTCCGTCACCAGTCCTCGACCTCGCCAGCCTCGATGCGGCTGTCCTGGCGTTCATAGGCCGCTACAACACTCGCGTCCACCGGGAAACGAAACAGTCCCCAGTGGACGCATGGATCGCTGGCGGCTGGCTGCCCCGCATGCCCGACTCCCTCGAACAGCTCGACGGGTTCCTGCTGACGGTTCCGGCGTCCCGGGTCGTGCAACGCGATGGCATCCGCTTCCAGGGCCTTCGCTACACGTCACCAACACTGGCACCGTTCGTCGGGGCGACGGTGACGATCCGCTACGACCCACGGGACATCACCGAGATCCGCGTGTTCCACCGCAACACCTACCTCTGCACCGCAGTCAACCCAGAACACCAGAGCGAAACCATCTCCCTCAAACAGATTCAGGCAGCGAGAAACGCGCACCGCCGAGCCCTCCGCGGACAGATCCAAGAACGCATCGCTGTCGTCGAACATCCGCTGGCGCAGGAGCCACCATCCGAGCCCGTATCTCAGCAGCGCCGACGGAGGCTCCGTACCTACGAGGAGGACCAGTGATGCCCAACCAGTTCGTCGTCACCAAGGAACACCGTCGGTTCACGGAGTTCGCCGACGCCGTTCGCAAGCAACAGACCATCGGAATCTGCTTCGGCGCCGCTGGCGTCGGCAAGACGCTTTCCGCCCGCCGCTACGCACACTGGGACCTCATCGGACCCTTCATCAAGCAATGGGGTCCTCGAGCCGAAAGTGACCTCAAGGTCTACGCCGCTGCACACCGAGCGCGCACCGTCTTCTACACGCCACAGGTCGCTGCTTCCCTGCGGTCCCTTCGCGACCAGCTCGACTACGACCTACGCCACACGAACATCCTCGTCGAGGAACACCTCCGACTCATCGGTCACACCGTCAGCTACCGCCACGGTCAACCACCGTCCCAGCTCGAGCTCGTCATCGTCGACGAAGCGGAACGGCTCACCGCCACCGCGATCGAGTGGCTCCGCGATCAGTACGACCGCACAGGCACCGCGCTGATCTTGATCGGGATGCCCGGCATCGAGAAGCAATTCGCGCACTACCCACAGCTCTACAGCCGTCTCGGCTTCGCACACCAGTACCGCCCACTCGGCCACGACGAGCTGCTGTTCGTCCTCGAACGCCAGTGGCGAAAGCTCGGCCACACCCTCGACCCCGACGACTTCACCGACGCCCAAGCCGTCGCCGCCATCGAACGGATCACCCGCGGCAACTTCCGCCTCCTTGAACGACTCCTCCCGCAGATCCAACGCGTGCTCCGCATCAACGAACTCGACGTCATCACCAACGACGTCATCGAAGCCGCCCGCAGCACCCTCGTCATTGGCGTCAGCTAACAAGCCAAAGAACGATGGCAGAACCGGGCCATGAGACAGTGCCGCTCACAGGTCGACGACCACGTCGTTCGGTCCCGCAGAAACGATCGTTTCTGACGACGCATCAGCCCGTCTGAGGCACCGTCATCGAGACCGTCAGCGGACCACCTATGTGAGACACATGCGGCGACCGCTGGGCATAAGGTCGACGGACTCCAGGAAGACGATCCCGCGTCGGTACAACTGGCGCGACTGACCTAGGGTTCGATCCGCGACGAGCGCTCCTTCGACAGCGCTCGTCGCGGCGACCGCCCGGCCCGGTAGCGCTCTGCATAGCCCTGCCACGAGAAGTCGTCGCCGTAGCCGCGCGTCGTGGGGTCTTTGATTTTCCACTCGAGCACACCCAGCGCCGGGATCTCGGCCGGAAGCTTCGGCCCAGACCACTTGTCCTCGTGTTGCTTGCTGCCTTCCTGCGGCGTCCAGCTCCAGGAGTTCTCGACATTGCGCAACGAAACGACGACCGCGCTTCGTTCGTTGTCGTCCGTCACGCTGTGGAACAGGCCAACGTCATAGATCGACAGCGGAACAGAGCCTGGGTTCTCGACGATAACCCGCAGCTCGGCCCAGTTGCGCGGTACGTCGCGGCCTTGGGCGTCGTCGTACTCGCCCTCGACGCCGTTGCTACCTTCGATCGCCACCCTGATCCGAGCCCGACCTCGAAGGCGCCCGACGCCCTGGAAAACGAGCGACAGCACCGAGAGCCCGAACGCTCCGGGAGCTACCCAAGCGAAGGGGTCGCTCACTCCTCGAGGCCCTTGATCGCAGCCTCAAGCTGGTCGCGCCGGCCGAACGGGTCTGCGACCCCGCTAACCATGCCGAAGTCGCCGAAGTAGAACCGCCGCGCTAGCTTGAAGACCTCTCAGGCGATCCCGTCCGTGTCGGTCGGTGCTACCGCGGGCTCGGAGTCGTACTGCGGCTCGATACGTCCGGTGTCAACAGCGACGACCGAGACGGACCAGCGAATCTCCTTTTGCACGAGAAGGCCAGTGTATTCGTCAAGCTCGACCATGACGTTGCGCTGGTTCTCGTCGTCGTGCTGGATGCGCCCAACCGTCGTCGTGAGGAAGGGCGCCGCCTCCGAGATGGTGCTCGCGACAGCCTGCGCCTCAAACTCGTTCATGTCTACTTTCCCCCTCAGCTGGTTGATGCCGAGCTCAGCGCGTCAGCTTCTTCGCCGTTGAGCTCACCGACAAGCTCGGCAATCTTCTCCGCGACGACCGCCCACGAGTCTTCCTTCGTACTCAGCCCACCGCGCGAAGCAAGCATGGGGCTCACCTGGTCCAACTCTTCGAAGGACACACCATGCAGCACAGGCACCAACAAGCTCCGGCGCAGCAGTGCGCTGAGTTCACTGCTTGCCACGCTGCGGTCGGTTCGAAGCTTGTCGAGCATCGCCGGCGTCACGAGCACGATTCCGATGCGCGAGGTCGCGAGCCCGTTGTCGATGGCCACCCACATGTCGGTGCCGAGCTTGAGTGTGACCTCGCTGAACCAGACCGTCACCTCCTCGCCACGGAGCAAGTCGTAGAGGTCCGTCGCGTCCGCCTGGCGATCCGGCCACGCGTGGCAGAGAAACACGTCATGCACCTGCGTGCGCGTAACAACTGCCGCTCGGACGGACTCTAGGTCGCGCACTTCCTGTGCCGTATACGAGACGGAAGACGTGCTCGGCTGCCAAGACGGCCGGGCAGTACGCCGGCTCCCTCCCCCGCCGGTGCTGCTGCGACTGGTGCCGGCGCTGCTCCGCGCCGCAGCGGCTGGAGTCGGGAAGGGCGAGTACGGGCGCGGCGGCGAGTTGCTGTACCGTCCGCGAGATCCACACGACGGGCATGCAGCTGCAGCTGCTGAGGACCGGTGACCCCGAACGGGCGCAGTGCAGTAAGACATGTCGCTGATCGTATCCACAGAAACCGACACTGAGGAGACACACCGAGCGGTCTCGATAGCCGATCGGCTACCGGATACCGAACCGGCGTTCCTGTAGCCGCCGACGACGCTATCCACTTCACACTCGCGAGCCGCGTCGGCCCTGTCTCGTAACCGACAACCACGACGCGAGGGCCGCCGAACTCCTGCGAGACATGGCTGCGAGACGGTTAACGCCGGGTCTGCTTTGCGGGAGTGGACCGCACTGCGATACGTCTCGCCACCGTACGGTTGCGAGAGTCATTCGTTGCCAGTGAGGCTGACGCGCGATCGCGGCAACCACGTCCGTGTCGGGGGCACATGATATGAATTGCCCTCACATAGAGAAACCCGAGGACACCATGAGTTACCGCAACAAGACCTACGTCGCCTTCGCCAGCGAAGACATCCGCTCCTATCGGCTCATGGAAGCATGGCGAGAGAACAAGAACATCGACTTCAACTTCTACGACGCGCATGACCTGTTCGTCTCACTCGACACGAGCCAGCCCGAGACGATCAAGCGCAACCTTCGCGAACGAATGAAGAACGCCAAGCAGGTTGTCCTCCTCGGAAGCGCCGACGCACGGCGTAAGGGCTCGAACGGCTCGTCTTTTCTTGCTCACGAAGTCAAGGTCATGGCCGAGTTCGACCTGCCGGTCGTGGTAGCCAACATCGACGGTGATCGACGCATCGACCGGAACTTCATCCCGAAGCCACTGCTCGACGCGGACTACTACACGCTGTCCGTCTCCTTCCAGCCAGCGATCATCAAGTACGCGTTGGACAACTACGCCCCCGTGTACAGCACGTCGAGTGAGACAGGACCTCACTACTACAAGGACCACGTCTACACCGGTCTCGGGCTGTAGTGGAACCGTTCCTGCGGGATGTCCGGACTGCTCGGTTCTGGAAGATCCTTGGAACACAAGCGTTCGCTCTCTTCGGCCTGCTTGCCGCCGTCGGCGGCGGCATCGCACTGTTCATCCCAGATTTCTTCACTAGTAGGCCCTGGATGGGTTTGGTTGGGATCATCGCCGCACTGGTCTACGGTGCTGCCCGAGCATGGCCACGGCCTATCGCCACTCGATACCAGTCCCCATCAACAAAGATCTCGCTCGTGCGAGGCGATCTGTTCGACCAGCACGAAGCACACCTCGTCATCGGCGCCAGCGACACATTCGACACGGCACCGCCGCACATCGACCCGCGTAGTGTGCAGGGGCAGTTCCTCAATCGCATCTACGATGGGGACTTGCCCAAGCTGGATAGTGACATCGCCGTCGAGCTGACGTCCATCGACCCCGTAGAAACCGTCGCTGGCAAGCATGGCAAGACCGAGCGGTACCGGCTCGGAACCACCGTCACGCTTCGTCAAAACGCGCGCCGCTTCTTCCTAGTGGCGTACACAAGGATGGACAACAAGAGCAGCGCATCATCAACGACTGATGGTGTGTGGAACAGCCTCAGCGAGCTGTGGAAGGTTGTCCGAGCCGAGAGCAACGGACGACCCGTGTGCATGCCGATGATCGGCGGAGGCCAATCGAAGCTGTCCTCAGTGTTGCCGCTGGCTGACTCAGTACGGTTCATCGCACTCTCGTTCATGCTCGCGTCCCGCACACGGAAGATCTGCGACGAGCTGGTCATCGTCGCGCCGAGGAACGAGTACGACTCCCTGGACCATCTTGAAATACAGGCCTTCTTGAATTCCTTGAGGCCCTCATGAACGATTCAGCACTGCAACTCCCCGAGGTTGATAGCTGCGCGTTCTGCTCCTACCTCGGTGGCACACGTCCGTACGCCATCCTCTGGACGGAGCCTCGGATCGCCGTCTTAGTCACTCAAGAACAACGCGGCATCGGGCACCTCCTGGTGATTCCCACACGACATGTCTCGACGCTGCTCGACCTCGGGGACTCTGATGCGGAAGACCTCATGCTTGCAGTCCGGGACGCGGCGGCCACGATCGACCGCACGTACCAACGTCCCGGTATCGCCGTGTGGCAGAACAACGGTACGGCCGCGCATCAAGTGATCCCTCACCTGCACTTCCATGTCGCAGGAACCCTCCCAGAGGGCGGAACCAATCTCGGCGACGCGAACGAGGTCACCCTCGGAGAAGCCCTCACCATCGGACGAGAGCTAGCACCACACATCCCGCATCGGCGCGGACGTAGAGCGAGTATCTGAGGCCGTGCCGCTGGCGGCTGAGCGCCGCCAAATGGCACACACCTGAGTGTCCAGAATTCTGAACGCGGGCGTCTAGCAGCTAGCTGTCCGACTCATGACCGATCGGCTTCGAGGTGCGGGGCGATGAGCGGGCCGGGGTTTCCGTCGAGGGCTGCGTCGATGTCGTCGATCGTGAGCCGGACGTGTCGGGGTAGGCGGTCGCCGGTGGGGACTGGGTAGTCGGCGAACTCCACTGACTCTTGCTCGCCGCGGCGGACGGCGTCGCGGTAGGCGTCGATCCAGTGGCGCACGCATGTGTGCTGGAACGCGTCGCGTGCGAGCGGAGCGATGACGCGGTGGTACTGCTCGAGGGTCCCGAACAGCAGCCGGGCGGCGGAGACAGCAAGGTCGTCGCGGCTGTGTGCAGCGCGGAGCACGTGGTCAATGAGGTCTCGCCGCGCTTCGGCGCGCGCGAGGCGGCTGCGGTAGTCGTCGAGAATTCGGTCGCGGCTGGAGCCGGTCACGTCTTCGTCTTGTGTGACCCGCTCCAGGTAGCGGCGCGCATCCTCAAGCTGCCGGGTGACCTTCTTTTCGAGCTTGGCGAGGTCGACAAGGTGCGCGAGCTCGGCGATGAGCTCTTCGACGTAGTGAGTCTCGGCCGCAAGGGCGTAGGCAGCGTGAACCCATCGAACGGCTTCGATCGTTGTGCCGCCCGAGCGCTCGTCATCGCGGGTGGTGAGTGCGCTCGTGGCGGCGTAGACGCCGGCGCCGAGGTGCAGTGTCTTATGGATCAGGTCGCGGTCGCGTTCAACGTGCCAGAGCGCGTAGGGCTCTTGGAGCGTGTCGGCGAGCAGTAGGAGGCTGGAGCCGATGACGCGCTCGATGTCGAGGGCGAACGATCGGGCTTCGAGCGCCGTCGGGCCGGGCACGTCGACGGCGGTGCCGGCGACGGTCTGCCCGCGCCGCTGCAGCGACGACGGCATGCGGCGCATGAGGACGGTGTCGCGCACGTCGAGATTTGTCACAGCGCTATTGGACCGCTGTCAGTCTGATATCGGTCTGCTACTGCTTCGCGTGGTAGGCGTCGACGCCCTGGCGGAGCAGCCGGAGGCTCATCGCGTGCTTACTGCGGTGCTCCTCCTTCGCGATCTGCGCGACGGCGATCTGCAGCTCCTTGTCCTTCGGCCAACGGATCAGGGTGGTGTCGGCGAGGTCCTTGTCGGCGTCCACCTTCGGGGCAGGCTTCGTCGTCCGCGGAGCGCGCGCGGCCGACGCGGGGCCCGGCGTCTCGGCCGGAGCGTCCGGGTGCTGCGTCGCCGCGTCGCCGAATGCGGCGATCTTGGCGGCGCGCTCCTCCTCGGTCAGCGGGGTCCGCTCCTTGATGGCCATTACGCGATCACCTCTCCTGCAAGCTCCTGGACCTCAGAGCGAGCCTTCGGGTTGTTCCACTCGACCACGCCGAGTCCTTCGCCGATCACGTCGCGGTACGCCTTCCGCTCGTAGACGATGGATTGGAGCGGGGCGATCAGCGGGTACTCCGCCAAGTACTCCCCCGCGTCGGTGCGCTCGGTGCCGTTCGGGTTCATCGGGGCCCATCCGGCAGCGTGGAGACGGCGGAGGGAGCGGTCGACGGTGCTCGAGGGGACGCCGGTGTCGATCGCCACGGAGCGCAACGCGGCGGCAATGTCACGAGAGCCGGAGCGGAGGGAGAGCCAGGCGAGGTAGGTCAGGACGGTGCTGTCATGCATGTCGGGCCGGACGCGACGACGCGCGGGCCGACCCGGCCTGCGAGCTACGCCGTCGCGGCGGCCGCGGCCTTCGCGGCGGCGGGCAGCGCGTCGAGCACCCGGCCGACGGCCCGGTCGTCGTGCGCCGCGGTGACGAACCACGCCTCGAACACGCTCGGCGGCAGGGTGACCCCGGCGTCGAGCATCGCGTGGAAGAACGGCGCGTACCGGAACGCCTCCTGCGCCCGGACGTCGTCGTAGTTCCGCGGGGCCTCGTCGAGGAACGCGAACGAGAACAGGTTCCCGGCGTGCTGCACGGTGTGGGCGACCCCCTCGGCGGACAGCGCTGCGCTGGTCGCCTCGGCGATCGTCGCCGCGGTGCGGTCGAGGCGCGCGTACACCTCGGGTGTCGCCGCACGGAGCGTCGCGGTGCCGGCGGCGACGGCGAGCGGGTTCCCGGACAGCGTGCCCGCCTGGTACACCGGCCCGAGCGGGGCGAGGAAGTCCATCACCTCGCGGCGACCGCCGAGCGCGGCGAGGGGCATGCCGCCGCCGATCACCTTGCCGAACGTGACGAGGTCGGGCTTCCACCCGGTGCCCTCGGGGACGGTGCCGGCGGCCTCGAGCCCCCACCACCCGGCCGGGCCGACGCGGAAGCCGGTGAGGACCTCGTCGACGATGAGCAGCGCACCCTGCGCACGCGTGATCTCCGCGAGCGCACGGTTGAAGCCGGGCTCCGGCGCGAGCACGCCCATGTTCGCTGCGGCCGACTCGACGATCACCGCGGCGATGCGCTCCGCGTGCTCGTCGAACGCGGCACGGACGGCGTCGAGGTCGTTGTACGGCAGCACGAGGGTCTGCGCCGCGGTCTCGGCGGTGATGCCGGCACTGCCCGGGAGGGCGAGCGTCGCGACGCCCGAGCCGGCCTCGGCCAGCAGGGAGTCCGAGTGGCCGTGGTAGTGCCCGGCGAACTTCACGAGCAGGTCGCGACCGGTGTACCCGCGGGCCAGCCGGATCGCGGTCATCGTCGCCTCGGTGCCGGTCGACACCATGCGGAGCTTCTCGATCGGCCCGTCGCCGTCGACCTGCACCCGCTGCCGCACGAGCTCGGCGAGCTCGGTCTCGCCCGGGGTGGACGCCCCGAACGACAGCCCGCGTGCGGCGGCCTGCTGCACGGCCTCGACCGTGCCCGGGTGCGCGTGCCCGAGGATCGCGGGGCCCCACGATGCGACGAGGTCGACGTACTCGCGCCCCTCGGCGTCGGTCACGTACGCGCCCTTCGCGGCGGTGAGGAACCGCGGGGTCCCGCCGACCGAGCCGTACGCGCGGACCGGGGAGTTCACGCCCCCGGGGATGCTCGCCTTCGCGCGACCGAACAGCTCGTCGTTCGTCGTGGCGGTGCTGGTGCTGGTGCTGGTGGTCATTCGGGTGCCTTCCCGGTCGAGGCGACGCCGGACACCGCCGCGGTGCTGCCGGACGTGCGCAGGCCGGCCTCCTGGTTGAGCTTCCGCGCGATGTCCACCGCGAAGTAGGTGAGGATGGCGTCCGCACCGGCACGCTTGATGCCGACGAGGGCCTCCATCGCCGCGGCGTCGCGGTCGATCCAGCCGTTCTGCGCCGCCGCGGTGATCATCGCGTACTCGCCCGAGATCTGGTACGCCCACACGGGGACCTCGGAGACGTCGGCGGTGCGGGCGAGCACGTCGAGGTAGCTCATCGCGGGCTTCACCATGACGATGTCGGCGCCCTCCTCGATGTCGAGCAGGACCTCGCGGAGACCCTGCCGTCCGTCGGCGGCGTCGATCTGGTACGTGCGGCGGTCGCCCTGCAGCGTGGACGCGACGGCCTCGCGGAAGGGGCCGTAGAACGCCGACGCGTACTTGGCGGAGTACGCGAGCAGTGCGGTGCCGCTGTGCCCGGCGGTGTCGAGGGCGTCGCGGGCGGCGGCGATCTGACCGTCCATCATGCCGCTCATGCAGACGAGCTCGGCGCCGGCCTCGGCCTGGGCGACGGCCATGTCCCGGTAGCGCAGGAGCGTGCCGTCGTTGTCGACCGAGCCGTCGGCCGCCAGGACACCGCAGTGGCCGTGGTCGGTGAACTCGTCGAGGCACAGGTCGGACTGCACGACGAGGGCGTCGCCGACCTCTTCCTTCGCGATCCGGATCGCCACGTTGAGGATGCCGTCCGGGTCGGTCGCGCCGGAGCCCACTGCGTCCTTCGCGGTGGGCACGCCGAACAGGTTCACGCCACCGACGCCCTGCTCCGCGGCCTCGGTGAGCGCTCGGCGGAACGAGTCGAGGGAGTGCTGCTGCACGCCCGGCATGCTCGAGATGTCGATCGCGTCGGTCGCCCCCTCGCGGATGAACATCGGCAGCACGAGCTCCGCGGGGTGGAGCCGCGTCTCGGCGACCAGCCGCCGCATGGCGGGGGTGGCGCGGAGCCGACGGGGGCGGACCTGGGGGAAGCGTCCGGTCACGATGACCTTCCTGTTCTGGGGTTCGGGTGGAGGGTCTCGACGACGGCGTCGAGGAGGGCTTCGGCGGACCGGCTGCGGGCGACGACGTGCACGGGCAGTCCGGCGGCACGCGCGGCGTCGGCGGTGGACGGTCCGATGCACGCGATGCGCGTGCGCGGGTCGAGGGGGGTCATCCGGCGGACGACCTGGTCGGCGACGCTCCCGCTCGTCACGAGCACGGCGTCCGGTGGTGGGGTGAGGACGAGCGGGTCGTCCCCCGTCCCCACGGTACGGTACGCGACCACCTCCGACACGGCGAGGCCGCGGGCGCGCAGGCCGTCGACGAGCGTCGGCGCGGCGATCTCCGACCGGGGGGTCAGGACGGGTCCGGCGTCGGCGGGGAACGCGGCGACGAGGCCGGCCGCGGACTCGTCCTCGGGCACCAGGTCGACGGGCCAGCCCGCCGCGCGGGCGGCCCGTGCGGTCGCCGCGCCGACGCAGGCCACGCGGACCCCGGCCGGGAGGCGCGGCACGCGTCCGGCGACCACGCGCACGGCCGTCGCGCTGGTCACCACGAGCCAGGGGGCACCGGTGGCGACCCTGTCGGGTCCGCTGCGGTCCGTGGGTGGCGCGTCGCGCCTCCCGGCCGGGTCGTCGCGCGGTCCGTCAGCGCGCTGTCCGCTGGCCTCGCCAGCGGGCGCGGCCGGTACTGCCCCGAGGCGGGCGAGCGCCGCGTCGAGCGCTGCCGGGTCGGCGGGCGGTGCGTCGGTGATGAGCGGGACGACGACCGGCTCGAGTCCGCGGGACCGGGCGGCCTGAGCCACCGACTCGCCCCACGCACCGCCGCGCGGGACGAGGACGACCGGTGGCCGTGCCTCGTCCGCGACGCGAGCGGTGTCGTCCGTGGTGCTCCCCTACTCGGCGGGTGTCGCCAGGCCGGGGCCCGCCGAGTGCTCGCCGTCGGCGGGGGCGTCGGACACCGTGGATGCCAGGTCCGCGAGCTCGGCGGCGCCGTTCTCGAGCAGCTCGGCCGCCACGCGTCCGGCGACGGCGAGGGCCTCGTCGAGGCGGTCCTGCGCGGAGCCGTCGAGGTGCGCGGCGTGCGACGCGGTGCGGTACTCGGCGCCGTCGGGGCGGTAGACCGTCGCGGAGACGAGCAGGAGCTCGGCGTCCACGACCGCGGTCGCACCGATCGGAGCGGAGCAGCCCGCCTCGAGCTTGGCGAGGACCTCACGCTCGGCCGTCACCGTGAGGCGCGTCGGGGCGTGGTCGAGCTTCCGGAGCGCCGCGAGGAGCCCCTTGTCGGTCTCGTCGCTGCGGATCTCGACCGCGAGCGCGCCCTGACCGGGTGCGCTCGGCCAGAAGCCCAGGTCGAGCAGCTCGGTCGCGGCGTCGAGCCGGTCGATCCGGCCGAGACCGGCGGCGGCGAGCACGACCGCGTCGAGGTCGTCGTCCACCCGACCGAGCCGGGTGTCGATGTTGCCGCGGATGTCGACGACGTCGAGGTCGGGGCGCTTCGCCCTGAGCTGCGCGACCCGGCGCGGTGACCCGGTGCCGACCTTCGCGCCCTCGGGGAGCGTGTCGATCGTCCCGGCGTTCCGCGCGACCAGGACGTCCCGGGCGTCGGCGCGCTTCGGCACCGACGCGATCGTCAGCCCCTCGTACGGCGCGGTCGGGAGGTCCTTGAGCGAGTGCACGAGCACGTCGACCTCGCCCGCGACGAGCGCCTCGCGCAGGGCACTGGCGAACACGCCCGTCCCGCCGAGGCTCGCGAGCGACGCACGGTTCACGTCGCCCTCGCTCGTCACGGTCACGAGCTCGACCGGACGGCCGGCCGCCTTCGCCAGGCGGTCGGCGACGTCCTGCGACTGCGCGACCGCGAGCCGGCTGGCACGGGTGCCGAGCCGGATCGGCACCGGGCCGTCGGTCGGCGCTGCCGCCGACGCCGGGCCGTCGGCGGGCTCGGGCGCTGTGCGGTCCGGGTCCGTCACGGGGCGACGCCGGCCGCGGCGGGCTTGAACCCGGCGCGGACGTTCTCGCAGCAGCCCGGACGGCACACGTCGTACCAGGGGCCGATGTCGGTCAGGTGCGGGCGCTCGCTCTTCGGCGTCCCGTTCACGCGCTCGAGCACCAGGTCGACGAGCCCCGACACGTACGCCGGGTCGACGCCGGGCGTCTGGGTGCGGAGCGACCAGAAGCCGAGCTCGCCGGCGGTCTCGGTGGCTTCCTCGTCGAGGTCCCACATGACCTCCATGTGGTCGCTCACGAAGCCGAGCGGGACGATGAGCACGGCGCGGGTCGGGCCGCCCTTGAGCTCCTCGTTCATGTAGTCGTTGATGTCCGGCTCGAGCCACGGCTGCGTCGGGGGGCCCGAACGCGACTGGTAGACGAGCTTCCAGCCGGGCTTGGACGTGCCGCGCAGGTGGGCGTGCTCGGGCTGCTCGAGCAGCTCGTTCCACGCCTGCTCGAGGACGACCTCGCCCACCGCGAGGTGCTGCGCCTCGTACGCGCCGTGCTCGTCGAAGCCGCGGTGGTCCGGGCCGGACTTCGCGGCGTCGGTCGACGGGATCGAGTGCGTCGAGAACAGGATGCGGAGCTCGGTCGCGACGTCGAGCCCCTCGTTCTCGGCGATCGCGCGGGCCATGCCGTCGCGCACGCCGTCGACGAACGGACGGACGAAGCCCGGGTGGTCGAAGAACTGCCGGACCTTGTCGACCTGGATCGTGTCGATCAGGCCGGTCTCGGTGAGCACCCGCGCGTAGTCCTCGCGGTACTGGCGGCAGCTCGAGAACGACGAGTACGCGCTCGTTGCGATCGCGACGAGCTTCGTGTACCCCTTGTCGGCGGCCTCGGTGAAGGCCTCCTCGAGGTAGGGCGCCCAGTTGCGGTTGCCCCACAGCACCGGCATGTCGATGCCGCGCTTCGCCAGCTCGGCCTCGAGCGCCGCCTTGAGCGCACGGTTCTGCGCGTTGATCGGGCTGACGCCGCCGAAGTGGCGGTAGTGGTGCGCGACCTCCTCCAGCCGCTCGTCCGGGATGCCCCGGCCGCGGGTGACGTTGCGCAGGAACGGGATGACGTCGTCCTGGCCCTCCGGTCCGCCGAAGCCGGCGAGCAGGATGGCGTCGTACGCGGTCGGGACCTCGACGTGCTCGGGTCCGTCGGCCGCGGCGGGCGTCGCGGCG
Source organism: Curtobacterium sp. UCD-KPL2560 (assembly GCF_001705035.1). Lineage (GTDB taxonomy): Bacteria > Actinomycetota > Actinomycetes > Actinomycetales > Microbacteriaceae > Curtobacterium. Next base: position 10,611 of record NZ_MCIG01000017.1, on the reverse strand, counting down.
AGGACCGTGCCCCGCCCGTTCGAGATCTGGCTGGTGTCGGTCACGACAGCACCTCCGGCAGTTCGGCGGTCGTCACGCGACGACCGGTGAAGAAGGGGACCTCCTCGCGCACGTGCAGGCGCGCCTCGGTGTAGCGCAGGTCGCGCATGAGGTCGACGAGGTCGACGAGTTCGGGGCTCTCGAGCGGCAGGATCCACTCGTAGTCGCTCAGGGCGAAGGTCGCGATGGTGTTCGTCAGCACGCGGCGGTACTTCGCGCCGGCGATGCCGTGGTCGCGGAGCATCTTCGAGCGTTCTTCCTCCGGCAGGAGGTACCACTCGAAGGACCGGACGAACGGGTACACCGTGATCCAGGCCTCGGGGTCCTTGCCGCGCAGGAAGGCGGGGGTGTGGCGCTTGTTGAACTCGGCCTCGCGGTGCATGGCCATCACGTGCCAGACCGGCTCGGCGTCCTGGAACAGCCCCGTGCGGCGGACCTCGCGCAGCACGGCCTGGATCGCCTGGGCGTCGTCGCCGTGCAGCCACACCATGACGTCGGCGTCGGCGCGGAAGCCGGAGACGTCGTAGAAGCCGCGGACGGTGACCCCGCGCTCGGCGGCACGGGCCACGACCGCGTCCAGCTCGGCCACGGCGTCGTCACCGACGCGGTGCACCGGACCGAGCGGCCGGCGGAACACCGCCCAGAGGGCGTACGCCGTGAGGAGGTTCGGGTCGATGCCCGAAGCGGGGTCGGTCTCGTGCGCGGGTTCGTGCGACGCGGTCTCTTGCGTCGACTGGTGCACGTCGGAGCTCATGGTTCCTCGTCCTGTCGGTTGCCTGGGTCGTGGCTGGGCTGCCGCGGACGGAGGACCACCGATGGGCGGTCTACCGCCGTCGGAGCACCACTGCGACGATACTCCCGACCACCGCCACCCCGGCTGCGAGCCCGGCCAGGTAGGGCACCGGCTTCTCGTCGATGCCCTGCTTGACCTTCGACGCGGCGATGCCGAGCTGCTTCGGGACGTTGAGCTTGTCCTCGATGGCGTCGAGCGTCTCGAAGAGCTGGGTTCGCGTCGCGGCGACGCGGTGCTCCAGGTCGTCGTGGTGGTCGGTCACGGTTCCTCCGTCGGTGGTGCTGGTCGGGGTGCTCGGGACCGCGTGCGGTCGACGGCGTCGGAGACCGCGGTCGCGGTCGGCGGGCGGGAGCGCCTGCGGTCCGCGGTCAGGACCGCTTGCGGTCGGCGGCCGCGGGCTTGTTGCCGAGGCCCTTCACCGCGTTGACGTCGTCCTTCACGCTGTCGATCGTGCGCTTCGGCGTCAGGGGCAGCGCCTTCTGGAACCGCTTCCAGCCGACGAAGCCGAGGATCCCGGCGACGATCAGCATCACGACGGCGAGCAGCAGCGCCGCCAGCCACGCGGGTATCACGGTCGCCAGACCCATCACGGCGGCGGTCAGGAGCACGCCGATCGCGTACAGGACGATGACGAGTGCGCCGATGAGCAGACCCGCTGCGAGCCCGATGATCTTCGCCTTGCCGATGAGCTCGGCCTTGAGCAGGTCGATCTCGCCCTTGACGAGGTTCTTGACCAGCTTCGGGACGTCCCCCACCAGACCGAACAGCGAGCGCGACCGGCGGTCGCGGGTGTCGGTCATGAGGTCTTGCTGTCCTTCTTCTGGGCGACCTTGCGGACGACCTTCTTGGTCTGCTCGCCGACGAACTCGGCGACGTCCGGGGTCTTGTCCTGGATGAAGTCCTCGGCGACGTGCACGCCCTTCTGGACTCCGTCGCTGTTCCAGACCTTGCCGCTGACGGTCTTGATCTGCTCGTACCGCGCCCGTCCGGCTCGCGATCCCAGGACGTACCCGAGTGCGGCGCCGGCGACGAAAAGGAGCTTGCCTCGCATGTGCGGTTCCTCCGAGGTTTCGGTGTGCGGTGTCATGCGCCGATCGGAATACGTCCGGCGTCCCACCACAGTAGCCCTCGGCCGGTCTCCGGTCCGCTCAGGAATCCAGGAGGCGCGCAGCCGACGCCCGGGCCGCCTGCACGATGCCCGCGAGCCCGCGGCCGGAGGTCGTCTCGCCGATGCCGACGACCCCCTCGGCGAGGCCCGCCGCGGTGAGGTCCGGTCCGTACCAGCGGACGCGCGCTGCGCCGAGCACGCGGTCCGGCGTGACGGGCACGCCGAGCAGGGCGGTGGCGTCGCGGGTGGCGCGGGTGCCGGTCGCGTCCGTGGGGTCGACCGGGAGGCTCGTCCCCGGCTCGGGCGCGCCGGTCCCGCCCGCCGTCTCCTCGCCACGGGCACCGGGTGCGGTCTCCGGAGCGGTCGCGTAGCTGAGTCGGAGCACGTGGCGCCCGGCGGCGGCCTCGGCCAGCCACGGCCACTTCACGGTCGCGTGGGTGAGGGCCTTGGCGGCGACGTCGCGGGCCTCGGGGTGGACGAGCATCCCGGTGCCGCGCGGTCCGGCGTCGAGCTCGGGCTGGTCGACCACGAGCGTGACGAGTTCGATCCCGGTGCGGTCCGGCGCGGCCGTGCGCGCGGGGTCGGCGGTCGAGGACAGCACGTGCTGCGCGGGGAGGCGCTCGCGGGTGCCGTCGGGCCCGACCACCTCGACGGCGTTCCGCTCGACGGCGACCGCCCGGGTGTGCAGACGGACCTCGATGCCGTACGTCTCGGTGTCGGCCACGAGCTCGTCGACCAGGCGGACGATGCCGCCGCGGATGCCCTGCACGGCCGAGCCCGCCGTCGCCTTGGCCCGCATGGCGAGGACGGCGCGGGCGAGCGACCCCTCGCGTTGCAGGGCGGACCGGAGCCCGGGGGCGACACGGTCGGGGTCGAGCTGGTCCGGGTGCGTCGAGTAGACCCCGCCGGCCACGGGCACGACCAGGTCGTCGAGCACGCGGTCGCCCATCCGCCGGCGCACGAGCTCGCCGAGCGAGGACGCCTTCGCACCGACCGGCGAGGGCAGGAGCGCGTCCATCTGGGCACGCAGCCCCCCGCGCTGGCCGACCACGGCGAGCACGTCGGCGGCCATCGGGGTGCCGGGGATGCCGAGGAACCCGGTCTGCGGGATCGGGGCGGTCCGGCCGTCGCGGGTCATCAGCCACGCACCGCGCGGGTCCGGCGACACGACGTCGTTCCCGAGGCCGAGCTCGGTCGCGAGCCGCGCGACGGCGTCGGTCCGGGTCGCGAACGACTCCGCGCCCATGTCGAGGTCGAGCCCCGCGACGGTGTGCCGGCGGAGCATCCCGCCGAGCCGGTCCCCGGCCTCGACGAGCACCACGTGCGCGCCGCCCTTCGCGAGGTCCCTCGCGACCACGAGGCCGGCGACCCCGCCGCCGACCACCACGACGTCGGTCACGCTGCGGCCCCCTCCGTGGTGCCGAGCCCCGTGCCGTCGTCCAGCCCCGTGCCGTCACCGAGGGAGTGCAGCAACTCGACGACGCGCGTGAGCACGGTCGGGTCGGTCTCCGGGGGCACACCGTGCCCGAGGTTGACGACGTGCGCTCGTGCCGCCCCGCCGCGGCGCACGACGTCGCGCACGTGGGCCTCGAGCACCGCCCACGGTGCCGACAGCATCGGCGGGTCGATGTTGCCCTGCAGGGTGACGCCCGGGCCGACGCGGCGGACGGCGTCGTCGAGCGGGATGCGCCAGTCGACCCCGACGGCGTCCACCGCGACCGTGTCGGACGGGTCGCCGAGCGTGGTCATCTCGTGCAGGACCTCGCCGCTGCCGACGCCGAAGTGGATGCGCGGGACGCCGAGGTCGGCAACGTGCCCGAGGGCCGTCGCCGAGTGCGGGGCGACCGACGCGACGTAGTCGGCGCGCGAGAGCGACCCGACCCACGAGTCGAACAGCTGCGCGGCCGAGGCGCCGGCGGTGACCTGCGCGCGGAGGAAGGCCCCGGAGACGCCGGCGGCCCAGTCGAGCAGGCGCGCCCAGGTCTCCGGGTCGGCGTGCATGAGCGTGCGGGCGCGGATGTGGTCCTTCGACGGGCCACCCTCGACGAGGTAGGCGGCGAGGGTGAAGGGCGCGCCCGCGAAGCCGATCAGCGGGGTGTCGCCGAGCTGTTCGACGGTGCGCTGCACGGCCTCGGTGATCGGCGCGAGGGCGTCCGGCTCGAGCGGTGCGAGGGCGGCCACGTCGGCGGCCGTGCGGATCGGGGAGCCGAGCACCGGACCGCGGCCGGGGACGATCTCGACGTCGACGCCCGCGAGCTTGATCGGCACGACGATGTCGCTGAAGAAGATGCCCGCGTCGACCCCGTGCCGCCGGACCGGCTGGAGCGTGATCTCGGAGGCCAGCGCCGGGTCGAGGCACGCGTCGAGCATCGCGGTGCCGACGCGCAGGTCGCGGTACTCCGGCAGCGACCGACCGGCTTGGCGCATGAACCACACCGGCAGCGTCTCCGGCCGGTCCCCGCGCAGCGCCCGGACGAGCGGCGACTGCGCGGTCCGACCGGTCACGAGCGGGTGGGTGTCGGGCAGGGCGGAGGTCGGCGCGTCGGTCACCGGACGATTCTCCCATCGGAGGCGAGGGTGTCCATGAGCACGCGGTCAGCGAACAGCCCGTGGAGCGATCGCGGGTTACGATGGAAGACGTGCTCATCTGTCTCACGGCGTCGCACCGCAACGCCAGCTTCGACCTCCTGGAGCGACTGAGCATCGGCGCACCGACCGCCGCGAGCCGTCTCGTGACGGACTCCGACGTGCTCGACGGGGCCGTCGTCCTCGCCACCTGCAACCGCTTCGAGGCCTACCTCGACATCGCGGGGGACGACCGCGACTCCGCCGTGTCGGCCACCGTCGACGCCGTCGCCACCGCCAGCGACCTCGTGCCCGCCGAGGTCGCGGGCTCCGTCCAGGTGCTCGGGGGCAAGGACCTCGTGCAGCACCTGTTCGCGGTGTCGAGCGGCCTCGAGTCGGTCGTCGTCGGCGAGACCGAGATCTCCGGCCAGGTCCGGCGCGCGCTCGAGGACGCTCGCGCGAACGGCACCACCACCTCGGAGCTCGAGCGGCTCTTCCAGGAGGCCGCGCACACGTCCCGGGGCGTCAAGACCCGGACCCGCATCGGTGCCGCCGGGCGCTCGCTCGTGCGCCTCGGCCTCGAGCTCGCCTCGTCCCGGATCACCGACTGGGCGCGCACCCGGGTGCTGCTCGTCGGCACCGGCAGCTACGCCGCCACGACCATCGCCGCCCTGCGCGACCGCGGCGCCGTGCACATCCAGGTCTTCTCGCCGTCGGGCCGCGCGCCGTGGTTCGCCGCGAAGCACGACCTCGTCGCCGCGACCGACCTGCGCCAGGCGATCGCCGCGAGCGACGTCGTCATCACGTGCACGTCCAGCGAGGTCCCGGTCGTCGAACCCGCCGACCTCGACGACGGCGTGCGCCGCATCGTCATCGACCTCGGGCTCCCCCGCAACGTCGACCCCGACGCCGCGGCCGTCGACGGCGTCGAGCTCCTCGACCTCGAGACGATCAGCATCCACGCGCCGATCGCCGAGCTGAACGCCGAGTCCGAGGCCCGCGCGATGGTCGACGACGCCGTGTCCCGCTTCCGCGCCCAAGCCCTGGAACAGTCGACCACCCCCGCGCTCGTGGCCTTCCGCAAGCACGTGTTCGACATCCTCGACGACGAGATCGAGCGGGCGAAGCGCCGGGACACCGACCCGGAGTCGCTCGAGCAGACCGAGCGCGCGCTCCGGCACCTCGTCGGCGTCCTGCTGCACCGCCCCTCGGTCCGCGCCCGGGAGCTCGGCCGCGCCGGACGCGGCGAGGAGTTCGTCGGCGCGCTCGACGCCCTCTACGGTGTGCGCCCCGAGCCCGAGGCGGGGGTGCCGTCCCCCGTCGTGCCGCTCGCGGAGCGCACCGCGCCCGAGCGGGCCGCGTCGGACCGTAACGACGAGGCGGACGCGAGCTGAGCCTCCAGGCCGGTCCGCCCACGCTGCGCGTGAGCGCGGTGCTGCTGGTCCGCGACCGACGCGTGCTCATGGTGCGCGCGCGGGCGCGCGACGTGCTCTACCTGCCCGGCGGCAAGGCGGAGCCGCACGAGAGCGACGTGCAGGCCGCGCTGCGCGAGGCCCACGAGGAGACCGGCCTGCGCCTGGAGCCGTCCGACGTCGAGCCGTTCGGCACCGTCACCGAACCCGCGCACGGGCAGGCGCCCGGCACGATGGTCGCGATGGCGCTCTTCCTGGTCCGGCCCGGAGGCGCGACCGACTCCGCCTCGCCCGTCGCCTCCGCAGAGGTCGACGAGGTGGAGTGGGTCACCTCGGCAGACGCGGACCGGTGCCCGCCGGCGGGCGTCGAGACGCTCCGCCGGCTGGTCGCCGCCGGCCTGGTGGACTGAACTCCTCGGTCCGAGGAGTCCGGCTGCTACTGGTCCTTGTCGACGTAGTGGCCGGTCTCGCCCGACGGCGTCGGCTCGGCCTCGCCGGGGATGTCCGACTCGACGTACTCGCCCGCGTCGGCGCCGCCCGCACCCTCGGGACGGTCGTCGCCGGGGATGTCGCTCGAGACGAACTCGCCGGCGGGCTCCGTCGAGGTGACGTGCTCGTCGCCCGGGATGACGCTGTCCGTGTAGGCGCCGGCGTGGGTCTCGACCCCGTCCGCCCGGCCCTCGTCGCCGCGTGCCTGCTCGTGCTTGCCTGCCATGTCCGACCTCCGTCGCTCGTGGTGCTGGCTGGTGTTCCCCGCGAGCATCCTCGGCGCGGCTGGACGCTCACCGAGACGTGTCCCCCGGAGCGGGTGTTGCGTGGGGCCATGCGTCACGGGATCGTCCAGCACACCGCCCTCGCCGCCGTGGGGCTGCTCGCCGTCGTCGGTCTGGCCGGGTGCTCGGCCGACACCACGCCGCCGGTCGGCACGGTCAGCCCGTCGAGCAGCCCCAGGGCCTCGGGTGACCCGTCGTCCGCCGTCCCCACGTCGAACGCGGGCTCCGCAGCCGCGACGCCCGCGAGCGGGGCTGGCGGGGGCAGCGCCGCCGGGGACGGTCGGTGCACGACCGCGTCGCTCGCCGGCGGGACCGCGGCGGGCAGCGGCGGGGCCGCGGGCAGCACGATCATCCACCTGACCCTGCGGAACACCGGCTCCGCGGCGTGCACCCTGCAGGGCTGGCCGGGCGTCTCCTTCGTCGGGGACGGCGACGGCGCCCAGATCGGTGCCGCCGCAGGACAGGACCGGTCCTCGGCGCACCCCACGGTCACCCTGCAGCCCGGGCAGACGGCCGTCGCGCCGCTGAAGATCGCGAACGCGCAGGACTACCCGCCGTCGGAGTGCACGCCGACCGCCGCAGACGGGTTCCGCGTGTACCCGCCCGGGTCGACGGCGTCGCTGTTCGTGCCGGCCAGCGGGTACACGGCGTGCGCGTCGGCGTCGGCGGCCCTGCTGCAGGTGCAGGGGCTCGTGCCCGAGGGGCAGGCGACCGACTGACCCGGGTGGCCCCGGCGGCCGGACGGATCGCTGCGTCACGGGGTCGCACCGGGCGGCACCGCGTGGGCGCATCGGGCCCGCGCCGCGTGGTCCCGAGGAGCGCGTCAGCGGTACGACGGGGCGTGCACGGCCTCGAGCACCTCGGTGCCCATCGTCCGCAGGGCCTCGACCACCGCGAGGCGCCGCTGCAGCGAGGCGTCGTCGAACGTGACCGCGACGGCGTAGCTCACCGACGACCCCGGCCCGCGGAGAATGCCCGCCTCCGCCCGGACACCGGTCGACGAACCGGTCACCACGACCGCCTGCAGCCCGTGGTCGAGCGCGCGGTGCGCCAGCGGGTCGAGTCCGAAGGAGCCCGCGACGAGTGACAGGTCGCTCGCGAGGGACAGCCACCCGAGCACCCGGTTCGAGACCGCCTCGTCGACGACCTCGCCGAGCGCCAGCCCCCGCATCAGCCAGCTCAGCTCACCGGTCGGGGCCACCGAGGCGTCCGGGGCGTCGTCCGGTCCGCGGCGGTCGCGGACCCGGTCGATCAGGGCGGTCCGCTCGATGCCCAGCGCCTCGGCACGACGACGGACGGCGTCGATGCCGACGGTGGACAGCAGCGCGTTCATCGCCCACGAGTCCGCCGTCGCACCGACGAGGGTCGCCAGGTCCGGGACCTGCATCGTCGGCTCCTGCAGGAACTGCCACAGACCGGCGCCGGTCGCGGTGTCCCTGGCCATGCGCTGCAACCGGTCGCCGTGCAGGCGGCCGTCCTCGAGCTGCACCGCGGTCTCGATGAGCAGCAGCACGCGGCCCAGGCTCGCCGCCGGCAGCACGAGCGTGTCGTCGACCGCCAGCAGCGCGCGGCCCGTCGAGGTGTCGATCACGGAGGCGCTGACGGACGCACCCTCACGTGCGATCGTGCCCAGCGCCTCCAGGGTGGCCCCGAAGCGCTCGTCCACGCCGCCGCGGTGCCGTCCGCCGCGCGCACGCGCGCCGTCCGCGTCGCCGACCTGGTGTCGGCGACGCGGACGGCGTGGTGCGACCGGGCCCGGGGCGGCCGAGGGGTCGGACCGGTGTCCGGGCTGGTCGGCGTGCTCGGGGGCGGGCGGCCCGTCGGGCTCGGTCATCACCAGATGGCGACGCGCTCGGCGGGGTCGAGGTACATCGCGTCCTGCTCCGTGACGCCGAAGGCCTCGTAGAAGCCGTCGATGTTGCGGACGACCTGGTTGCAACGGAACTCCGTCGGCGAGTGCGGGTCGATCGAGAGCAGGCGCGCGGCCTCCTCCGGACGGATCGCCATGCGCCAGGCCTGCGCCCAGCTGAGGAAGAAGCGCTCGGCACCGCTCAGGCCGTCGACGACCGGCGGCTCCTGGCCGTCGAGCGAGAGCAGGTACGCCTTCCACGCGATCGACAGGCCGCCGAGGTCGCCGATGTTCTCGCCGATCGTCAGGGCACCGTTGACGTGGCCGTCGGGCACCTCGGTCGGGACGAGGGCGTCGTACTGCGCGATCAGGGCCTTCGTGCGCTCCTCGAACGCGGCGCGGTCGGCCTCGGTCCACCAGTTCTCGAGCCGGCCGTCGCCGTCGTACTGCGAGCCCTGGTCGTCGAAGCCGTGGCCGATCTCGTGCCCGATGACCGCACCGATGGCCCCGTAGTTCGCGGCGGCGTCGCGGTCGGCGTCGAAGAACGGGAACTGCAGGATCGCCGCGGGGAACACGATCTCGTTGAAGCCCGGGTTGTAGTACGCGTTGATCGTCTGCGGCGTCATGAACCACTCGTCGCGGTCGATCGGCTTGCCGATCTTGCCGAGCTCGCGGTCCACCTGGAACGACGCGACGGCCCGGACGTTGCCGAGCAGGTCCTCCGGGTCGACGGTCAGTGCGGAGTAGTCGCGCCACCGCACGGGGTACCCGATCTTCGGCGTGAACTTGTGGAGCTTGTCGAGCGCACGGGCACGGGTCTCGTCGGTCATCCAGTCGAGGGCCGTGATGCTCTGACGGTAGGCCTCGACGAGGTTGGCGACGAGGTCGTCCATCTTCGCCTTCGAGGTCTCGTCGAAGTGCTCCTGCACGTAGATCCGACCGACGGCCTCGCCCATCGCGCCCTCGACGAGCGAGACGCCGCGCTTCCACCGCTCGCGCTGCTTCGGGGCACCGGTGAGAGCCGTCCCGTAGAACGAGAAGTTCGTCGCCGAGAGCGCGGTCGTCAGGTAGGCCGCGGAACCGCGGATCACCTGCCAGCGCAGCCAGTTCTTCCAGGCCGACACCGGCTGCGAGCGCAGGAGCTCGGCGAGGCCGGTCACGAAGGACGGCTCGCGGACCACGACGGTCTCGAACGCGCCGGCCGGGGCGCCGATCGCCTCCCACCAGAGGTGCAGGTCGGCGCCCTCGGCGAGCACCGCGACCTCGTGCCACGGCATCTTGTTGTAGGTCTTCTGGCTGTCCCGGGTCGCGACGTTGTCCCAGTGCACCGCGGCGAGCGCCTTCTCGAGCGCGATCACGTCGTCGGTGCGGTCCGCGGCGTCGGCGAACCCGGCGAGCGGGAACATCGCGGCGACGAACTCCCGGTACTTCGCACGGATGTCGGCGAAGCGCTCCTCGCGGTAGTAGGACTCGTCGGGCAGGCCGAGGCCGGACTGCTCGAGGAAGACGACGTACGACTCGGGGTCGCCCGGGTCGTTGTCGACGAAGAGCTGCACGAAGCCGGGCAGCCCGAGCCGCTCGAAGCGACCCACCAGGCGGATGACGTCGTCGGGCGTCTCGACCGCGTCGACCTCGCCGAGCAGCGGGTCGATCGGGCCGGTGCCGAGCTCCTCGAGGCGGTGCTCGTCCATGAAGGACGTGTAGAGGTCGCCGACCTTGCGCTCCTCGGTGCCCGGGGCGGCCTGCTGCGAGCGCTCGACGATCGCGCGGACCGCTTCCTCGGCGGCCTCGGCGAGGACCGTGAACGAGCCGTACCGGGCCTTGTCGTCGGGGATCGGTGTCGCGGCGATCCACGAGCCGTTGACGTGGCGGTAGAGGTCGTCCTGCGGGCGGACCGCGGTGTCGAGTTCGTCGGTGTGGATCCCGGAGCTACGTGCGACGTCGGTCATGCGTTCCACGATAGTCACGGTGCGTCCACGGGTGCGGAGCGAGCCGTGCTCGCGCGGGGTCGCGGGGTCGGCGGCGGGGTGGGTGTCGCTCGCCGGGGGCCGTGGCCGCGCGAGGTCGCGGAG
>NZ_MCIG01000156.1 GCF_001705035.1 Curtobacterium sp. UCD-KPL2560 | reverse complement strand
GGCAGGGTCGGGACGGGCAGGGGGCCGATCGGGAGCGCGCCCTCGACGGGCGACACGACCGTGCCGACCGTGCCGGGCAGCGTGCCGACGGTGCTCCCGACGCCGCCCAGCAGGTCGTCGGTGACGCCCGTGACGGGGCGCGTGATCGTGCCGAGCGTGTCGTCACCGAGCAGGTCGCCGGTGACCGGCAGGACGCCGAGCAGGCCGTCGATCGCCTCGACCACCGCCGCGGTGGGGCGCGCGTCGGTGATGGCCTGCACGGTCCCGGTGACGGGCGTCAGGACGCCGACCACGGTGTCGGTGAGCGGCCGGGAGGCGGTGCCTGCGCCGTCCGCGTCGGCCGCCGTGGTCGGGGTGGTCGCCACCGAACCAGTCAGGCCGCCGACCAGGTCGGCCACCGGTCGCGCGGGTGCGGCCGGAGCACCGGCCACCGGGGCGGCCGGCGTCGCCGGTACGTCCTCGCGGGCGTCGGCGTCGCCGCGGCCCTCGTGCTGCTCTCGCTCGTGCTCGGTGCCCGTCCGGCCTCCGCCGAGGGCGTCCAGCAGCGCAGCCTGGTCGGCGGACTCGTGCAGGGCGTGACCGGCACGGTGGGCTCCAC
>NZ_MCIG01000155.1 GCF_001705035.1 Curtobacterium sp. UCD-KPL2560 | reverse complement strand
GTCGCGAAAGCGACAGATCGGTGCGGACAGTCGGCGGGGAACTGTCGCTTCCGCGACCACGTCGGGCGCGGCAGCGCGCGATCTGTCGCTTCCGCGGGGTGGACCGGCCGCGGGACGGACGGGAGGCGCGGTACCGGGCCGCCCCGCGCCTCCCGTCCGGTGGGTGGTTGGGTCGGCGCAGCGACCTCACGGGCTCAGCGACACCTCACCCAGCCGGCAGGCCGTGAGGTGTCGCTGRGCGCGTGAGGTCTGTCGCGAGAGCGACAGATCGGTGCGGACAGTCGGCGGGGAACTGTCGCTTCCGCGACCACGTCGGGCGGGGCAGCGCGCGATCTGTCGTTTCCGCGGGGTGGACCGGCCGCGAGGCGGACGGGAGGCGCGGTGCCGGGCCGCCACGCGCCTCCCGGCCGGTGGTGGGTCGGTGCAGCGACCTCACGCGTTCAGCGACACCTCACGCAGCCGGCAGGCCGTGAGGTGTCGCTGGGCGCGTGAGGTCTGTCGCGAGAGCGACAGATCGGCGCGAACAGTCGGCGGGGAACTGTCGCTTTCACGACCACGTCGGGCGGGGCCGCGCGCGATCTGTCGCTTCCGCGGGGCGGGCCGGCCCGGGGCCGGGG
>NZ_MCIG01000154.1 GCF_001705035.1 Curtobacterium sp. UCD-KPL2560 | reverse complement strand
CGGCGGGTGCGGCGACGCAGGTTGCGTCCTGCTTCGACGCAGCGGACCGGCTCATCGGGACCACGGTGACGAACCCGGTCACGGGAGCGACGCCGGTGAACCAGTCCCTGACCGGTGCGCAGCTGGTCTACGACGCGCATGGGAACACCACCACGCTGGCGGACGAGACCCTCGTCTACGACGGGCAGGACCGGCACGTCCAGACCGCTCTGACGGACGGGTCGAAGGTGTCGTACGTGCGGGACGCGTCGAACCGGATCGTGCAGCGCACGGAACAGACCCCGAACGGAACGAAGACCGTCACCCGGTACGGGTTCACCGGCGATGGTGACACCCCGGACTTCGTCTACGACGGCGCGAGCAAGCTGACCGAGTGGGACCTGCCCCTGCCGGGCGGGCTGACCGCGGAGCTCCGTGGGACGAGCGCGGTGTGGTCGTACCCGAACCTCCACGGGGACATCGTCGCCACCACCGACGGGTCGGGCCAGCTCGCCTCGCAGGTGTTGCCGGTGTACGACCCGTTCGGGCAGGTCATGGACCAGGCCACCGGCCTGTTCGGTACGGCCACGGCGAACCAGTCCGGGCCGGACACGCAGCAGGGCAACGCCGACTACGGATGGCTCGGGCAGCACCAGAAGCTCAGCGAACACCTCGGCTCGATCGCCACGATCGAGATGGGCGCCCGGCAGT
>NZ_MCIG01000153.1 GCF_001705035.1 Curtobacterium sp. UCD-KPL2560 | reverse complement strand
CCAAACCGTTCGGTGGGGGGTGTCGAATCACCTGCACAAGCCGGGAAACACCCGGAGCGCTCACCAGCCGCAGGTAGCTGGTTCTCCACCCCTGTTCGGGGTGTGTTCGGCGCGCATCCAGGGATTCGCGCCGAGCGCGACAACGAAAGGAACGCAGACATGCGCAAGAGCCTCAAGACCTCCATCACCCTCGCCACCACGGGTGCGCTCGTGCTGGGCGGTGCCGCGTTCGGTGTCTCCGCCGCGCAGGCCGACGGCAGCATCCACACGGTCTCGTCCTCGTCGTCGAAGATCCCCGGCCCGGTCGCTTCGGTGCCCGAGGTCAAGGGTGGCAACACCGCGGTCGCGCTCGACAAGGGCTTCACCGACGCGCTGACCTCGCTGGGTCTGACCCCGGGTGTGTCGGGCAACGCGAAGCTCGAGAACGGGTCGGTGTCGTTCCCGATCACCGCCGGTTCGGTGACGTACTGGTCGCCGGACGGCAACTACCGCCCCTACGTGCAGGGCCTGCTGRACCACGACGACTCGGGGCTGACGCTCTCCGCYGGTGACACGACGGTGACGCTGGAGAACTTCGTCGTGAACCCGGGCTCGTCGAAGCTCTACGGTGACGTGWWGGTCAACGGTCAGGTCGCCGTGTCGAACGCGTACCTGTTCTCGCTGCACGGTGGCACCCTGAAGCCGCTCCAGCTCGAGGGTGACAACGCGATCCTGACCGGCACCACGGTCCACGTCTCCGACGACGCCGCGAAGCTGCTCAACAGCACCTTCAAGACCGACGCCGTCAAGGGTGGCCTGCTCGTCGGGACCGCCACGATCACCGCCCAGATCAAGTAACACCCAGCACCACCAGCACCACCAGCACGACACGCGAACGGCGCCGCCCCCGATCAGGGAGCGGCGCCGTTCCACGTC
>NZ_MCIG01000152.1 GCF_001705035.1 Curtobacterium sp. UCD-KPL2560 | reverse complement strand
GCCCCGGTCCGTCGCGGTGCTCCCGGCCCCCGCCGCACCGGCTCCCAGCCCGGCGCGCTCTCCCCCGCGGGACAGCGCCTCGCCGACAAGTCCGCCAAGCGTCGACGCCGCGGGTGGATCGTCCTCACGATCGTCGTCGTCCTCGCGGTCCTGGCCGGCGTCGTCGGCTGGGCGTTCGGCCCCGGCCCGTGGGGCAACGTCCGCATCCCCGAGGTCGCGGGCAAGTCCGTCTCCCAGGCTCGGCAGCTGCTCGAGGCGCAGGGCCTCCGCACCGCAGCGGCCACCGCGAGCCGGTTCGACGCGGTCGTCACGCGCGGCCAGGTCTCGACGACGAAGCCCGCAGCAGCACGCGAGGTCCGCAAGGGCACCTCGGTGCAGATCGTCGTCTCGGACGGCCCGCGGATGATCACCCTGCCGGCGATCGTCGGCCAACCCGTGTCCACCGTGACCGCGGCGCTCGACGACGACTTCCAGCTGCAGGACGACCGCTACGAGTTCTCGGCCGACGCGCCGAAGGACACCGTCATCGCCGCCACCGGGGTGGGGACCGACGGCCAGACCGTCGACCTCGCCCAGGTGCCCGAGTACGGGGAGCGCGGCCCGGTGACCCTCACGGTCTCGCTCGGCCCGGTGCCGGACGTCCGGGGCAAGACCGTCGCCGACGCGTCGACGACGCTCGAGAGCGTGGGACTGACCCTCGGCGAGCAGACCCAACGGTACGACGACTCGGTGCCGAAGGGGCAGGTGATCTCCGCCGAGGCCGAGGGCTCCCCCGTCGTGCAGGGCAGCGCGGTGAACGTCGTCGTCTCGCGCGGTCCGACCCCGATCACGCTGCCGAACGTCGCCGGCAAGACGATCGACGAGGCCACCGCCACGCTCGAGAACCTCGGGCTCGAGGTCTCGGTCCCGGAGTGCACCAACCTGCTCTGCCGCATCGGCGACTGGAAGTCGGTCCTGCCGGTGTCCTCCACCGACCCGGTGCAGGGCACGACCGTGCACCGCGGCGACACCATCACGCTCCGCTACGACCTCTAGCCACCGGCTCGCGCGGGGCGCGGCGTCGGGCGCCGCAGTGTGGCGCGGGGTGCGCCGCCGTGCGGCGCGGGTGCGCCGCCGTGCGGCGCGGGTGCGCCGCCGTGCGGCGCGGGTGCG
>NZ_MCIG01000151.1 GCF_001705035.1 Curtobacterium sp. UCD-KPL2560 | reverse complement strand
CACCTCGCACCACGAGATTCCGTGGCGCGACCTGCTTTCGCCTGCGCGCGCGACGCGCGCGCGACGCGCGCACAAGCGGAAGCACGTCGCGCCACGGAATCTCATGGCGCGACGTGCTTTCGGTTGTTCGCCGCGCAGCGGCGGCGGCGCTCCGCGCAGCGGCGGCGCCCGCGGCGCCAGCCAGCCGCCGCCACCGACGTCGTCAGCGCGGCCGGATGACCGCCTCGACCACGGCGGCGATGACGTCGCCCGGGTCGACCCCGGGCAGCGCGGGCTCGTCGAACACGATCCCGACGTTGGCGGCGACGAGCAGGACGGCGAGGTCCTCCCGCGGCATCCCGGCATCGACCTCGGGGTGCGCGTCGAACCACAGGTCCACGAGGCCGAGCACCCCGTCCTGCAGCTCGCGCCGCTGCCGGACGAACTCGGGCGTGAACTCGGGGTGCTGCACGGCGTAGCCCCGGAACTCGGCGAGCAGCGCGAACTGGGCGCGCTGGTCGTGCCGGCCGAACGCGGCGCGGACGACATCGCCGAGGCGTGCCGCCGTGACGTCGACCTGGACGACCTCCTGCAACGACGCGAGCACGCGGTTCGTCTGGCGCTGCATGACCGCCGCCACGAGGTCCTGCTTCGACGCGAAGTTCGAGTAGACCGCGCCCTTGCTGAACCCCGCGCGCGCGGCGACGTCGTCGAGCCGGGCCCCGGCCAGGCCGGACTCGGCGAAGACCTCGGCGGCGGCCACGAGCAGGCGCTCCCGCACCTCGGCGCGCGGGGTCCGCGGGGTGGATGTGGCGTCGTCGCGCATCTGATCCTGGTTCGTGATCGTCGTGGCGGTGCGGGGCAGAGCTGGTCGGGTGCGATCCCCGCGCTCGGTGGTGGCGTGCGCGGTCCGTCGGGGACCGTCGCGCCGCGCGCTGATCCCGCGCGGCACCGACCTGGTCCCCGACCTGACGTCCGTGTGCCGGACCGGCACGTTCGGGTCGTGTCGGTGCGTCAGCGGGCGGCGGTCACCGGGTCGATACCCGGCGGTACCGATGCTACTGCCGGGGTGGCCGCGGAGACAGGTTCAGCTGCCGGAGTGCGTTTCCTGGTCGATCGGACCGCCCTCGGCGCCACGACCCCGACCGGCCGCGTCGCCCCGACCGGCCGCGTCGCCCCGACCGCCCGCGTTGCCCCGCGCGCTCGCGTCGCCCCGACCGCCCGCGTCGCCCCGAC
>NZ_MCIG01000016.1 GCF_001705035.1 Curtobacterium sp. UCD-KPL2560 | reverse complement strand
GGGCCGGTGACGACCGACATCCGCTACGACGGAACCGACCGCGCCACCTCGGTGACGCTGCCCGCCCGCTCGCCCACCCCCGAGCACCATGGCCCCATGAGCCAGTACGACAAGCGCGACCCGAACTCCCTCTACCCGAAGCCGCCGTTCCCCGAGCAGGAGCAGTCGCTCCCGGGCGCCGCGTACAAGATGGACCCGAAGCCCGACCACGGCGAGGACAGCTACGTCGGCAAGGAGCGCCTCACCGGCTTCCGCGGCATCGTCACCGGCGCCGACTCCGGCATCGGTCGCGCCGCCGCGATCGCCCTGTCCCGCGAGGGCGCCGACCTGGTCCTGTCCTACCTGCCCGACGAGCAGGAGGACGCCGAGCAGGTCCGCGACCTCCTCGAGTCGGAGGGACGTCGTGCGGTGCTCGTGCCGGGCGACATCTCCGATGAGCAGTACTGCCGGGACCTCGTGCAGCGCGCCGTCGACGAGCTCGGTGGCCTCGACACCCTCGTCATGGTTGCCGGTCGGATGGACAGCAACGACGACATCCTGACCCTGACCACCGAGCACTTCGACTCGACGTTCAAGACGAACATCTACTCGCTGTTCTGGCTGACCCAGGCCGCGGTGCCGCACCTCGAGCCCGGCTCGACGATCGTCACGACCGGCTCGATCCAGGCCGCGACGCCCTCGCCCGACAAGGTCGACTACGCGATCTCGAAGAGCGCCGTGAAGACCTTCACCGAGGCCGTCGCGCAGCAGCTCGCCCCGAAGGGCATCCGCGTCAACTCGGTCGCGCCGGGTCCGGTGTGGACGCCGCTCCAGCCGGGTTCCGACGACGCCGAGACCGTGTCGCACTTCGGTGAGCAGGCGCCGTTCGGCCGCCCCGGCCAGCCCGCCGAGCTCGGGGCGGCGTACGTCCACCTCGTCAGCCCGGAGTCGAGCTACCAGTCCGGCTCGACGATCACGATCGCGGGCGGCACGCCCGCCTTCTGAGCCGGGTCCGACGCGGCGCACCGGACGACGCAGGTCGCGTCCGACGCGGCTCCGGACGACGCACGCCGCGTCCGACGCGACCACGGGACGGACGGGAGGCACGGTGCCAGCCCGCACCGCGCCTCCCGTCCGTCTCCCGGTCGCGTCCGCGACCCGATGCGCTCGGTCACCTGACGCCGCGGAACGCAGGGGGCGTCCATGCGGAGGCACGACCCACCGGTGGGCTGTCCCAGTCCGGTGCTGGCAGGGTGGGCGACGACGACGGGAGCGACGATGGCCGGTGTGACGCACGTGGTGCTGGTGGCGTGGGACGGCGCGGGCGGTGACGCCGAGCGAGCCGACGCGCTGTGCCGGGAGCACCTGCCCCGGATCGACGGCGTCGAGTCGGTGCGCTCCGGGCCGAGCGTGAGCACCGAGGGTCTCGAGGGCGGCTTCGACTGGATGCTCGTGGTGCGCTTCCGCGACCGGGACGCGCTCGCGGCCTACCTGCCGCACCCGGAGCACCGACCGGTCGCCGACCACATCGGCGGGTCGAGCTCCCGCGTCGTGGTCTTCGACGTCGAGGACTGACCCCGGCGGACGGGGTGCGGAGTCCGCCGGTCCTGTGTGGTCTCTGATGCGTCCTCGGGTGGCGCACCGTCGCGCGCGCCCGTGCCCTGCCACCATGGTCGGATGACCGACGCGCCCGAACACCGCCGCAGCAGGCGAACGGCCGACGTCGTCGGCATCCTCGAACCGAACCCCTACCCGCTCGTCGCGATCGCCGTGGCCGTCGTGTCCGTGGTCGTCCTGACGATCATCGGGTTCTTCCTCGGCACCGTCGACCTCGGTCTGTCGAAGGCGTTCAACGAGTTGCACGTCGGCGCGCTCGGGGCCTTCACGACCGCGGTCTACCACGTGATCAGCCCGGTGCCGGCGATCGCGCTGACCTTCGTCGTCGCCGGCATCATCTGGTGGCGGGCACGGGACATCCGGCCGGCGCTCGGCTTCGGGATGACGATCGCGATCACGTGGCTGCCCTCCGCGGCGGTCAAGGAGATCGTGCACCGGGCACGTCCCGACGTGGCGCTCCTGCCGCACCCGTTCCCCGTGCAGCCAGACCCCGGGTACCCGAGCGGGCACACCGTGTACATCACGGCGTTCGTCATCGCGCTCGTGTGGGTCGTCCGCGAGACGCGGTGGCACCGACTGGCTCAGGTGCTCGGCGTCGTGGCGATCGTCGTCGTGTTCCTGTCGGTGTCGATCGACGCCGTGCACTACCCGACCGACGCGGCGGCCTCGGTGCTGTGGGCCCTCGCGGTGACGCCGGCAGCGCGCGTGGTGTGGGTCGACTGGGTGATGCCGAAGGTGCCGATCCTGCGGCCGCGCGAGGGAGCGGCGGTGCCGGTCCGGCGCTGACCGGGACCGCACTGGCACTGACCGGTGCCGCCCCGGCACTGACCGGGACCGGGGGCGCGGTGGCGCCGGTCGGACGCTGACCGGGACCCGGGGGGAGCCCCCACCCGGTCGGAGGGCCCGCCGGGTGCTGCCGGAGGTCACGGACCGCGAGGCTCGAGGAGCACTACACTTCCCGAGTCACGAAGAGGTCTCATGTCCCGCTCCGCCACCGTCCCGCCGTTCCCCGTCGCACCCCGGTTCCACTTCACCACCGCGCTGTTCCGGGCGACCACCTGGCGACAGTTCGCCTTCCACGCAGCGCACCTGCCGATCGCCGTCGCGGCGCTGGCCTGGTTCGCCGTGACGATCGCCGTCGGCGTCCCCGCCGCGGTCACGTGGTTCGGGCTCGTCGTCTCCGCGTTCCTCCTGGGTGGTGGCGCCTGGTTCGCCGCCGTGACCAGACGGATGTCCGCCGCGCTGCTCGAGCAGGAGGTCGCGCCGCCCCGCTTCCGTGCCCGCCGCCCGGGACCGCTCGGGTGGGCGACGACGCGGTTGACCGACCCGGCGCGCTGGCGTGCGTTCGCCTACCTGCTCGTCGGGTTCGTCGTCACGACGTGCTCGTTCGCCGTCTCGACGGCCGTCCTCGTCACCTCCCTCGGAGCCGTGACGCACGCCGCCTGGGGTCGGTACCTCCCCGCGCAGATCGGCGCCGACGGCCGTGAGCACCGCGGCGCCCAGCTGCTCGGCACGTTCGTCGACACCGTGCCGATGCAGCTCGCGTTCGCCGCGCTCGGGATCGTCCTGCTGCTCGCCGTGTGGCCCGCCGTCAACCACGGGCTCGGGTCGCTCCAGCGCGTGGTCATCCGCTCGCTGCTCGGGACCACCCGCCGTGCGGAGCGCCTCGCCCA
Source organism: Curtobacterium sp. UCD-KPL2560 (assembly GCF_001705035.1). Classification (GTDB taxonomy): domain Bacteria; phylum Actinomycetota; class Actinomycetes; order Actinomycetales; family Microbacteriaceae; genus Curtobacterium. The sequence goes on along the minus strand of NZ_MCIG01000016.1, from coordinate 43,784 downwards.
GGTCACCGCCTCCCGCGACGCGGCCGTCGTGGACGCCGACGCGACCCTGCGCCGCATCGAGCGCGAACTCCACGACGGCACGCAGGCCCGGCTCGTCGGCCTCGCCATGACGCTCGGCGACGCCCGGGACCGCCTGCAGCACGGGCAGGGCGGCGCCGGCGTCGAGGCGCTGGTCGACCAGGCGCACGCGGCGACGAAGGAGGCCCTCGTCGAACTGCGCGCCCTCGCCCGCGGGATCCACCCGCCGGTCCTGGACGCCGGTCTGGAGGCGGCGCTCGCCTCCGCCTGCGCGCGTGCGCCGTTCCCGGTGACGCTCCGCACCGACCTGCCGGTCCGCCCGGCGCCGGTGGTCGAGGGCATCGCGTACTTCGGGGTCCTCGAACTCCTGACGAACGTGTCGAAGCACGCCGGGGCGACCTCGGCCGTCGTCGACGTCGCACTGGTCGGCACCGACCTGGTCGCCACGGTGCAGGACGACGGCGTCGGCGGCGCCCACGTCGCACTCACGGCCGAGGACGGGCACGGCACGGGGCTCGCCGGGCTGCTCGAACGCCTGCGCGCGGTCGACGGGTCCCTGCACGTCGACAGCCCCGCGGGTGGACCGACCTCGGTGCGGCTCGTCGTGCCTGCGGGAGCCGCCACGTGAAGGTGCTCATCGCGGACGACAACACGATCGTCCGCGAGGGGCTCGCCGCGCTCCTCCGGGGCCGCGGGCACGACGTCGTCGCGGCCGTCGGGGACGGTGAGGCGGTGCTCCCCGCACTCACCGCGACGCCGGCCGACGTCGTGGTGATGGACATCCGGATGCCGCCGACCCACACGGACGAGGGCGTGCAGGCCGCGGTGCGCGTCAAGGCCGCCCGACCGGACGTCGGGGTGCTGCTGTTCTCGCAGTACGCCGAGGTGCGGTGGGCGCGCACGCTCCTCGACGTGGCGACGGTCGGCGTCGGCTACCTGCTCAAGGACCGGGTCGCCGAGGTCTCGACGTTCATCGACTCGCTCCAGCAGGTCGCCGCGGGCAACGTCGTGCTCGACCCCGAGGTCGCCGCCGCGCTCGTGCAGGCACCCCGACCGATCCGCGACCGTCTCGACACGCTCACCGCCCGGGAGACCGACGTCCTGCGCCTGATGGCCGAGGGACGTTCGAACGGGGCGATCGCCGAGGCGCTGTTCCTCTCCGGGGGCACCGTCGAGAAGCACGTCACCGCGGTGTTCGCGAAGCTCGGGCTCGAGGCGGCGCCGGGCGACCACCGGCGTGTGCTCGCCGTGCTGCGCTTCCTCGCCACCTGAGCAGGGCACGGTCGGGCCGGGGTCAGGCCGGGGCTGCCCCGTCGTCGTCGAACGGCAGGAGCCGACGCGCACCGTGCCCCTCGGCGCCGAGCGCGTCCCCGGGGTTCACCACCAGGCAGGCGTTGAGCGAGACGCACCCGCACCCGATGCACTGCGTCATCTCCTGCTGCAGGCGCTCGAGCTCGAGCTGGCGGGCCCGGAGCCGCGCGCGCCACCGCTCGTTGAGCCGGTCCCAGTCCCGCAGCGACGGCATCCGGTCGGCGGGCAGGGCGGCGAACTGCTCGGCCACCTCGCCCAGGGGGATGCCGAGGCGCTTCGCCACCTGGATGATCGCGATCCGGCGCTCCACGTGCCGCGGGTACAGCCGGGTGCCGCCGGTGGTGCGTTCGGGGTGGATCAGGCCCTTGCGCTCGTAGAAGTGCAGCGCCGAGGCCGCGACCCCGGTCCGGCGGACGACCTCCCCGATCGACAGCAGGTCGGTCGGCCGCGGCGGCGCTGCGTTCGACGATCCGGTCCCGCCGTCGTCGATCTCCACCATGGTCGAGATCCTACGACCGGTCCGGCACCAGGAGCGCTTGGTACGATCGAGGACGCAATCCGTGTATCTACCGGCCGCCGGCACCCCGGCGGACAGCGGCGGCACCCGATGGGCCCGCCGCTCTCGCACCTGGTGGGCCGAGAAGGCACACCCCCATGCTCCAGGAACGACGCTCCGACGCGTCCCTCGTCTCCCTCGCCGGTCGTTGGTACTTCCCGATCGCCTTCGTCGCGCGGCTGCCCTTCGCGATGATGGTCGTCGGCGTGCTGACGCTCGTCGTCGCCACCCGCGACTCGGTCGCCCTCGGCGGCATCAACTCCGCGTTCGTCGGCATCGGGTCGGCGCTGTTCGGGCCGCTCGTCGGTGCCGCCGCCGACCGCTTCGGCCAGCGGGCCGTCCTCGTCCCGGTCGGCCTGGCGAACGCCGTGCTGCTCGCGCTGTTGCCGTTCGTCGTCGCCGGCTCGGCCCCCGACCTCGCCGTGCTCGCGATGTCGTTCGGCATCGGTGCGACCGCCCCGCAGGTGGCCCCGATGTCCCGCACGCGACTCGTCGCGATCATCCGGCAGCGCATGGCCCCTCGCCGCCACGAGAAGGTCCTCAGCGGGACGATGGCGTACGAGTCGGCCGCCGACGAGACCGTGTTCATCGTCGGCCCGTTCCTGGTCGGCCTGCTCGCGACCGCGATCGCCCCGTGGGTCGCCGTCGCCGGTGCGGCCGCCCTGACCTTCGTCTTCGTGACCGCGTTCGCCCTGCACCCGACCGGGCGGCTCGTCGTCCGCGGCGGGGACCACGAGGAGACCGCCCCCGCGCGGCAGCTGCTCCGCCCCCGGCTCGTCGTGGTCGTGGTCGGCATCCTCGGCATCGGACTGTTCTTCGGGTCGACCCTCACCGCCCTGACCGCCTTCATGGAGCAGCACGGCCAGTCGTCCCAGGCCGGCCTGCTCTACGGCGTGATGGGCATCGGCTCCGCGGCGCTCGCCCTCGGGTCGGCGGCGTTCCCCAGGGCGTTCGGGGTCGGCTGGCGCTGGCTCGTGTTCGGGGTCGTGCTGCTCGGCGGCGCGATCGCCTTCGCCACGGCCGACTCCGTGGTCGCCGTCGCGGTCGTGCTCGGCCTGATGGGCATCGGCATCGGCCCGACGCTCGTCGCGCAGTACAGCCTCGGGTCCGACCGTTCCCCGGTCGGCCGCTCCGCCACCACGATGACGATCCTCGGCTCGGCGGTCATCGTCGGGCAGTCCGTGGCATCCGCCGTCGTCGGCGAGGTCGCCGAGCGGGCCGGCACCGGGGCGGCCATGGCGTTCCCGGCGTACGCGGCGGCGCTCGTCGTGGTCGCGGCGGTCGTGAACGTCCTGCTCAACCGTCGGAGCCCGGTCGCACGCTAGGCACACCGGCCCTGGCCCACGGCACCCGGAGGTGACCCGGGCAGGGTGGGGTCATGCGCATCCTCGTCCTCGGCGGCACCGCGTGGCTCGGTCGGACCGTCGTCCGGCACGCCCTCGACCGCGGCCACGAGGTGACGTGCCTCGCCCGCGGCACCGACGTCCCCGCGGGCGCCCGGTCCGTCGTGGCCGATCGCGACCGCGACGACGCCCTCGCCGAGGTGCTCGACGACGCCCTCGCCGAGGTGCTCGACGGCTCCCGCTGGGACGCGGTCGTCGACGTCTCACGGACGCCCGACCACGTCCGACGTGCCGTCACCGCACTCGAACCCGTCGCCGACCGGTACGTCTTCGTGTCGACCGTGAGCGTCTACGCGTCCCAGGACGAGCGCGGTGCCGACGAGCGCGCTCCCGTGCTCGAGCCGTCCGACGACCCCGCCGAGTACGGCGGCGCCAAGGTGGCGTGCGAACGTGCCGTCCTCGACGCCTTCGGGGTCGAGCGCGCGTCGATCGCACGCGCCGGACTCGTCGGCGGACCGGGCGACCACACCGGACGCTCCGGGTACTGGCCGTGGCGGTTCGCGCGCGCCGCCGAGACCGGTCGACCCGTGGTGGTGCCCGCGCGCACGGACCGCCCGACCTCGGTGATCGACGTCCGCGACCTCGCGGCCTGGCTCGTCGGCGCGGCCGAGGGCGGACGAGCGGGCGTCCACGACGTCACCGGCGAGGTCCGCACGTTGGACCGGCACCTCGAGGCAGCACGGACGGTGGCTGCCGCGGACGTCCCGGTCGTGCCGCTGGCGGACGCGGTGCTCCTCGAGCGCGGCGTGGCCCCGTGGGCGGGGGAGCGGTCGCTGCCGCTGTGGATCCCCGACGACGACCACCAGGGCATGAACGACCGACCGGCGGTCCAGGCGCGATCGGCCGGGCTGACGCGGCGGCCGCTCGCCGAGACCCTCGCGGACGCGCTCGCGTGGGAACGGCAGCAGCCCGTCCACCCGCACGGCGCGGGGCTCTCCGACGACGACGAGGACGCGGTCCTCGCCGGGTGAGTCAGTCCTCCGTGTCGTCGACGAGCAGGTCCTCGTGCCGGTAGTCGTTCGACCGCAGCCCCGCACGAGCGATCATGTGCGACGACACCGGCACGAGCACCAGCTGGAACACGAGCACCGGGACGACCACCCACAGCGCCGTCCAGGTCCCCACCGCGACGACGACCGCCGCCAGGGCCAGTGCCAGACCGAGCACCTGCGGCTTCGCCATCGCGTGCAGCCGGACGAGCGGGTCCGGGAACCGGACGATGCCGATCGCGGCGGACAGGGACAGCGCCGAGGCGACGAGCAGCAGCGCGAGGGCGATCCACGCCCGCACGCCGCCGCCCTCGATGAACGACTCCAGGATGGCGATCACGGGCGTTCCTCCTCGACGGCGTGCTCCGGCGTGGTGACGTCGATGCCCTCGTCGGACGGGTCGGACGACGGGGTGACGATCCGGGCGACCGCGATCGTGGCGAACACGCTCGTCGCAGCGATCACGACGAGGACGGGCACCGCGGTCAGGTCCTGCCGGATCGCCATCGCGGCCGCGATCACGACGAGCGCGGTGGTCAGCACGATGTCCGAGCCGATCATGCGGTCGAGGATCGTCGGCCCGCGGACGATCCGTCCGACGGCCAGCGCCAGGGTCGCCCCGAGCAGCGCGAGGACGAGCAGGACGCCCACGGCCATGACGACGACTGCGGCGCTCATCGGGTGACCTCCGGCAGGGGATCGGACAGTTCGGACACGTCGTGGCGGGAGCCGATCGCGCGGATCACGAGCTCCTCGATCCGGTGCGCCTCGGCCTTCGCCGCCTCGACCTGCTCGATCCGCTCGGTGTCCAGGACGTGCAGGAGCAGCCGGCGGCGCGGCAGGTCCACGTCGGCGACGTACGACCCCGGCACGAGCGAGATCGCCAGCGTCGCGAGCGTGAAGGTCATCTCGGACGTGGTGTGCAGCTGGACGAGCACGATCGAGCTCCGGCGCACCCCGCGCGGGCGGACCGCGACCCAGGCGACGCGGAACGACGCGGTGACCACGAGTCCGGCCCACACGACCAGGAACAGCAGCACGCGCGGCACCGAGAAGCGCTTCGACAGGGGCACCGGCGGCAGGGGCAGCAGCTGCGTCACGAGCAGCGCCACGACGACGCCGCACAGCAGGGTCAGCACCGTCCACGAGCCCCAGAGCAGCGCCCACAGCACCGTCAGTCCGGCGACGAGCGGCACCTCGTAGCGCCACGCGACCACGATCCGTCGCGCGTTCGAGATCCGTCGGGTGTCGCTCACCGGGCACCTCCGAGCACGGCCTGGACGTAGCGGTCGGGGGACTCCAGCGACTCGGCGGCGCGGGTCGCGTAGCCGTACAGCGGTCCGGCGACGACGGTCAGGGCGACCGAGCCGAGCACCGCGACCGTGGTGACCGCGACGAGCATGCGGGGCAGGCGCGCCGGCTCGGGCGCCTCGCCTGCGGTGGCCGTCGACCCGGTCGCCGGACGGGAGGCGCTGCTCGCGTGCGGTGCGTCGGTGACGGTGGTCGAGCCTCCAGGGTGGTACGCCTCGCCCGTCTCCTCGGAGACGGTCAGCGGCGCCGGTTCCGGCGACCGCAGGTGCGCGTGCGGTTCCGCCGTGGTCACGTGGGGCGCGGCCGCCTCGGCGGCCGGCTTCGGCCGCCAGAAGGCGGCGTCCCAGACGCGCATGAGCGCGTACAGGGTCAGGAGGCTCGTGAGGACCCCGGCGGCGACCGTCACCCACGCCATCGGGGAACCGTCCTCCGCCGCCGCGCGGAACAGGCCGAGCTTGCCGATGAAGCCGGAGAACGGCGGGATGCCGCCCAGGTTGAACGCCGGCACGAGGTAGAGCGCCGCGAGCAGCGGTGCGGCCTTGAGCAGGCCGCCGAGCGAGCGGCTCGACGTCGTGCCGCCGATGCGCTCCATCACCCCGGACACCAGGAACAGCGTGGTCTGCACGACGATGTGGTGCACCGTGTAGAACACCGCGGCGGCCGTGCCCGCGACCGAGCCGAGCCCGATGCCCATCACCATGAACCCGATGTGGCTGATCAGGGTGAAGGACAGCAGGCGTTTCACGTCGGTCTGCGACACCGCCCCGAGCACGCCGACCACCATCGTCAGCACGGCGACGACGAGCAGGACGTCGTTGAGCTGGGGCCTGGGGAAGATGATCGTCTCGAGCCGGATGATCGCGTAGATGCCGACCTTGGTGAGCAGGCCCGCGAACACGGCCGTGACCGGGGCCGGTGCCGTGGGGTACGAGTCCGGCAGCCAGAACGCCAGCGGGAAGACGGCCGCCTTGATGCCGAAGCCGATGAGCAGCATCGTGTGGAGCAGCAGCTGCACGTGCTCGGGCAGCTCCGCGACGCGCTGCGAGATCTGGGCGATGTTGACGGTGCCCGTCGCGCCGTAGACCAGGCCGATCGCGGCGAGGAAGATCGCCGACGCGATGAGGCTCGTGACGATGTACGTCGTGCCGGCCCGGACGCGCTGCTCGCTGCCGCCGAGGGTGATGAGCACGTAGCTCGCCACGAGCAGCATCTCGAACGCCACGTAGAGGTTGAACAGGTCGCCTGCGAGGAAGGCGTCGAGCACGCCCGCCGCGAGCACCAGGTACGTCGGGTAGAAGATCGTGACCGGGGCGTCCTCGTCGTCGGCGGCGAGCCCCTGCCCGATCGAGAAGAGCAGCACGAGCAACAGGACGCTCGCGCTCACCGTGAGCAGGAGCGCGCTCAGCCGGTCGACCACGAGCGAGATTCCGTACGGGGCCTCCCACCCGCCGACCTGCACGACGATGGTGCCGTGCTGGTCGACGAGCACCATGAGCGTCGCGGCGAGGGCGACCGCGACCGCGAGCACCGCGACGGTGATCGCCCGCTGCAGCTCCTGGTGCCGCAGCAGGCCGAGCGCGATCGCGGCGCCGAGGAGCGGCACGAGGACGAGCAGCGGGACGAGCCAGGTCATCGGGAGGCCTCCTCGGTGGGCTGCGGTGCACCGTCGTGCGGGTCGTCGGCGTCCTCCGGGGACTTCGGGTCGAAGTCCACCTCGGGGTCGTCGTCGTGGTCGGCGCTGCGGGACCGGCCGATCGCGGCGTCGGCTTCGTCGACCTCGACCTCGTCGGCGCGCGAGAGCTTCCAGGAGCGGTGGATGAGCGCGAGCAGGAACGCGCTCACGGCGAAGGTGATGACGATCGCGGTGAGGGCGAACGCCTGGGGGAGCGGGTCGGTGATGCCCTCGGCGGTCTTGCCGATCGGGGGCCGGCCGGCCGCACCGGACATGATCAGGAGCAGCAGGTTGATCGAGTTGCCGAGCAGCAGGAAGCCGAGCAACATGCGCGTGAGGGACCGTTCGAGCAGCAGGTAGACCCCGCACGAGAACAGCACCGCCATCGCGATGACGAGCACCAGGGTGATGGTCACACTGCGCTCCCTTCCGGGGTCGAGGCGGCGGCGGTGTCGTCGACGTCGCCCTCGGTGGTGTCGTGCACGGTGGCGCGCGAGTCCTCGAGGCGCTGGCGATCGACCTCGGCGCCGAGGCTGCGCAGGACGTCGAGCACGAGGCCGACGACCACGAGGTAGACGCCGATGTCGAAGAACGTCGCGGTGACGAACTCGACGTGGCCGAGCACGGGGACGGTTGCCTCGAAGAACTCGGAGTACAGGGCGTCCTTGCCGAAGAAGAGCGGCACGATCGCGGTGGTCGCAGCGGTGGCGACTCCGAGCCCGAGCAGCCGACCGGCACGCACCGGGGCGGCGGCGCCGAGCTCGGCCGGTCCGCCCGCGAGGTACCGCCCGGCGAGGGCGATGCCCGCGACGAGCCCGCCCGCGAACCCGCCGCCGGCGGCGTTGTGCCCGGCGAACAGCAGGTAGACCGACAGCACGACGAGTCCGTGGAACAGCAGCCGCACGACGACGTCGAGCAGGGCCGAACGGCCGGTGGGGATCGCGGCGCTCGTCGGCAGCCACGCGCGGGGCCCGCCGTCGCGGTGCCGGTCGTCGGGGGAGTCGGGCATGTCCCGGAGGCGGGGCAGCGTGTCCTCGCGGGAGTTCACGAAGATCAGGCTGGCGACCCCGGTGGCCGCGGCGACGACCACCGTCAGCTCGCCGAGGGTGTCCCAGCCGCGCAGGTCGACGAGGGCGACGTTCACGACGTTCAGGCCGTGCCCGAACGAGCTCGTGAGCGCGGGCAGGTCGGGCCAGAGCGGCTCGGCGGTGCGGGCCGATGCGGCCACGACCACGACGATCGCGAGCGTGACGCCGGCGAGCGCGGCGAACAGCGCCCGGACGACCCGGAAGCGCGACGGGTTGGCGGTCGCGATGCGCGGGGGCAGGCGCCGGAGCACGAGCACGAAGGCGATGAGCGTGACCGTCTCGACGACGAGCTGCGTGAGCGCGAGGTCGACCGCGCCGTGCAGCACGAACAGCACCGACATGCCGTAGCCGGTGACGCCGACGAGGACGGCCGCGGCGAACCGGGTCTTCGCGGTGAGGACGGCGATCGCGGCGACGGCCATCACCGCGACGACCGGCACCTGGCCCCACGAGTCGGCGAACCGGACGTGGAACGCCCACGGGCCGCCGAGGACGAGGTTCGCCAAGGCCCCGGCGACGAAGACCGACAGGATCACGGTCAGGTAGTACGGCAGCGAACCGCGCTGGACGCTCGCGGTCAGCCCGGTCGCGAAGCGGTCGAGCCCGCGCATCACGTGCCGGTAGGTGCCGGACGCGCTGGGGGACCCGGCGAGCCGGTGCTGCAACGCCTCGACCGGGCGGCGGAGCAGGAACAGCGCGACACCGCCGACGAGCGTGACGGCGGATATCCCGAGCGCGGGCTCGAGGCCGTGCCACAGCGCCAGGTGCGGGACCTCGCCGTCGGCCAGCGCGGCGGCCCGGGCGGCGGGCTCGATGCCGTGCGCCACGACCGGGGTGAGCAGCCCGAGCACGAGACCGGTGCCGGCGAGGAGGGACGGCACGACGCCGAGGCCGTGCACCCCGTGCGCCTCGGTGTCCGGCACGCCGGGCTTGCGGGCGAAGGTGCCCCAGAGGAACCGGAGCGAGTACGCCACGGTCAGGACCGACCCGAGCGTGATGCCGACGAGGGCGAACCACGCCCACCCGGCCTGCGGTCCGTGCAGTTCCTCGACGAAGCCGGTGAGCACGGCCTCCTTCGCCACGAAGCCGATCGTCGGCGGGATGCCGGCCATCGAGGCCAGCGCGAGCACGCTGACGACCACGAGCCATGGCATCCGGCGGCCGAGCCCGCTGAGCCGGGTGAGGTCCCGGGTCCCGGTGACGTGGTCGACGGCCCCGACGACCAGGAAGAGCGTCGACTTGAACGTGGCGTGCGCGACGAGCAGCGCCACGCCGCCGAGCGCCACCGCGGGGGCACCCCACCCGGCGGCGACCACGAGGAAGCCGAGCTGGGCGACGGTGCCGTAGGCGAGCAGGAGCTTGACGTCGGTCTGCCGCAGTGCGCGGTACCCGCCGACGAGCATGCCGAGGACCCCGAGCAGGGTGATCGTCTCCCGCCACCCGGTGAGCAGGGCGAAGGCGGGTGCCAGACGGGCGACGAGGTAGATGCCGGCCTTCACCATCGCGGCGGCGTGCAGGTAGGCGCTGACCGGGGTGGGCGCCGCCATCGCCGCGGGGAGCCAGAAGTGGAACGGCACGATCGCCGACTTCGTGAGCGCGCCGAGCAGCACGAGCACGACCGCGACGGGCACGAGCGGCCCGGGACGGTCGACGAGCTCCGGCGCCCGGGCGATGATGCCGGACAGGCTCGTGGTGCCGGCGGTGACCGACAGGGCGACGAGCCCGGCGAGCATCGCCAGCCCGCCCGCGGTCGTCACGACGAGGGCCTGCATGGCCGCGGCCCGGCTGGCGCGCTTCGCCGCGTCGTGCCCGATGAGCAGGTAGGAGAAGACCGTCGTCGCCTCCCACAGCACGAACAGCACGATGACGTCGTCGGCCACGACCAGGCCGTACATCGACCCGGCGAACGCGGTCAGGACCCCGGCGAACCGACCGGTGCCGGGCTCGTCGCGGCCGAAGTACGACGCGCAGTAGACGAGCACGAGGGCACCGACGACGGACACCACGAGGGCGAGCACCCACGACAGGGCGTCCATCCGCAGGGCGATCGCGAGGTCGAGCTGCGGGATCCACTCCCAGCTGCTGGTGACACCGGCACCGAGGGCGCGGGGCGTCTGCACGACCGTCAGGACCGCCGCGGCCGCGGGTGCGAGGGCGGCGACGTAGAAGACGCGTCGACCGAGCAAGGGGGTCAGGGCGGGGACGATCAGGGCGACGATCGCGAACGCGACGAGGACGGAGACCATCGGGCACCTCCTCGGGGTCGGGCTGCAGTCCGGCTCACTGGGCCCTCACAGCCTACGAGCAGGCGGTTGGCAACTCCCTGTACGGCCGGACAGCCGCCGGCTCTGCGGAGCCGACTCCTCAACCACTCTGCCCCGCGCGGCGGCCACGCGTCCGGACCGTGTCCGTGCACGTAGCCTGGGCGGGCCGACACCGGTTCGGCCACCCGTTCGGAGGAGGACCCGTGCAGCTCACCGACCTCGTGCCCGACCCCACCGCGCTCGAGCGGATCGCGACGGGCAGCACCTGGGCCGAGGGGCCGTGCTGGATCCCGGCGACCAGGAGCCTGCGGTGGTCCGACATCCCCGGCGACCGGATCCTGCAGTGGCACGAGGACACCGGGGAGACGAGCGAGTACGCCACCGGGGTCGAGTTCACGAACGGGCGGGTCCTCGACCGGGACGGCTCGGTCGTGCAGTGCTCCCACGGGCGTCGTCGGGTCGAGCGGGACCGGGACGGGGTCGTGACGCCGATCGTCGACGCCTGGGCCGGCGTCCGGTTCAACTCCCCGAACGACGTCGTGGTCGCGCGGGACGGCGGCGTGTGGTTCACCGACCCGGCGTACGGCATCACGCAGCCGCGCGAGGGGCACCCCGGCGAGCGGGAGTACGGCGACCACTGGGTGTTCCGGTGCGGCCCCGCCGGCGAGGACCTCCGCCCGGTGGTGCTCGACTGCGAGGAGCCGAACGGTCTCGCGTTCTCCCCCGACGAGCGCGTGCTCTACGTCGCCAGCTCGTCCGGGGACCGCCCGGTCATCCGCGCGTACGACCGGGACGGCGTGCGCGTGAAGAACGGCCGCGAGTTCGTCCGGCTCGGCCCGGGCGAGGGCGTCCCCGACGGCATCCGGGTGGACGAGCACGGCAACGTCTGGTCCTCGACGCACCGCGGGGTGTCCGTGTTCGCGCCGGACGGCACCCGGATCGGCGACGTCCCCGTGCCCGAGGTCGTCGCGAACCTGTGCTTCGGTGGCGCCGACGGCCGCACGCTCTTCGTCACCGCGACCACCTCGGTCCACCGCATCCGCACGACCACGCGGGACGCGACCGCTCGCTGACGTAGGCTGACCCGGCCATGCAGTGCGACTACTTCGACCGCGGGGTGTGTCGGTCCTGCACCCTGATGGGACAGCCCTACGCCGACCAGGTGCTCGACAAGGAGCTCCGCACCCGCGAGCTCCTGCACGACGCCGTCGAGCACGCCGGCGGGCCCGGAGCGGTGACCTGGCTCCCGGCGATCACCAGCCCGGAGTCCGGCTACCGGAACAAGGCGAAGATGGTCGTCGGCGGTTCGGTGCAGCACCCGACCGTGGGCATCCTCGACCACCGGCAGCGTGGCGTCGACCTGCGGCACTGCGGCATCTGCACGCCCGGCATCCAGCGCGCCCTGCCGGTCCTCGCCGCGTTCGTCGCGGACGTCGGGCTGATCCCGTACGACGTCGCCGCGCGTCGGGGCGAGCTGAAGTTCGTCCTCGTCACGGAGTCGCCGGACGGCGAGCTGATGGTCCGGTTCGTCCTCCGCTCCGAGGGGCAGCTGCCGCGGCTCCGCGACCACCTCGACCGGCTGCGCACGGTGCTCCCGCAGGCCGTCGTCGTCACCGCGAACCTGCTGCCGGAGCACAAGGCCGTCACCGAGGGGGACCGCGAGGTCGTCCTCACCGCGCAGGAGACGCTGCCGATGCGATTCGGCGACGTCACGATGCACCTCCGCCCGCAGTCCTTCTTCCAGACGAACGCGTCCGTCGCCGCGCAGCTCTACGACCAGGCGTCGACCTGGATCGACGAGGTCGCACCGGCCAGCATGTGGGACCTGTACTGCGGCGTCGGCGGGTTCGCCCTGCACGCCGCCCGGCCCGGACGGTCGGTGACCGGCATCGAGACCAGCCGCGAGGCGATCCGGTCGGCCGCGCAGTCCGCACGCGAGGCCGGTCTCGCCGACGTCCGGTTCGCCGCCGACGACGCCACCGAGCACGCCCTGCGCGCCCGCCCGGGAATGGTCCCCGAGCTCGTGGTCGTGAACCCGCCCCGGCGGGGGATCGGCGAGACGCTGGCGACCTGGCTCGAGGAGTCCGACGTGCAGCACCTCGTGTACTCGAGCTGCAATCCGGTGACCCTGGCGAAGGACCTCGCCCGCATGCCGTCGCTGCGGCTGCGCCGCGCACGCGTGCTCGACATGTTCCCGCAGACCGGGCACCTCGAGGCGGTCACCCTGCTGTCCAGGGACTGACCAGGAGGTGACCAGGAGACGGACGGGAGGCACGGTGCCAGCCCGCCACGGGCCTCCAGGCCGACGCATTGCCAGGGAACTGCCAAGGTCGTGTACCCGGGTACAGCCGGATCGCCGCGGATGCGGCGATCGGTGTGTACAGGAACACGGGAGGGGTACGCAACGGTCGAGGGGTCGACTCTTGGTCTCGGTTTGATAACGGCGGCGAGTTTCCTATGGTTGCCGACCGAGGCGCCCCCGGCACGAGACCACTGCCCCCGGAGGCGCACCCCCACAACGTGACCGCGATCGGTCGGGACGGGCAGTGGCGACCGGAGCAGCGCGTGCGCAGCACCCGTGTCCGTGGTCCCGGTGGAGCGATCAACCATGAAGAAGCTTTCTCGTACCCGCACCATCGTCGGCGGCCTGGCCTTCGCCGGCATCGCCGCGACCGGTGTCGGCCTGGCGGCAGCACCCGCGAACGCCGCGTCCGGATCGACCTGGGACGCCCTCGCGCAGTGCGAATCCGGCGGCAACTGGGCCATCAACACCGGCAACGGATACTACGGCGGCCTGCAGTTCAACCTCCGCACCTGGCAGGCGAACGGCGGCGCCGGCAACCCGGCCTCGGCCAGCCGCGAGGCCCAGATCGCCGTCGCCGAGCGCGTCCTCGCCTCGCAGGGCTGGGGCGCATGGCCCGCCTGCTCCGCGAAGCTCGGCCTGAGCGGGACCGCCGGTGCGGCCCCGCAGGCAGCGGCCCCGGCCGCCCCGCAGCAGGCGGCGCCGAAGCAGGCCGCCCCGAAGGCGACCCCGCAGCGCACCGCCCCGAGCACGCCCGTGCAGGCCGCCCCGAAGGCGACCGCGCCGAGCAAGCCCGCCGCGGTCCCGACCAGCGGGAAGACGTACGTGATCCAGTCGGGCGACACGCTCGACAGCATCGCGACGAAGCTCGGCATCGACGGCGGCTACCAGAAGCTGTGGGCCGCGAACACGTCGACCATCGACGACGCGAACCTGATCTACGCCGGCCAGGAGCTCCAGCTCCCCGCCTGATCGACCTCCCGATCCGACACGAGACCCCCGCGACCACGCGTCGCGGGGGTCTCGTGCTGTGCGGGCGGGGTCCCGTCCCGCGAGGTCAGCGGACGCCCGCGCTCCACGTGTCGAGGTCGTCGGCGCGCAGGGCAGTGGACAGTGCCTGGCGGTCGGCCTCGGTCACGGTGACGTACGCCTGGCCGTCCGGGCTCGTGCCGCTGCCCGACGTCGGCATCGTGACCGTGTGCAGGTCGTCGCTGCCGATCCCGCGGAGCGACCACCCGAGGTCGGCGAGGGTCCGCGCGTCCAGGCCCTCGTCGACGGACAGGTGCGCGCTCGTCGCCGCCACGAAGTCCCCGAGCCGGGCGGGGTTCGTGAGCGTGCCCGCCGACAGCGCCTGCTGGAACACGCCGCGCAGGAACGCCTGCTGGTTCCGGACACGGGTGCGGTCGGCATCCGGGAACGCGTACCGCTCGCGGACGAAGGCGAGCGCCTGCTCGCCGTCCAGGCGGTTCGGTCCGGCGACGAAGTCGTGGCCGCGCGACCGGAAGGCGCTGGGCGACTCGACGGTCACCCCGCCGAGGGCGTCGGTCACGTCCTCGAACCCGGCGAAGTCGATCTCGGCCACGTGGTCGATCCGGACGTCCAGGAACTGCTCGACGGTCTGCACCGTGAGCGGGACCCCGCCCCACGAGTACGCGGCGTTGACCTTCGCGCGCCCGTGCCCGGGGACGTCGACCCAGGTGTCGCGGAGCACCGAGACGAGCGTGACGTCGTGCCGGTCGGCCGGGACGTGCGCGAGCATGAGGGTGTCGGAGCGGCCGCCGCCCGTGCCGTCCCAGGCCGCCCCCCGGGCCGACGCCCGGGAGTCCGACCCGATGAGCAGGACGTTCACCGCGGTGCCCGAGGGCGCGGGACGATCGCCGGTGGGGAGCGCGTCGGCGATCACGGTGCGGCCGTCGTCGTAGCTGCGGACGAGGTCGCCCACGAAGACGGCCCCGACCGCGGCGAGGACCGCGGCCACGCCGACGAGGGACGCCACGGCGACGAGCGCCGTGCGGAGGAGCGGGTGGCGCCGACGCCGCCCGGACGTCCTGCGGGAGCGGGCGGCTGCGGCGGCGGTTGCCTCGGCTGCGCGGGCGGCTCGGCGTTCGGACACGGGACTCCTCGGGTCGGGCCGGCAGGGTCGCCGACTCAGAGGAGGTTAGAGCATCTGATATGTGAATGTCATGTACTGCGCAGGACCTGGAGCAGCCGCCGGCGCAGGTCCGGGTCGTCCGGCAGGACCTCGCGCTCGATGTGCTGCGCGGTGTCCCACGCCCGCTTCCCGCCCTCGGTGACCGCGACGACCCGCCGCCGGCCGTCCTCCGGGTGTGGCGTGCGCTCGACCAGGCCGTCCCGTTCGGCGCGCTCGAGCGTGCGCGACATCGTCTGGGGCTGGACGCGGGCAGTCCTGGCGAGGGTGTCGGCGCCGGTGGGGCCCGTGCGCAGCAGGATGTCGATCGCGACGAGGGCCGCGTGCGTCAGGCCGACGGCGCGCAGGCGTTCGTCCCAGTCGCGCTCAACGGCTCGTGCGGCGGCGGAGAGGAGCCGTCCGAGCGGCCACTCCTCGGCGGACTCGTGCATGCTCGGAGTCTACGGCCGAGCCCGACGCGGCAAACTAGTCAGCATGCTGACTATCAGTGTACGCTCGCCGTCGTGCCCCGCTTCCTCCGCATCGTGCTGCCCGCCGCCGTCATCGTGGTCTGGCTCATCGTCGCCTCCGTCGGCGGCCCGGTCTTCGGCACGATCTCCGACGTCGCCACGAACGACCAGACGTCCTTCCTGCCCGCCTCGGCCGACGCGACGAAGGTGCAGGAGCGCTCGGCGGCGTTCCGGCAGGCCTCGGGCGCCCCGGCGATCATCGTGCTCGACCGGGACGGCGGGTTGCGAGACGGCGACCGGACCGCGGCCGAGCAGCTCGCGGCCACGCTCGACGACCGGAGCGACGTGCAGGGGGTCAGCCCGGTCATCCCGAGCGAGGACGGCGACGCGGTCGAGATCGTCGCGACGCTCACCCACGGCGCCGAGACGGGCGACGCGGTGGCCGCGATCCGGGCCGACGTCGACGAAGTCCTGCCGTCGGGGCTCCGTGGGTACGTCACGGGCCCAGCGGGCTTCACGGCCGACCTGACCGAGGCGTTCGCGGGCATCGACGGCATCCTGCTCGGGGTGGCGCTCGCCGCGGTCTTCGTGATCCTCGTCGTCGTGTACCGCTCGCCGCTCCTGCCGGTGCTCGTGCTCGGCACCGCGACGTTCGCCCTCTGCGCCTCGATCCTCGTCGTGTACTGGCTCGCGGAGGCCGGTGTCGTCACGGTGAACGGGCAGGTGCAGGGCATCCTGTCGATCCTGGTGATCGGTGCCGCGACCGACTACGCGCTCCTCTACACCGCGCGCTACCGCGAAGCGCTCCGGGACCACCGGACCGGCTGGGACGCGACCAAGGCGGCCCTGCGGGGTGCGTTCGAGCCGATCGTCGCATCGGGCGGCACCGTGATCGTCGGCGTGCTGTGCCTGCTGTTCTCGGACCTCAACTCGAACAAGGCGCTCGGGCCGGTCGCGGCGATCGGCATCGCGTTCAGCCTGCTCGCCGCGCTGACCCTGCTGCCCGCGCTCCTGCTGGCGTTCCGCCGTGCCGCGTTCTGGCCGCTGCGACCGACGTACGGCAGTGCACAGCGGGTGCTCACGGGTCCGGACGCGAGGGGTCTCTGGGCGGGGGTCGGCCGGCTCGTCGCGCGGCGGACCCGCACGGTGTGGGTGGTCTGCACGGTCGCCCTGCTCGCGATGGGCGCCGGCGTCGTCGGGCTCCGTGCGGACGGCGTCCCGCAGAGCGACCTGGTGATCGGGGCCTCGCAGGCGCGGGACGGTCAGGACGTGCTGGCCGACCACTTCCCGGGCGGCTCGGGCAGCCCCGCGCAGGTGCTCGGCCCGGAGCGCGACCTCGACCGGCTCGTCACGGCGATCCGCTCCGTGGACGGGGTCGACGGTGTCGTGGCCGCGGCGAAGGACAGTCCGTCCGGGACCACCCCCGTGGGCAGCGACGCCGCCGGTGCCCGCGGGCCGTCGGTCGACCCGACGGTGTCGCGGGGTGACGTCCTCCTCGAGGCCACGCTCGCCGCGCCCGCGGACTCCGAGCGGGCGGAGCAGACCGTGCGGGACCTGCGGACCGCGGTCGAACGGGTGTCGCCTGACGCCCTCGTCGGCGGCGTCACCGCGACCGCCCTCGACACGAACGACACCGGCATCCGCGACCGCACGGTGATCATCCCGGTGGTGCTCGTGGTGATCCTGCTCATCCTGATGCTGCTGCTGCGGAGCATCGTGGCGCCGCTCGTGCTCATCGGCAGCGTGATCGTGTCCTTCGCGGCCGCGCTCGGCGTCGGCGCGCTCGTCTTCGACCACGTCCTGCACCTGCCGGGCGCCGACCCCTCGGTGCCGCTGTTCTCGTTCGTGTTCCTCGTGGCGCTCGGCGTCGACTACAACATCTTCCTCATGACCCGCGTGCGCGAGGAAGCGCTCCGGCACGGCCCGCGCGAGGGCGTGCTCCGCGGCCTCGGGGCGACGGGCGGAGTGATCACGTCGGCCGGCATCGTCCTCGCGGCGACCTTCGCGGCCCTCGGCGTCATCCCGATCCTGTTCCTCGTGCAGATCGCGTTCATCGTGGCCTTCGGCGTCCTGCTCGACACGGTCGTGGTCCGGTCCCTGCTCGTCCCCGCCGTCGTGCACGACCTCGGTCGCCGCGCCTGGTGGCCGTCGCGCCTCTCGCGTCCGGCCCATGACATGTGACACGCTGGTCCCATGCCCGTACCCTCCACGCAGCCGGCCGCCGAGCGGAAGCTCCTCCGCGACACCGTGCAGGACAAGATCCGTGACGCCATCATGGACGGCACGCTCGAACCCGGCGAGCGGCTCAACGACGACGACCTGATCGCCTGGCTCGGGGTCTCCCGGACGCCGATCCGCGAAGCCCTCGCCGAGCTCGCCCGCGCCGGCCTGATCGAGATGGCGCCGAACCGCTACACCCGCGTCGCGTCGCCGACCAAGGAGGAGCTGCTCGACGCCTACCGCACGCTCGGCGTGATCTACGGCGGCGTCGTCCGGCTCGCGGTGCCGCGCTGCACCGACGACCAGCGCGACCGGATCGTCGCGATGCTCGACGACGTGGCGGCGCGGGTCGAGGGCGACCAGGCGGACCAGGTCGCACGCGAGGGCGCCGACGTCTACGCGCTGTGGGCGGACGCCTGCGGGAACCCGACGCTCGCGCAGCTCTGCCGGGCGACGACGGACGGGCTCGCGTTCCGGCTGCGGGTCCCCGAGCTCGCGGAACTCGTGCCCGCCGAGGTGGTCCTGCCGGAGCTCGCGAAGCTCCGCGCGGCCGTGCTCGCGGTCGACCCGATCGCGGCGGAGCTCGCGATGGAGGCGATCCACCTGCTGCCGGCGCGCGACTGACGCGCGGGTCGCGACGCGACCACACCGACGGACGGGAGGCCCGTGGCGGCGCCGCCACGGGCCTCCCGTCCGTCGGTGGTCCCGTCGCGCCGGCCAGGCGATCCCCAGCGGTTTCCCTGTCCGTTCTGCGACGGGCCGTTATGGTTTCCGGGTGAGCATCGAACCGGAGCAGACGACGCGCCGTGCCCGCCGCGGCCACGTGCCGCCGCGCCACGGGCGCCAGAAGCGAGGGGGCGGGGTCGTCCTGCCCGCGGTCGCCGGGGTCCTCGCGATGGGGTTGGCGCTGACGGGCGGGTACGCGGCGTTCGCGTACGCCAGCCTGTCGAACGGCATCACCAAGATCGACGCGATCGCCCCGCGGGCGTCCGGTGACGACGAGGACGACGTCGACGGCCGGGCGCAGAACATCCTGCTCGTGGGCGACGACCACCGGCCGGACAACGCGACGCCCGAGGAGATGGCGGAGCTCAGCACCGAGTCCGACGGCGGGGCGACGAACACCGACACGATGATCGTGCTGCACATCAGCGCCGACGGCTCGCAGGCCACGATGATCTCGTTCCCCCGCGACTCGTACGTCCCGATCCCGGGCGTCGGCAAGGGCAAGCTCAACAGCGCCTTCTACTACGGCACGCTCAACGGCGGCGGCGACACCGGTGGCGCGAAGCTCCTCATCCAGACCATCCAGGACCTCAGCGGCCTGACGATCGACCACTACGTGCGGGTCTCGCTGCTCGGCTTCTACCAGGTCGTCAAGGAGCTCGGTCCCGTCGACGTGTGCCTGAACGACGCCGTGCGCGACCCGTACTCCGGCGTCGACCTGCCGAAGGGCAACTCGACGCTCGACGCGAAGCAGGCGCTGTCCTTCGTGCGCCAGCGGCACGGGCTGCCGAACGGCGACCTGGACCGCAGCGTCCGTCAGCAGTACTTCCTGTCGCAGGAGGCCCGCAAGGTCCTGTCCGCCGGCACCCTCCTCAACCCCGTCAAGATGAACGCGATCCTCAGCGCCGTCGGCGGCTCGGTGCAGACCGACACCGACCTCGTGTCGCTCGCGACGCAGATGCGCAACCTGCGGCCGGGGAACATCAAGTCGGCGACCATCCCGATCCTCGGCACCCCGACGATCAAGGTCGGTGGGTCGTCGCTGTCGATCGTCCAGGTCGACACCGTCGGTCTGCCCGCCTTCGTGCAGGGCCTGGTGGGCGAGCCCGAGGAGTACACGAAGGCGACCGCCGCCGAGCCCGCCGCGACGACCGTCACGGTGCGCAACGGCAGCGGCGTCACGGGCGCGGCTGCGGCGGCCGGGGCGAACCTGACCGCCCGCGGGTTCCAGGTCGGGACCCCCGGCTCGTCGGACACCACGCAGACGACCCAGGTGCAGTACCCCGCGGGTCAGGAGGCCCAGGCGAAGGCCGTGGCCGCGGTCGTCCCCGGCGCCGTCGCCGTCCGCACCGCCGCGGTGACCGGCGTCACGCTCGTGCTCGGCACCGACGGCAAGACGGCCGCCGCGCCCGACGCCCCCGCGTCCGACACCCCGGCGACCGGGGAGTCGGCGCCCGCCGCGGCTCCCGCGCAGCCGGAGACGCCCGCGGGTCCGGACGCCGCACCGAGCGCTGCCGCGCAGAGCTACGGCAAGGACGGCGTCTGCATCAACTGACAGCCCGCCGACAGGGCGCCGGGGAAGTCCCGGGACCCCGTCGTCCCACCGCGCGTCGGTTCGTCACCGAAGCGCGACGGAATGTGGAATGTCACGGTGTCCGCCGAACTCCACGCGCTCCGCGACGAAGAGCGTGCCCTGATGACCGCCGTCGCGAACGGTGACCGCCAGGCCTTCACCCGCCTGCACGCCCGGTTCCGCCCGCTCGTCGAGCGCTGGGTCCGTCACCACCTCGTCGACCCGTGGCAGTCGGAGGAGGTCGTGCAGGACGTCTTCCTCGAGGTCTGGCAGCTCGCCGACCGCTACGACCCGCGATGGTCGGTGGTGGCCTGGCTCCGGACGATCGCGCAGCGCCGGGCGATCGACCGGGTGCGCACGAGCCAGGCGGACCGGCAGCGCGACCTGCGCATCGGCGCCCGGTCGGTCGAGCTCGTCGACCACGCCTCGGTCGAGCGGGCCGAGGGCGTGCTCGACCGGATCGCCCTGCATCGCGCGGTCCGGACGCTCCCGCCCCGACAGCGCGAGGCGGTCGTGCTGCGCCACCTCTCCGAGCTCAGCGGCCCGGAGCTCGCCGAGCGGCTGGGCGTCCCGCTCGGGACCGCGAAGACCCGGGCGCGCGACGGTGTCCTGACCCTCCGCCGTTGCCTGACGCCCTGACAGACGTCCCTCGGTAGGTTCGACCGGTGAGCCACGCCGCGCGTCCGATCACCCTGATGACCTACAACGTGAAGAACCCGGACCCCCGGCACGACTGGCCGGCCCGGCTGCCGCTGGTCCTCGACGTGATCCGCCGCAACGACCCCGACGTGCTGTGCGTGCAGGAGGCCTTCGCCCACCAGATGGACGACCTCCGCGCCGGGCTGCCCGACCACGACGACGTCGGGCAGGGCCGCGAGGGCGGCACCGCGGGGGAGCACGCCGCGGTGTTCTACCGGCGGGACCGCCTGCGCCCGGTCGACACGGGGTCGTTCTGGCTGTCGGACACCCCCGACGAGCCGGTCTCGAACACGTGGGGCAGCCTGTACCCGCGGATCGCGAACCACGCCCGCTTCCTCGACGCCGAGGGGGAGGCCTTCACGCTCCTGACCTCGCACTTCGACCACGAGCCGAACGACCACGGCGACGACGTCCGGCGCCGGAGCGCTGCCCTCGTCGTCGAGCGGCTCAGCGTGCTCGACGGGCCCCACGTGTTCGCCGGGGACTGCAACGAGCCGGCCGGCGCGGGTCCGGCGTGGCGCGTGTTCACCGACGCGGGCTACCAGGACGCCTGGCTCGCCGCGGGTGACCCCGGGGACCGCACCGCGACGTTCAACGACTGGCGCGCGCCGGTCGACTCCGGGGAGCGGATCGACTGGGTCATGACGCGTGGGGTGGCCGGCGTGGACCGCGTGCGCATCGACCACGACGGGCCGGAGACCTGGGCGGCGAGCGACCACTTCCCGGTGGTCGCGACCATCCGGGTCTGAGGGGTCACGGCCCGCGGCGGGGGCTCGCCGTGCGCGGGGGACACGGCGCGGACGCCGGCGTCAGCAGGAGCGCTGCGCGTGCACCGGCATCGGTGACCCGAGCACGCTGACCACGGTGCCGTTCGTCAGCGCCGAGACACCGTTCGTGCCGGACTCGTCGTCGCCGGTGCCGTGCCCGTCGCCCGCGCCCGCGTCCTGACCCTGGCTCTCGTCCAGGTCCTGGCCCTGGCCCTGGCCCGCCTGGCCCTGTCCCTCGGCCGCGCGGTCGTCGGCGGTCGGTGCCCACCCGGCCTCGAGCAGCAGCTGCCAGGCCCGGGCGTCACCGTCCCCGAAGGAGACCTTGTCGGAGCGGGGCGCGTCCTGCAGCCGGTCCCCGACGTCGTCGCCGACCTGGACGCCGTCCGGCCCGGTGAGCTCGACCTCGGCGCCCGTGCGCGAGCGGACGCTGTCCCGGAGCACCCGGATCTCGACCGCGTTGCCGAGCGTGCTGGGCGTCGTGAGGGCTGCGACGCGCACGGCCCCGCCCCACGTGTAGGTGGTGCCGGACGGGAAGCACGCGCCGCCG
This sequence comes from Curtobacterium sp. UCD-KPL2560, assembly GCF_001705035.1. GTDB lineage: Bacteria > Actinomycetota > Actinomycetes > Actinomycetales > Microbacteriaceae > Curtobacterium. The sequence goes on along the minus strand of NZ_MCIG01000016.1, from coordinate 21,740 downwards.
TCGCCGACCGCGGTCTGGGTGCGGGACGGGGTGCCGAGCAGACGGTTGAGCAGGTCGACGGTCGACGCGGCGTCGCGCATGGAGACGTCGGCGACGGTCTTGTCGTCGTCGCGGAACACGAGCGACTCGGCACCGAGCTCGATCGTGTCGATCCGCTTCAGCTTGCCGGCCGAGACGGACACGGACGGGGTCGAGGTCGTGGCGGTACCGGCCGGTTCCTCGGCGGCACGGGCGGACGGCACGCCGCCGATGCCGGTGGCGTCCACGCCGACCGAGCCCGCCGTGAGGGCGAGCAGGGCAGCGCCGAGCGCCAGCTTGGTCCGGAGGGTCACCATTCGACCGTACGGGGCGCCGACCGGCAGGACGACAGGTGTTACCGGATCGCGTCCTGGTCGTCACGTGTTCGTGATCTTCGAGGACACGTCACCCGGGGGCGCCACGGCCGGGCACCGGGACGCCCCACGACCCGTCCCCCCGGGCGCCCCACGGCCCGTGCCCGACCGCGGGGGACACCCGCCTGGGCGGGCCGGGGTCCGCCCGTGCGTAGCGTGCGGGACATGACGGAGCAGCAGAACGACGCGGCAGCGGTGGACCAGTACACGATGCAGGACCCGACGGCGATGTACGCCGACAAGAAGCCCGACGAGCAGTACCTCGAGGGTGCCGGGACCGACGAGGAGATGGCGAAGAACGTCCCCGCGGACCACGGCGAGGACACCTACCGCGGCTCCGGCCGTCTGCAGGGCCGCAAGGCGCTCGTGACCGGCGGCGACTCGGGCATCGGCGCGGCCGTCGCGATCGCCTACGCACGCGAGGGCGCCGACGTCGCGATCGTGTACCTGCCCGAGGAGCAGGAGGACGCCGACCGCATCGTCGGGCTCATCGAGGCTGCGGGTCGCAAGGCCGTCGCGCTCCCGGGGGACATCACCGACCTCGCCTTCTGCGAGGAGCTCGTGCAGAAGACCGTCGACGAGCTCGGCGGGCTCGACATCCTCGTGAACAACGCCGGCAAGCAGCAGAACGTCGACGACATCACGAAGATCTCCGACGAGGAGTTCGACGAGACCTTCAAGACGAACGCCTACGCCACGTTCCGCATCACGAAGGCCGCGGTCCCGCACCTGAAGCCGGGCTCGACGATCATCAACACCACGTCGATCCAGGCGTACGCGCCGTCGCCGCACCTCGTGCACTACGCCGCGACGAAGGCGACCGTGAACAACATGGCCAAGGGCCTCGCCGCCCAGCTCGCGCCGAAGGGCATCCGCGTCAACGCGGTCGCCCCGGGCCCGATCTGGACGCCGCTGCAGCCCGCCGGTGGCCAGCCGCCGGAGGCGCTGCCCTCCGCCGGCGAGCAGACCTACCTCGGTCGCTGGGGACAGCCGGCCGAGCTCGCCCCCGCGTTCGTGTTCCTCGCGAGCGGCGAGTCGTCCTACGTGGTCGGCGAGACGCTCCACGTCGACGGCGGCATGCCGACGCCGTAGTCGTCACCACCCGCGCGACGCGCGTGGGGACGGACGGACGGGAGGCGCGGTGCCGGCTGGCACCGCGCCTCCCGTCCGTCCGTGGGTCGCGTCCGCCGGCCGCGACCCGTCAGGAGTCCGCGGCCACCTGTGCGGCCATGCGTTCGAGCAGTTCGCGTGCCGACATGGCCGCGGTGAGCTCCACCTCGACCGGGTTGATGCCGACGGCCCGCTCGAAGGCGCGTCGCCGGGCCTGCTCGGCGACCGGGACCTCGGGACGCTGGGGCAAGGCGGCGATCGCACGGGCCGCCGCGGCGAACGCACCGGTCGGTGCACCGAGCTGCTGCCACATGGTCCGGACGTCGTGGGCGACCTGCTCGTCGTCGCCGCCGAACTCGAAGCCGGCCGAGGCCATGGTGGCGAGCCCCTGGGCGATCGGGTCCTCGGGAGTCATGTCCCGATGGTCGCACGGCGCGGTGCACGGACGTCTGGAGGACTCCCGTTGTCCCCCGACATGCCGACACTCGTGCGGGGGGCTGCTGACCCCTCGCCGAACCGGTTGGATGGACGTGGTGGACAGGACGTCCACGGCGACGGAGGGCACGATGCTCGAACACACCAGCGCGGACACGCAGGCGGCAGCCGCCGCGGCCGCCACCCTGCACCTGCGGATCACGATCGTCGGGGCGACGGTCGACCTGTTGCGCGACGTGCCCTTCCACGAGGCGCACCCCGGCCTGGTCGCCGAGCGCATGGACATCCCGCTCGAGGAGCTCCGTCGGCACTTCCCGTCGTGGGACGGCCTCGTGCTCGCGGCCCTCGACCGGTGGAACGGCGCCCGGATGGACGAGGTCACGCACGAGGTCGGCGACGGGTCGACCGTCGACCTGCTCCGTGCGATCGTCGCCTCGAGCGCCGAGGACCCCGCCCTCATGCGGCTGCTCGTCGCCCTGCTGTCCGTCGCGGGCAACCCCGCGCACCCGATGGCGACGTACCTGCGCTCGCGCTACCAGCTGTTCTACGCGCAGATCAAGCGTGGGCTGGAGCACGACGTCGCGGTCGGTCGAGCCCCGCACACGATGGACCCGCGGCGGGGTGCGGAGCAGCTCATCGCCCTGTACGAGGGGCTCCAGCTGCAGGCGCTGCTGCGTGCCGACCTCGACCTCGTCGCCGCGTTCGACCGGGCCGTGGCGCGGCTCGAGCGCGGGTGGATGGAGCGGTACGAGCCCGCCGCTGCCGCCCGGTTCTCGGCGTGGCGCGAGGGCGGCAGCTGGGAGATCTGAGTCGGGGAGCGCGCTGCCCGCGACCGGCCCAGCGATGGGCCGTCGGCGCTCCCGTGGACGGCTGAGCCGCTGAGCGCGCTGAGCCGCTGAGCGCGCTGCCCGCGACGGCGCGCAGGGGTGCCCGCGTACTCAGTGGGTCTCCGAGCGAAGGAGCCGACATGGCAGCACCGAACCCGATCCAGGTCCAGAAGTACCTCAGCGGCATCGACTACCCGGCGTCGAAGGACGACATCGTGTCGAAGGCCGAGCAGGAGGGTGCCGACGGCGACGTCCTGGACGCCCTGAAGAACATCCCGGACCGCGACTACGACGCTCCCACGGCGGTCTCGAAGGCCGTCTCCGACGCGGGCTGACGCACGCGTGGCGGCGGGCCCGGGGCTCGCCGCCGCCCCCGCCCGTGCGGACGCCGTCCGATCTCACGCGCTGGGCGACGGCTCACGGCTCGACACGGGCGTGAGGTGTCGCCCAGCGCGTGACGTCGTCGAGGGGTCGGCAGGCACCGCCCCGCCCACCGCCGTCAGCGCGACCGCGGACCCCGGGGGACGGTCCCGTTGCCGGGGTCGTACCCGGTGTCGCGCAGGACCGGGATCGCCCTCGTGTCGTTGTGGACCGAGTGCACCGTCACGCGGCGGGCACGGCGCAGGGCGCGCCTGGCACCGGGCGTCGCGAGCAGGCCGCCGAGCACGAGCCCCGCGCCGATGCCGAGCGCGACCGACACCGCCGCGACGAAGTCGATCGCCGACCCGGACGAACCGGACATGAAGTCGAGCAGCGCGCTCGACACCGCGACACCGGGCAGCAGTGCTCCGCAGAACGCCGGGACCGCGATCGCCGCCACCGCCGTCCGCATCCGTGCGGCCGCGATCGTGGACAGGACGCCGAGCACCACCGATGCGAGGAACGTCGCCCCGAGCAGCGGCAGGCCCAGGTGTCGCATGCTCCACAGCGCCGTGCCGGACACCACCGAGAACACCACCGCGACCGGGATCACGCGCGCGCTGGCCTGCTGCACGAAGCAGTTCGCCGCCGCGGACACCACCGTCAGCGACAGGGACGCCCAGAGCGGCAGCGGGCGCAGGGCGATCCCGGACGGGTCGACCTCGATCCGGAGCCACTGCAGCACCGCGATGCCCGCCGGGACCCCGACGACGATCGCGGCGATCACCAGGCCGATGTAGAACGCCCGGGCGACGGCCATCGCCCGGAACCCCGAGATCGCGTCCTGCGCCCACGTCACGAGCGACACGTGCGGCAGCAGCAGGACGACCAGGGCCGCGACCATGGTGGCCGCTCCCGTCGCGGTGAGCACGTCGGCCCAGATCGCCAGGGTGCCGAGCGCCGAGGCCACGGCGGCCTGCGCACCGGACACGAAGAACTGCGGGAAGCCCCGACCGGTCAGCCACCGGCCGGACAGGATGATCCCGAGCATGAGGACGAACGCGCCGATGCCGGCCCGCCACCCACCGCCGGCCTGCATCGCGATCGACGTGCCGAGGACGGACAGGCCGACGTCGGCGAGCCAGGTCGGCCACCGCGGCGGCAGGCGGAGCACGGCGACGAGGGCGCTCACGGCCGAGGTCATGTCCCGCTCGCCGTGGACGAGGTCGTCGACGATCTGGTTCGCGCGGGCCAGCCGGTCGAGGTCGGAGCCGTCGGACTGCACCGACCGGACCTTGACGAGCGGCGGGCCCTCGGACGGGGCGTACTGGATGGTGACGGAGCTGCCCGAGAAGTCGAGGTCGAGCGGCGCGAGGTTCCACTTGGTGGACACCGCGACGACGGCGGTCTCGACGCTGCGGGTGTCGGCCCCCGAGGCGAGCATGACCTCGGCGAGGTCGAGGCAGAAGTCGACGATCTGCACCGGCGAGTACTGCTCGCGAGGCCGGGTGTCCGGCGTGACGTCCTCGTACAGGGTGCCGCGCAGCCGGGCCCGGGCGTCGCGGATGTCGTGCTGCGCGAGGGCGCGGACGCGGGGTCGTGGCGGGCGGCTCGGCCGCGGGACACCGGGGAGGAACTGCTCGGCCATCCCGCCATGGTGCCAGTCGTGGTCCGCCGAGTCCGGGTGCGGGCTGAGCGCCGCCGGTGGCGGCGCGGGGCGTCTGCTCGGCGCGGGCTGACGTGCCCGGGCGGGTCGCGTCCTGGTGGTGCCCGGAGACGGACTGGAGGCGCGGTGCCAGCCGGCACCGTGCCTCCAGCCCGTCACGGGGTGACGTCCGTCACCCCGGGTGGGGACTACTGCTCGAAGGTCGCCTTGAGCGTGATGTCGACGCCGGTGAGCGCCTTGCTGACCGGGCAGGTCGCCTTGGCCTCGTCGGCCGCCTTGAGGAAGGTGGCCTCGTCGATGCCGGAGACCTCGCCGCTGACGGTGAGGGTGATGCCGGTGAGCTTGAAGCCGCCGTTGCTGTCCGGGCCGAGCGAGACGTCGGCCTTGACGTCGAGGGCCTCGACGGTGCCGCCGGCCTCGCCGAGGACGGCCGAGAACTGCATCGCGTAGCAGGCGGAGTGCGCTGCGGCGATGAGCTCCTCGGGGCTGGTGGTGCCGCCGGCCTCGTCGGCGGCGCGCTTCGGGAAGGAGACGTCGTAGGTGCCGACCTTGGAGCTGGACAGCTCGACCTGGCCGGAGCCGTCCTCCAGGCCGCCGTTCCATGCGGTGCGTGCGGTGCGCGTGGGCATGCCGTTCCTCTCGTTGCGGGGGTGGCGCCGGTCCCGGCGCCGAGTCAGAGTCAATCGGAGAACGAGCGTTCTCGCAACCGGCTCTCGGGGAAGACGCAGGCTGCCCGCGACGGGTGCGCAGACCGGCCAGGAGGGTCGTGTCGATGGAGCAGGAATCGTCGGGTCGGGCCCGCGCACCCGACGGTTGCTGCTCCATCCGCGGAGGGGGGGTAGGCGCGGGCGGGCGCAGGACACGTGTGGAGCAGGACCGCGCGACGACTACCGTGTCCGGGATGCAGAACCGTGACGCCGAGGCGGTCCTCGCCGCCCTCGCCCGCACGTCCGGCGACGTCCCCGGGGCCCGCCGGGTCGCCCGGCAGTTCGCCGACCTCGACGCGGGCGAGCGCTCCGCACTGCTGTGGAGCGAGGACGCCGGGGCCCGGCTCGTCGCGGTCCTGCTGCTCGTGCAGGCGATGCGCGATCGGCCCGACGCCGAGCTGACCGACGAGTACCTCGCCGCCGCGAAGGCCGAGCGGTTCGAGGACCCGGCGCTGGTCGACCTGGCAGCCGAGGAACTCGTCGGCGCCCCGCTCGTCGGCGGCTCGCCCGGGCCGCTGTTCGCGCTCGCGAAGTCCGACGTGGCGATGGTCCGGCGGATCGCGGTCGTGGCGACGCTGGCGTTCGCGAAGCAGGGCGACGCCGAGGTCCCGCTCGGGATCGCCGGTCGGCTCGTGCGGGAGCGCACCGAGACGGTGCAGTCGGCCCTCGGGTGGGTGCTCCGCGAGACCGGGAAGCGGGCGTCCGAGGAGTCGCTCGTCGCGTTCCTCGAGCGGCAGGGGCGGTTCCTGACACCCGCGGCCCGGGCGACCGCGACCGAGCACCTGCCCCCGGCGGAGCGGGACCGGCTGCGCGGCTGACCGCCCGGCCGCTGCGCCGCCCGCACCCTCGCGCGCCACGCGGGCCGGACGGCGTCAGCGCGCGAAGACGTCGTCGAGCGTGTACGTCGCCAGACCCCGCTGCTCGAGCAGGGCGTGCAGCCGCGGCAGCGCCTCGATCGTGCCGGGGTGGTTCGCGTGCCCGATCACGATGTGCGCCGGCTGGAACCACTGCTCCGCGAAGCCGAGGATCTGGTCCGCGGTGATGTCGCCCGAGTCGGCCAGGGTGCCGTACCAGAGCAGGGGCGTGGTGTAGCCGACGGCCGCAGCGGCCCGGTCCACCCGGGCGTCGTGGTAGCCGAACGGCGGCCGGAAGTACGGCTTCGCGTCGACGCCGAAGGTGTCCTGGATGAACGCGTGGTTCCGCGTCAGCTGGTCCTGGACCGCCTGGTCACCGAGCTTCGTCAGCGCCGGGTGGTCCCACGTGTGGTTGCCGAGCTGCACCTGCCCGGAGGCGACGAGCGGCCGCAGCAGGTCGGCGTGCTCGGTCCACGCCGGGCGGACGCCGTTCACGAAGAACGTCAGACGCGTGCCCGTCGCCGTGGCGAAGCGGGCGTAGGCGCCGACGACGTCCGAGGAGGCCCCGTCGTCGACCGTCCAGGCGATCCCCGGCGTGCCCTCGGGGAGCCCGGTCACGGTGCCGGGCGGCAGCGGCACCTTCGTCAGCGTGGGCCGCGTCGGCGTCGGCGTCGGCGTCGGGGTCGGTGTCGCCGTGTGCGTGGGAGAGGAGGGCGGCCGCGCCGACGGGGAGCGTCGCGGCCCGTCGGACCCCGGTGAGCAGGCCGCGAGGAGCCCGGCGGCGAGGGTGCCGGTCGCGCTCGCGAGGAGCGTCCGGCGCGTGGTGCTGTGGTCCATCGCGCCCAGCGTGACGCGCGCGGGGTGCGGCGCGCATCGGCGGTCGGGCGGAGACCGCGCTGGCCGACCGGCCAGGACGTCGGACACCGGACGGGAGGCGCGGTGCGGGCCCGCCGCGCCGGTGCGGTCGGGCGACGGGGCCGGGACCGCACCGACGGTGCGGGCCCGCACCGACGGTGCGGCCCGGGGACGGGGCTGGGAACGCACCACGGGGCGGGCGCGTACCGACGAGGGTGACGTGGGTCGCGCCTCCAGGCCGGCCCCGAGCTCCACGAGAGGAACGCGACGTGCGCGCACTGACCTGGCAGGGCACCGAGAAGGTGTCCGTCGAGACCGTCCCCGATCCGACCATCCAGGAGCCGACCGATGCGATCGTGCGGATCACGTCGACCGCGATCTGCGGCTCCGACCTGCACCTGTACCGGGTCCTCGGCCCGTACATCGACAAGGGCGACGTCCTCGGGCACGAGCCCATGGGCATCGTCGAGGAGGTCGGTTCGGCCGTCACCAACCTGAAGGTCGGCGACCGCGTCGTCATCCCCTTCAACATCTCGTGCGGCCACTGCTGGATGTGCCAGCACGGCTTCCAGTCGCAGTGCGAGACGACGCAGGTGACCGAGTACGGCACCGGCGCCTCCCTGTTCGGCTACACCAAGATGTACGGCCAGGTCCCCGGCGGGCAGGCCGAGTACCTGCGCGTGCCGCACGCCGACTACGGCCCCATCAAGGTGCCGGACACCGGTGCCGACGACCAATGGCTCTTCATGAGCGACATCCTCCCGACCGCCTGGCAGGCCGTGCAGTACGCCGACGTGCCCGAGGGTGGCACGCTCGCGGTGCTCGGCCTCGGCCCGGTCGGCCAGTTCGCCGCGCGGATCGGCAAGCACCTCGGCTACCGGGTGCTCGCCGTCGACCCCGAGCAGGTCCGCCGCGACCTCGGCGCGAAGCACGGCATCGAGGTGTTCGACATGTCGGACGACCTCGTCCCGCAGCTCGTCGACCTGACCGACGGCCGCGGGCCCGACGGTGTCGTCGACGCGGTCGGGATGGAGGCGCACGGCAACCCGGTCGCCGGGTTCGCGCAGCGCGCCGCGGGCCTGCTGCCCGACAAGCTCGCCCAGAAGGCGATCGAGACGGCCGGCGTCGACCGGCTCGCGGCGGTGCACACCGCGATCGACCTGGTGCGCCGCGGCGGCACGGTGTCGCTCTCGGGCGTGTACGGCGGCATGGCCGACCCGATGCCGATGATGACGATGTTCGACAAGCAGATCACGATCCGCGAGGGGCAGTGCAACGTCCGCCGCTGGGTCGACGACCTCATGCCGCTCGTGTCCGACTCCGCCGACCCGCTCGGCACGCTCGACCTGACCACCCACCGGATGTCGCTCGAGGACGCGCCGCACATGTACTCGGTCTTCCAGAAGAAGGAGGACGGCTGCATCAAGGTCGTGCTCGACCCCGCGATGGCCGCCGCCTGATGACGGCCCCGACCGGACCCGGGCGGGTGCGCTGATGCGCGTCGTCGTGGTGGGCGCCACCGGCAACGTCGGTACTGGCGTGCTCCGACGGCTCGCGGCTGCGCGCCTGGCCGGGGACGGTCGGGCCGGCGAGGCCGACGGCCTGCAGGTCGTCGGTGTCGCCCGTCGTCTGCCCGACGCCCGGGTCGCGCCCTACGACGTGGCGGAGTGGCACCGGGTGGACGTCGGTGACCCGCACGCGGTCGACGCCCTCACCGCGGTGTTCCGGGACGTCGACGCCGTGGTGCACCTGGCGTGGGCGCTCCAGCCGACGCACGACATCCCGGCGCAGCACCGGACGAACGTCACGGGGACGGCGAACGTCCTCGAGGCCGTCGCGCGCGCCGGCGTCGGGCAGGTCGTCGTGGCGTCGTCGGTCGGCACCTACCGCGGCGTCGACGTCGCGGGCAAGCGGACCCCCGTCGACGAGTCGTGGCCCGCGACAGGGATCCCGACGGCGACGTACTCGGTGCACAAGGCCGCGAACGAGGCCGCCATGGACGACTTCGAGCGGGAACACCCCGACATCGTCGTCACTCGATTGCGGCCCGGCCTGGTGTTCCAGCGCGGGGTGGCCGCCGAGCTCCGCGGGCTGTTCCTCGGGCACCTCGTGCCGATGCGGATCGTCCGGTGGATCCGCTGGGCCGTGCTGCCGCTGCCGTACCCGTTCGTGTTCCAGGCCGTGCACGCCGACGACCTCGCCGACGCGTACTGGCGCGCAGTGGACCGCCGAGCGGCCGGGGCGTTCAACATCGCCGCGGCCCCCGTCCTCACCCCGCCCCGGGTGGCGCGGGCGTTCGGCATGCTCGGCGCGGTCCGGGTGCCGCTCCGGCTCGTCCGCGGGCTCGTCACGCTGACCTGGCGGCTCCGCCTGCAGCCGACGGACGCCGGGTGGGTCGACATCGCCGCCGGGGTGCCCGTCATGCGCACCGACCGCGCCCGGGCCGAGCTCGGGTGGGAGCCGCGGCACTCGGCGGAGGAGGCCCTGCGGGTGCTCGTCGACGGCTTCGCGGACGGCGCGCACGTCGCGGCGTCCGGGCCGTTGCGGGGCTGACCGGGGTCGTACCCTGGTCGGGTGCTGACGCCGACGGACCTGCTCGGGGAGTGGCGCCTCGACCGGACGATCGAGGACCGCCTCGCCGGGCAGCACGGGACCGTCACCGGGACCACGACGCTCACCGCGACCGCTCCCGACGAGGTGCGCTGGGACGAGTCCGGCACGATGACTCTCGGCGGCCGCACCACCCCGGTGTCCCGGACGCTGACCGTGCGCCGTGGCCCGGACGGCACGTGGACGGTGCACTTCTCGGACGGACGGGTCTTCCACCCGTGGACCTGGGGGTCGACGGTCGAGCACGCCTGCGCGCCGGACGACTACCGGGGGATCCTCGACGGCGACCGGACCCGGTGGACCGTGCGCTGGGTGGTGGCGGGCCCGGCGAAGGACCACACGCTCGACAGCGTCCTGACGCGGCCCGGCAGCCGGGGTCGCACCGAGTCCTGACCCGCGGCCCGTCCCACCGCGTCGGTCGTCCGCGGCAGACTGACCGCATGGCCCGCAGAACCTCGTCCCCCGACGGCACCGACGCCCCGCGCCTGACCGCGACGGCACCGACCGACCTCGAGGACTGGACGCCGGCCCCCGGTGACCTGCTCACGGGCGACCGCGTCGAGGGCAAGCGCATCGGCGTCCTCGACGTCGCGGGGGAGCGGCTGCCCGACGTCGAGCTCGAGGAGTGCGTCGTCGACACGCTCCGGGCGGACGACACCGACCTGCGCGGCCTGCGGGTCCGCGACTCGACGATCGAGACCCTCGACGCCCCGGTCCTGCGGGCGTCGAGCAGCTCGTGGCGCGGGGTCCGCATCGGCGGCGGTCGCGTCGGTTCGGCGGAGCTGTACGACGCGGAGCTCAACGACGTCGTGTTCACCGGCCTGAAGCTCGGCTTCGTGAACCTGCGCGGCTCGACCCTCACCGACGTGGTGTTCCGCGACTGCGTGATCGACGAGCTCGACCTCGGCGACGCCCGGCTGCTGCGGGTGTCGTTCGAGGGGTCGACGATCCGCGCGGTCGAGGGCACCGGGACCCGGGTCGAGCACGTCGACCTGCGCCGCGCGGACCTCGACCGGGTCGAGCGGCTGGAGGGCCTGCGCGGCGCGACGATCGGCTCGGACCAGCTCTTCGCGCTCGCCCCGCTCCTCGCCGCGCAGGCCGGCTACCGCGTCGGCTGACCCGCCGGTACCGCGGCCAGCGCCGCCGCGAGGTCCGCCCGCACCAGGTCCCCGTGCACCGCGGCCCCCGTCTGCGTCCCCGCCGCGGCCGAGGCGATCACGGTGGCCATCGGCGTGGTGACGTTCCCGGCCGCGTAGACCCCGCGCAGCGACGTCTGCCCGGTGCCGTCCACCGGGAGCGTGCCGCCGAACCGGAAGCCGTCGACCACGAAGTCCTCGACCGCCAGCCCGAGCCCGTCGAGGTGCTCGACGCGGGGCTCGGCCGTGCTCGACGCGGCCAGGGCGTCGAGCGCCACGACCTCGCCCGACCCGAGCCGGACGCCGGTGAGCCGACCCGCGTCCGACTCGACCCGTGCCACCCGTTCGTCGCGCACGGTGATCCCGCGCGCTGCGAACCCGGCCCGCGCGGTCGCGTCGACCAGGTCCGGCTCGGCGACGAACGCCGTCACCCGGTCGCTCAGGGCCCGGAACATGAGCGCGTGGTGCGGCCCCGTCGGCGAGGTCACGAGCACACCGATCCGCTGGTCGCGGACCTCCCACCCGTGGCAGAACGGGCAGTGCACGACGCCGCGCCCCCACTGCTCCGCGAGCCCCGGCACGTCCGGCAGCACGTCGACGGCGCCGGAGGCGACGACCAGCCGACGGGCGGTGACACGCCTGCCGGAGTCCAGCGTGACCGAGAACGCGACCGCGTCGGGACCGTCGGTGGGTGTCGCGGACGCGGCCACGATCCTCCCGTCCGTCACCGCGACGCCGTAGGAGGCGACCTCCTGCCGACCGATGCGGTGGAGCTCGCGGGGCGCGACGCCCTCGCGGCCCAGGTAGTTGTGTGCGCCCGCCGCGGGCGCGTTGCGCGGTTCGCCGGAGTCGACGACCAGGACGGACCGGCGCGACCGGCCGAGGATCAGTGCTGCGGACAGGCCGGCGGGGCCACCGCCGATGACGACGACGTCGAAGTGGTTCTGCATGCGGACACCGTCCCGCCGTGCGTGCCGCGCTGGCAACCATCCTTGCCGGTCTGGCAACGTGGCGGCATGGACACCAGCCGGGAGGAACGGATCGCCACGCGCACGACGGCCCAGGTGGTCGAGGCGGTCGGCCCACGACTCCGCGCCCTGCGTGCGCGACGAGACGTCACGCTGGGCGCGCTCTCCGAGCGCACCGGCATCTCCGTCTCGACGCTGTCCCGGCTCGAGTCGGGGCAGCGGAAGCCGACGCTCGAACTCCTGCTCCCGCTCGCGAAGGCGTACCAGGTGCCGCTCGACGACCTGGTCGGGGCGCCGCAGACCGGGGACCCGCGCGTGCACCTCAAGCCCGAGCAGCACGGCGGACGCGTGGTGGTGCCGCTCACCCGACGCACCGGGGGCGTCCGGTCGTTCAAGCAGCTGTACCCGCCCGAGCCCCCGACGGCCGACCGCACGCAGCGCACGCACGAGGGCTACGAGTGGCTCTACGTGCTGTCCGGACGGCTGCGGCTGCTCCTCGGCGACCGCGACTTCGACCTCGGGCCGGGTGAGGTCGTCGAGTTCGACACGCACACGCCGCACTGGGTCGGCAACACGAGCGACGAGGTCACCGAGGTGCTCTGCCTGTACGGGCCGCAGGGCGAGCGGGCGCACGTGCGGTCCCGCCCGGGGCGCAGCGACGGGGCGTGACCGCGGGCCCGGAGGAACGCGGTCGGCGCCGTGCGGCGGCGGCGACGTCGGGTCCCTGCAGAACATGACATTCAGAATGTCCTCGGCGCTCGGGCCCGACGATGGCACCTCCCTGTCCCCGACCGGAGGAGGCACCGTACCCCGTTCCCCCCGTCCCGTCCGCCTGGCGCTCGCCGGCACCGTGATCGCGCTCGCCGCGTGCGCGGTCGCCCAGGCCACCGTCGCCAGCGCCGCCCCGACCGTGCCCGCGTCCGCCAGCACCGCCGCGGATCGTCCGCTCGTGACCTCGTTCGCCCAGCAGGCGTTCGTCCGCGACCAGCTCGTCGTGGTCCGGGTCGCGCTCGGGCTGTCCACCCCGAACCCGGTCGACGTCCGCGACGACCAGGGCCGCCTCGTCGCCACCACGCCGACCGGCGGGCAGACCTCGCTCATGCTCCGCCCGGACGGGCAGGACCACGCGCGCTACACGGTGGTCTCCCGCGACGGCGCCGAGCGCACCGACACGATCACGGTCGACTTCTCGGGGCTGCCGCTCGACGCGCCGTCCGACCACACCGACACCGACGAGGTCCAGCGCATCTCGCGCGCCGTCGCGGGCGGGTCGCTCGACCACACCCTGCGCGTCACGGGTGTCCCCGGTGCGACGATCACCCTCACGGTGAACGGCGTCGCGACCTCGGCGACGGCCGACGCCACCGGCACCGCGGCACTCCCGGCGCACTTCACCCCCGGGCAGAACGCGATCGCGCTGTCGCAGTCCCTCGGCGCGAAGCAGTCCGTCGTCCGGACGTACGGCTACCAGCTCGGCGGCGCCCGGTGAGCGCCCGCCGCCTCGGGGTGGCCACGGCCCTCGTGCTCGGCGTCGGTGCGGCCCTCGTCGCACCGACCGCCGCCACCGCGGCGACCGCGGCAGGGGTGTCGTCCCCGACCGCACCGTCGGCCGTCGCCGCAGCGTCCGCGCACGCCGGCGCGCTGCACGTGGACGCGGTCCGCACCACCCGGACCGGCTACACCGTCCTGGTCAGCGGCGGGACGCCGTACGCCTCGGCGAGCATCCGCACCGCGCTGCCGCACTCCCCGGTCCACGAGGAGTGGCTCGACGCCGACGGCTCCGGGGTGTTCTCGATCCGCGCGGCCACGGCGTTCTCGTTCGGCGTGGTGATCGAGGACGAGACCGGCGCGCGCCTCGAGACCGTCGTGGGTTCCGGGCGGCGCGGCGACCAGGGCCTCGCGGCCGTCGTCGAGCACCGGGACTGGTCCGGTCCGGTCGTCCGGGTCGCCGGCGCCGACGGGTTCGCCGTCGTCACCGACGAGCACGGGCAGGAGCTCGGCGCCGACGTCGTCGGGGCGCTCGGCCTCGACACCGTGCAGCTGCCGTCCTCGGTCCGCGCCGGTGACCTCGTGCACGTCGAGGTCGACGGCGAGACGGTGTCGCTGCGGGTCTGACCCGTCGGCACTCCCGTGCCGTCACCGCACCCCCGGTCCCGCCGTGGACCGGGGGTGCGGTGCGTCCGGGCCAGCGGTGCTTCCGGGGCCGGCGTGCGTCCGGCGTCAGCGGTGCGACCGGGACCGATGGCGTGTCGGGGAGCACCGTTCGTCCGGTGGTGCGTCCGGGTCAGCGGTGCGTCCACCGCCCGCCGGCCCGACGCCGGAACGCGACCCGGAACCGCCGCGCCCACCGCCGCACCGGGTTCGCCCGCCGCCCGTTCACCCGGAACGTGTGGAACGCCCGCCGCGTGCGGAGCAGCGCCGAACCGATGCCCGAGAACGGCCGCGCCGACACCTCGACCGTGAGCGCACGGTCGACCACGACCCGCCAGGCCGGGTCGAACGCCATCGCCAGGTCGACGTCGTCGTGCACCTCGGGGTCGTCCCGGTGCACGCGCCCACGGGCCGCGGTCCAGGTCGAGCGCCGCAGGGCCGTCGCCGAGCCGAACAGGGGCGCCCGCCCGAGCGCCGACCAGACGAGCACGAAGTACGGGCCCATGTAGAGCAGGTCCCACACGCGGCGCACCACGGGACCGCCGTCGTAGGGGCGTCCGGGACCGGTGACCGCGACGACGTCGGACCGCTCGAGCAGCCGCAGGGCGGTCGCGATCCACCCGGGCGGCGGGACCGAGTCGGCGTCCAGGCGCACGATGACGTCGCCGGCGGCGTGGTCGTAGCCGCGGGCGGACGCCCGGGCGATGCCGCGGACGGGTTCGTGCAGCACGACCGCCCCGGCACGCCGTGCGACCGCGACGCTGTCGTCCGTGCTGCCGTTGTCGACCACGACGACCTCGTCGGGCGGTCGGGTCTGCGCCGACAGGGCACGCAGACAGCGGGCGAGGTGCTCGGCGTCGTCGAGCACCGGGACGACGACGGTCACACTCGGCACCCCTGCGATCCTGCCGCAGCCGCGCTGGACGGACGGCAGGATCCGCGTTGCACGGACGGATCCGCGCTCCGTGGCGTTCCTGGGCGAGGCCGCAGCGCGGTCCGCGCACGGTCGGCTCCAACGCCCCGGGTGACCTGCCCGTGGCGACCCGACCGGAAGGCCGACCATGACCACGAACCCACCCGGGAACGACTCCGGGACGCCCATCCACGACGCGACGGCAGCGGCCGAGGGCCACGAGGTGCGCCCTGGCGTCTTCGTCCCGTCCTTCGCCGGCGGCTCGACCGACACCCCGTCCGGCGACAGCACCTTCGACGACGCCGCCTTCGACGACACCGTCCGCCGCCCCGAGGGCTTCGACGACGTCGAGCCGCTCGACGCGCTGCCCGCCGACGAGCAGCTCCCCGCGACACCGTCCGCCGCGGGCGCCGCAGCCCCCGTGACGTCGAGCACGACGACCGGCGGCGGCTTCGACGACGCCGTCGGCGGCCCGCTCGGCGGTCCGTCGTCCGGCATCGGCGGCACGACCGGCTCCGGCCCGAGCACCGGCGGGCCGACCGGCGGCGACTCAGGCTCCGGTTCCGGTGGCAAGGCCGACGCAGCCAAGGGTGCCGCCCAGGACGTCGCCGGTGACGCGAAGGCCAAGGCGGCCGACGTCGCCGGCACGGCCAAGGAGCAGGCGGCCAACGTCGCATCCGAGGTCGGTGACCACGCCAAGCAGCTCTACGGCCAGGCGTCCGAGACGTTCAAGGGCCAGGCCGCCGACCAGCAGCAGCGTGCCGCCGGGGGCCTCCGCAGCCTCGGCGAGCAGCTCGGTCGGATGGCCGAGAACGACGACGAGCAGGGCCTCGCGTCGAAGGTCGTCCGCGACCTGTCGACCCGTGCCACCTCGGTCGCCGGCTACCTCGAGGACCGCGACCCCGGTTCGCTCCTCAGCGAGGTGAAGTCCTTCGCCGCGAAGCGCCCCGGAACGTTCATCGCGCTCGCCGCCGGCGCCGGGCTGCTCGCCGGCCGCCTGACCAAGGCGCTCACCGCCGAGGTGAAGCACGAGAAGGAAGCCGAGCACCGCACCGACGGGACGGTGGACGGCGCATGAGCCAGAGCACGCCCGGGGGCTTCCCGGCCGCGGAGCCGTCACCCGAGGAGCGCGCGGCCACGACCCCGCTCGGCCAGCTGCTGTCCGACGTGTCCCAGGACCTGTCGACGCTGTTCCGTCAGGAGGTCGCCCTCGCCAAGGCCGAGCTGACCCAGTCGGCCAAGAAGGCGGGCAAGGCCGGCGGCATGTTCGGCGGCGCCGGACTCACCGCGCTGTTCGCCCTGCTGTTCCTGTCGATCGCCGCCTGGTGGGGTCTCGGGTACCTCATCGGCAACGCGTGGTCGGCGGTCGTGATCGCCGTCGTGTACGGCATCGTCGCGGCGGTCCTCGCCGTCCGCGGCCGCCGGGAGATCAAGGAGATCCAGGGCGCCCCGCAGACGGTCGAGACCGTCAAGGAAGTCCCCGAAGCACTCAAGCCGAACACCGGGAGGAACCGATGAGCACCCCAGATGAGATCCGCGCCGACATCGAGCGCACCCGCGGCACGCTCGGCTCCGACGTCGACGCGCTCGCCGACAAGGTCAGCCCGTCGTCGATCGCGCACCGCCAGACCGAGAAGGTGAAGAGCCGCTTCCAGGGCGTCCGCGAGTCCGTCATGGGCGCGGCCGACTCCGCCCGGTCGAGCGTGTCCGGCTCGGCGTCGAGCGTGTCCGACTCGGCCTCCGGCGTCGCCGGGCAGGCGAAGGACGTCGCGCACCAGGGCGTCGCGAAGGCGAAGGGCAACCCGCTCGCGGTCGGCCTGATCGCGTTCGGTGCCGGGTGGCTCGTGTCGTCGCTGCTGCCCACGACGGACAAGGAGGAGGAGCTGGTCGGTGAGCTGAAGGACCGCGCCGCACCCCTCGTCGAGGACGTCAAGGAGCAGGCGAAGGACGTCGGTTCGCAGCTCGGGGACGTGGCGAAGGAGCACGCGCAGGACCTGAAGGGCACCGCGCAGGACGCGGCCCAGACCGTCAAGGACGAGGCGCAGGGCGCCGCGTCGGACGTGCAGGACCACGCGAAGAGCGCTGCGGACGACGTGCGCGGCAACTGACGGTCGCCACGACCGCGACCGTGACCACGGTCGGACGGGAGGCGCGGTGCCAGCCGGTACCGCGCCTCCCGTCCGTCCCCTGGTCGCGTCGCGACTGAACGGGCCCTCAGAGCGCGACGGCATGCCGTCGCGCGGCCGGGCGTTGACTGGTGCCATGCAGCTGACGAAGTACAACCACGCCACGGTCGTCCTCGAGCGGGACGGCGCGACCATCGTGCTCGACCCCGGGACGTTCACCCCCGAGGCGGCCGACCTCGTCCGTGCCGCCACCGCGGTGCTCGTCACGCACGAGCACTTCGACCACCTCGACGTCGATGCCGTGCGCGCCGGGCTCGCCGCGAACCCCGCGCTCGTCGTCCGCGGACCCCGTCCGGTCGTCGACCAGCTCGGCGACCACGACGGACGCGTCGTCGCGGTCGAGGCCGGCGACTCGTTCTCGGTCGGGCCGTTCGCGGTGCGGGTGTTCGGCGAGGAGCACGCCGTGATCCACCGGGACGTGCCGGTGGTCGCGAACGTCGGGTACCTCGTCGACGGTGCCGTGTTCCACCCCGGCGACGCGTACCTGGCGCCGGGCGTGCCGGTGTCGACGCTCCTCATGCCGACGAGCGGTCCGTGGACGCACATGGCCGAGGCCGTCGACCACGTGCGCGCGGTCGCGCCGGAGCGTGTCGTGCAGATCCACGAGGCGATGCTCAGCGAGGTCGGGCAGCAGTCGACCGCGCGGTTCCTCGGGCCGGAGATGCTCGGGACGGTGCCGGTGACGATCCTGGCGTCGGGGGAGTCGATCGAGGTCTGAGCGACCGGGCCGGCCGGGCGGGCGCGCGCCGGGCGGGTGCGGGCTGCGTCGGGCGCGCAACCGGGTGCCCCGGTGCCGGTCGGTCGCCTGCGCCTGGGCGGGCACCGGTGAGAGGGGGAGCAGGCTGGACGGATGGCTGACGCTCCCACGACCGCTGTCCTCTTCGACATCGACGGCACCCTCGCCGACTCGAACTACGCGCACATCGACGCGTGGTGGCGCGCCTTCCGGGCGGCCGGTGAGTCGGTGGACGCGTGGCGCATCCACCGCGCGATCGGCATGGACTCGGGCCGACTGCTCGAGGAGCTGCTGCCCGACGCATCCGACGAGGTCCGCGACCAGGCGAAGCAGTTCCACACCGCCTACTACTCCGAGCACATGCCGCAGCTGCGCCTGCTGCCCGGGGCGCGCGAGCTGCTCGAGGAGGTCGCCGCGCGCGGGCACGCGGTCGTCCTCGCCACGAGCGCGCCCGAGTCCGAGTTGTCCGTGCTGCGCGAGCTCCTCGACGCGGCCGCGTGGGTGACCGCCGAGACGAGTGCGGAGGACGTCGGCGAGGCCAAGCCCGCGCCCGGCATCGTCGAGGTCGCGCTGGACAAGGTCGGCGTCGACCCGTCGCGTGCGGTCATGGTCGGCGATGCGATGTGGGACGTCGAGGCGTCCGGCACGGTCGGCGTGCGGTGCGTCGGCGTGATGACCGGCGGCATCGGCGGCGACGAGCTGCGGGACGCCGGGGCCGCGGTCGTGTACGACGACGCCGCGGCCGTGCTCGCGGCGCTGCGGGCGGGCGAGGGGCCGATCGCCGAGCTCGGCTGAGGCGCTGGCGCCGTCGCCGGCGCGTGCGAGGATGGTCGATCGTGATCACGATCGAGCGCGTCGGCTGGGACGACCCCCGTGGCGTGGAACTCCGCGCCACCATGGACCAGGAGATGCACGAGCGCTACGGGCCCGGCAACGCCGGTGAGGACCCCGCCGTGAACGCCGAGCGGAACCGCGTGCTCGCCGTCGATCCGGCGACCGTGATCTCCTCGGTCCTGGCCATCGACGAGGACGGCAGCGCCCTCGGGCACATCGCCGTCCGGTGGCTCGGCGACGAGGTCGAGCTCAAGCGCCTCATCGTGCTCGCCGCCGCGCGGGGCAAGGGCGCCGCGACCGCGCTCCTGGCTGAGAGCGAGCAGATCGCCCGCGAGCAGGGCGTCGCCCGCGTGATCCTGCAGACCGGGGACAAGCAGCCCGAGGCCGTCGCCCTGTACGAGAAGACCGGCTGGGAGCCGATCCCGATCTACGAGCCGTACGCGGCGACCATGCCCTTCTCGCGCTGCTTCGCGAAGGCCCTGTAACCCGTCCTCCTGTTGCACTCTCAGCGCCAGAGTGCAATTCTTGCCCGGTGAGCACCACCGAACGCACCCGCGCGCTGCGCCGACGCATGGTCGTCGAGGCACGCCGGGCGACGATCGAGCACGGGCTGCACGGCTTCACGATCGAGCAGCTCTGCGAGACCGTCGGCGTCTCGCGGCGCACGTTCTTCAACCACTTCGCGTCGAAGGACGACGCCGTGCTCGGCATCGAGCAGGGTGCGTCGGAGCAGATGCTCCGCGCCTACGCCGAGGGCTCGCTCGTCCCGGGCGACCTCGACCCGCTCGGGTCGATCGTCGCGCTCGCCATCGAGCAGATGCACGTCGTCGGGCTCGACCGCGCCGACGAGGCCCTGGTCCGCCGGGTCTTCGAGCGCGAGCCCGTGATGGTCGCGAAGTTCCTCGCCGCCGCCGACGTCCAGCTCACCGCGGTGGGCCGGGCCGTGCGGGAGCGCTTCGGCTGGACCGACCCCGACGACCGGCGCGCCCAGCTCGTCGCCGAGGCCGCCGCCGGCCTGCTCAAGGTCACCGCCGGCACCTACTTCGACGACGCGTACGACGAGGCGACCGGCCCCACGTTCGACGTGTTGCTCACCGAGAACCTCCGCCAGTTCAGGGCGGCCGTCACCACCACCGGACAGGACCACACCGCATGAGCGCGACCGCGCAGGGCACGAAGCGTGCCCGCCCCGGATCCGACGGCCCGCTGCTCCTCACGCAGCGCCGCATCTGGATCATCTTCTCCGCCCTGATCGCCGGCATGCTGCTGTCGAGCCTCGACCAGACCATCGTCTCCACGGCGATGCCGACCATCGTCGGCGAGCTCGGCGGCGTCGCGCACCAGGCGTGGCTGACGACCGGGTACCTGCTCGCCTCGACGATCGTGATGCCGATCTACGGCAAGTTCGGTGACGTCCTCGGCCGCCGCAACCTGTTCCTCGTCGCGATCGCGCTGTTCACGATCGCCTCGGCCGGGTGCGCGTTCGCGGGCGACTTCACGCAGCTCGTGGTGTTCCGCGCCATGCAGGGCCTCGGCGGCGGCGGCCTGATGATCCTGTCGCAGGCGATCATCGCCGACATCGTGCCGGCCTCGGAGCGCGGCAAGTACCTCGGTCCGCTCGGCGCGATCTTCGGGCTCTCGGCGATCGGTGGCCCGCTGCTCGGCGGTTTCTTCGTCGACCACCTCACCTGGAACTGGGCGTTCTACATCAACATCCCGGTCGGCATCGCGGCGTTC
This sequence comes from Curtobacterium sp. UCD-KPL2560, assembly GCF_001705035.1. Taxonomy (GTDB): domain Bacteria; phylum Actinomycetota; class Actinomycetes; order Actinomycetales; family Microbacteriaceae; genus Curtobacterium. The sequence goes on along the minus strand of NZ_MCIG01000016.1, from coordinate 1,263 downwards.
TTCGTCGCCTGGTTCGCGCTGACCCTGCCGACCAAGAAGGCCGAGAAGAAGATCGACGTGCTCGGCGTCGTCCTCATGTCCGCGGCGACGACCTGCCTGGTGTTCTTCTCGGAGTTCGGCGGCAGCAAGGACCACGGCTGGGACGCCCTCGAGACGTGGGGCTGGTTCGCGGGACTCGTCGTCTCGGCCGCGCTGCTCGTGCTCGTCGAGTCGCGCGTCGAGGACCCGGTCCTGCCGATGTCGTTCTTCCGCAACCGCACGTTCCTGCTCGCGACCGGCATCGGCCTCGTGCTCGGCATCGGCATGTTCGCGGCGATCGGCTTCGTCCCGACGTTCCTGCAGATGGCGTCGGGCACCTCAGCCGCGGTCTCCGGTCTGCTCATGCTCCCGATGATGGTCGGCCTCATCGGCACCTCGATCGCGTCCGGCAACCTCATCACGAAGACGGGTCGCTACCGGCTGTTCCCGATCGTCGGCACCGTGCTCGTCGCCCTCGCGATGCTCGCCATGACGCAGCTCGCCGCGGACACCCCGATCTGGCTCATCTGCGCGTACCTGTTCGTCTTCGGCGCCGGGCTCGGGCTCATCATGCAGGTGGTCGTCCTCGTCGCGCAGAACGCCGTCCCGGCCGACCAGGTCGGGACCGCGACGTCGACGAACAACTACTTCCGCGAGGTCGGCGCCTCCCTCGGCACCGCGGTCTTCGGTGCGCTGTTCACCGCCCGGCTGACGAGTGCGCTGACCGACGTGTTCACCTCGGCCGGCGGCTCGGCGACCGACGCGGCGTCCTCCGCGGGGAGCATCGACCCGGCGACGGTCGCGAAGCTGCCCGAGGCCGTGCAGGACGGCATCGTGAACGCGTACGCCGACTCCCTGGCGCCGGTGTTCTGGTACCTGCTGCCGTTCATCGCGATCGCGTTCCTGCTCGCCCTGTTCCTGCCGCAGATCACGCTGTCGGACACGGCCGGCATGGTCGCCCGTGGCGAGGCTGTCGGCGGAGCCGAGGCCGACGAGCTCGAGCGGGCGCAGCGCGCCGGCCGGGCCGGCGCGACGGCTCCCGGCGCGGCCACGAGCGCGGCCCCGGACAGTGCCGACCGCGCTGCCGACACGGAGGTCGGTGCCGACGCGGAGCGCGGTGCGCCCCGCGCCTGACGCGCTCGGCCACACCGAGCGGTCGCGGTGACCACGTGACGGACGGGAGGCGCGGTGCCGGCTGGCACCGCGCCTCCCGTCCGTCCGCGCCGCGCCTCCCGTCCGTCCGCG
>NZ_MCIG01000150.1 GCF_001705035.1 Curtobacterium sp. UCD-KPL2560 | reverse complement strand
GTGGTGCGGGGACGGCGGACGGGAGGCGCGGGGCGGGCGTGCTCCGCGCCTCCCGTCCGGCAGTCGGTCGGCTCCGTGCGGTCGGCTCGGCCGACCCGCGTCAGTTGCCGAGCCCGATCGTCTTGTCGAGGAACTCGTTCGTGTACAGGTCGGACGGCTTCAGGTCGCTCTTCACGTCACCGGTGCCGGCGAAGACGGGGGTCGCCTTCGCGATGAAGTCCTGCATGCGCTGCTCGTCCATCGAGCCGATGTAGCCGTCGGTGTCCTTCGCGAGCCCGAGCTCCACCATCTGGCTCGCCGCGAACGCGCCGACCTTCGCGTCGTACGTCCAGCCGTTGTTGTACTGCTGCACGAGCTTCGTGATGAGGTCGTTCGTGGCCTGCGGGGCCTTCAGGTAGTCGACGTCCGCCTGCTGCATGACGGGCACGAGCGCCTTGAGGCACGGCGTCAGCTTCGCCAGGTCGCCGGTCCGGACGCTCATCGCCTCGGGGTAGGGGTTCCAGCCGGTGCTCGAGACGAGCGCGTAGTCGACCTTCTTGCCCCAGGCCGCGACCTGGTTCTGGTAGATGTACGGCTCGGCGGTCGCGAAGCCCTGCTGGGCGTCCTTGCCGCCCGCGGAGACGAACTTCGCCGGGGTGCCGTCGTAGCTGCCGTCGAGGACGCTCTTCGGCAGGACGCCGGACTGCTCGAGGTAGGTCATGTACGCGGCACCGTTGAAGTAGCGGACGACGCCGCCGTCCTTCTCGAGCGCCTTGCCGAGGCTCGCGATGCTGTCGACCTTCGGGTACGTCGCCGGGTCCCACATGATCGACATCGGGGACTGGTCGTTCTCGGCGAAGACGGCCGTGGTGGGCAGGTTGCCGGAGAACTGCACCTGCTCGTCCGTCGACATGTAGCCGAGGGTGATCGACTTGTCCTGGTACATCTGCGAGGCGACCTTGGTGTAGCCGATCGCCGGGCCGCCGGCGCGGATCTCGAGCTGCACGCCCGTCGACTTCCCGTTGGCGTACAGGTCGCCCGTCACGGTCTTGCCGGAGGCGTCGATCGTCGGGTTCGGCCCGAGCATCTCGTACAGGTGCCCGTGCTCGCCCTCGGGGTTCCAGTCGGTCTGCACGACGATCTTCGCGGGGCAGGCGGAGGACAGGTCGACGGCGGGGCCGGTGGCGGCCTTCGCGCTGGCGGTGCTCGTGCTGCTGCCGGACGAGCCGGCGGCGCACCCGGTGAGGGCGATGGCGGTCGCGGCGAGGGCGGCGGTCGCGACGCCGAGTCGGGTGGTGGTGCGCATGGAGGCTCCGTTCGTGGTGCGGGTCTCGTGGTGCTGGGGGTCKGGTGGGGAGGTGG